>NZ_JBHZAL010000021.1:0-148675 GCF_042754245.1 Nocardia sp. NPDC059228 | reverse complement strand
CCTCCGAACCCCCCCACATCACACCCCCAAACTGTATTTACCCCAACCTAGCCCGCCTTCGGTTTTCACTCCAACTCGGCGGGGGCTTCCGCGCGCACCCCCCCCCCGCCCCCCCCCCCGCTTGCGTCCGGTGCGGGGACCGCCCCAAGATGGCCACAGTCAACGGCATGGCCCTAGAAGCCCTGGCCCTCACCAACACCCGAGCCTTCCGGCTCGGCATGGCCAACCCCGGCGCCACACCGTCGACTACTTCTTCCAGGCCTACGGCATCCACACCTGGAACGACTGGCAAGACGAAGACGAGCGCATGCTGCCCGCCCTCTCCGCCAACATCGGCTGACGTAGGCCGGAGATCAGAACGGTCGGCCGATTCTCCGAAGGTGTCGGCGGTCCGGTGTCGCTGTGCGGCAGGAGTTTTCGGGTGGCTAGCCTCGGGCCATATCGACGAAGCGGCTCAAATGGAGCTGGTGCGCAACGGTAATCGTTGCGGTGGGGCCGTTTCGGTGTTTGCCGAGGATGAGGTCCGCTTCACCGCCGCGAGGGTCATCGCGTTCGAATGCATCGGGGCGATGCAACAAAATAACCATATCCGCGTCCTGTTCTAGCGAGCCCGATTCGCGAAGGTCGGAGACCATAGGGCGCTTATCGGTTCGTTGTTCCGGACCACGGTTCAGCTGTGAAATCGCGATGACCGGAACTTCGAGTTCCTTGGCCAGAAGTTTGAGGCTTCGCGAGAATTCCGAGACTTCTTGCTGGCGGGACTCGACCTTCTTGCCAGAGGTCATCAGCTGAAGGTAGTCCACCACCACGAGGCGCAGGTCGTGCCGCTGTTTGAGGCGTCGAGCCTTTGCTCGAATTTCCATCATCGTGAGGTTCGGCGAATCATCCACGAACAGTGGCGCTTCGCTGATCTCGCTCATGCGGCGGGCGAGTTTGGTCCAGTCGTCGTCGCTCATACGGCCCGAACGCATATCGCCCAGTTTAATTTTCGCTTCCGCGGATAGGAGGCGCATGACGATTTCGGTGCGGCTCATTTCCAGCGAGAAAATGACACTGGCCAGACCATGCTTGATGGAGCAGCTGCGCATGAAATCCATTCCCAGCGTGGAATTATGGGTGGGGATCATGGAACGGCCGGCGAGGTAGAGGTGGTCGGAGTTCGCCACTTCTACGCAGCGGACCGGGACCGATGGGATCGGGCGGACGTCTACGATGAAGCGGGAGCCGGAACGCGCCGTGTTGGTCGCGCCGCGACGCAGCTTGTGCAGCAGCTCTTTTCGGCTCAACCCGAAGACCTCGTCCTCGGTTGCGAAGGTCAGCGTGTAAGCGGTCGAAGTTGCCTCGGTGCGACCCCGGACTCGCTTGGTCGACAGCTGGCAGCGGTAGCCGAGGCTCACGATCAGCTCTTCGGTGTCCCGGGCGAGCCGCGGGTTAGTCACCGTGAACTGGACAGATCCGCCATTGGTGACGGTGCCGTCGGTATCGAGCAAGCCGGCCAGCAGGGCGCGTCGTTGTGCCTCGGAAGCGCGGAGGTATTCGAGGGGGATGTGCTTGTCGCCGAGCACACCGAGGGTGCGCAGGCGAGCCTGCACGCTGCCGGTCGCATTACGGCAGGACTGGCACAGGCGGAGCCCGATGGACGGCCCGCCGCATTGTGGGCAGGTAGGCGCGGGTACCGGACCTGAGACGAAACGCGCCTTGCCGCCACATGATCGGCCGCACGTACGGACTTCGCTGGTGAACGGAATGAACTCCGCACCGCAGACAATGCAATCACGCGGCTCGATCGGTGCATCCTCGGGTAGCCGCAGGCTGTACCGCAGCGGTGCGGAATCCGAGTGCGTCGCAAGGATTCCCTCGTTCTCGATCCGATGAATGACCTCGGGATCAGCCGACATCAGCTGTGCACACGCAGAACTGCCGTCGCCGAGCCATGCGCCCAGCGTGTAAGGGGGCACGAGCAACTCGCGGTCGGGCAGTTGCAGTGCCTCGCAGTTCACCACGGAGTGGTTGAGACGTCGGTCCGCGGTCGCACAGTGCACAGTGGCCGCGATCTCGGCGGTCGTGCGGATCTCCGCGAAGGTCTTCTGATTCCGATACCGGTTGTAGCCGGTGGCGGCTTGCTGGGCGGATCGGCGAGAGGAGCGGGTCTCGGTGAGCCACTGATGCTGCTCGTCCGCGACTATCACTGCACCGTCGGAGAATTCGACCTCGTAGCAGGGCCGGCCCGTCATCACCTCGGTGGCGGCCACAACCCGTGTGGGCCGCCCTTGGGCGTCGAGCAGCTCGTCGCCGACTCGGACCTCACCCATGGTGGTCCAGCCGTTCGGCGTGGGCAGCGGAGTATCGAGAGCAAGCGCCTTACCGACACCGGGTCGAGCCGCGACGATGATCATCTGGCCCGGGTGGAGGCCGTTGGTGATCTCGTCGAGTTCGGTGAAACCTGTTGGGACGCCGAGGGAGATGCCGCCTCGGGAGGCGATGGAGTCGAGTTCGTCCATCGTGGGCTGGAGGATGTCGGTGAGGGGGGCGAAGTCCTCGCTGGAGCGGCGTTCGGTGACGTCGTAGAGCTCGGCCTGGGCGCGGTCGACGACCTCGGCGACATCCTGGCCGTCGGCGCCCGCGTAGCCGTACTGGACGATTCGGGTGCCCGCCTCCACCAAACGGCGCAGGATCGCCTTCTCCGCAACGATTTCGGCGTAGTAGCCGGCATTGGCCGCGGTGGGGACCGTTTGGGTCAGCGTGACGAGATACGGGGCCCCGCCGATGCGCTTGAGTTCGCCGCGGCGGTCGAGGGTGGCGGCCACCGTCACCGGGTCGGCCGGTTCGCCGCGGCCGTAGAGGTCGAGGATGGCGTCGTAGACGGCCGCGTGGGCGGGGCGGTAGAAGTCGCCGGGGCGGATGACCTCCACGACATCGGCGATGGCGTCCTTGGACAGCAGCATGCCGCCCAGGACGGATTGCTCGGCGGCCATGTCGTGGGGTGGCTGACGGCCGAAATCCTCGCCGGGGGCATCGGGATAGTCGGAGGGCCCGTGATCGTCGTGGCCGCGATCGTCGATGACTGCCATCGGCTCGACCGTCCTCTCTGCTCGCGCCCGGAACGAGTCCATGACCGTTGTACGCCTGCGCACCGACAGGTTCGGCCCGCCACGCGGAAGTATCCCGACCGCGATGCGGGGCCGCCACGCCGAGTTGTGCAGGCGCGGTGGCAAACCCGTGGTGGTGGGTGCTGGATACACGGAGTCGTGTCGTCCCGGGCAGTGGTCACGACATCGAATGCGAACCTAGGCGACCGGACGGTGACCCGCCAAACCGAGCTGTGTACACACCTGTGGACAACGTGGGTATTGTTCACCAACTGTTGTGCACCCCCTGTGGAAAACTTGGGGACAACAGTCGATGTGGGCAATCAATACGCTGGTAGTGGCCGAATTCTCAGTGTGTGTAATTGTGGATCAATTCGGTGCGGCGTGTCGCTGCACGGTAACGTCTGGGCGTGTTGGGTGAACGAACGGTCTCGCGCTTGTGATCTGTCACACAACGAGAATGGTTGGTTTGCTGAGCAATCCACAACCCGGGCGAACATCGTGAATTCTGCATGCCGACACCTCGCCCCGGTACACCCGACACGCAATTAGCGAATATCTGGCAAACATAAGAATCGAACAAAGAAAATCGGAGGCCGCCCCACAGCTGAGGCGGCCTCCGACGAACCGAATTACTCGGCGGCAGTGACCTGCAGGTCGACCTTGGCGATCACATCCGGGTGCAGGTGCACCACGACACCGTGCTTACCGGTGCTCTTGATGTGGGCCTTCGGCAGCTCGATGCTGCGCTTGTCGACGACCGGGCCACCGGCGGCCTTGATGGCCGCGGCGACATCGGCGGCGGTGACCGAACCGAAGAGCTTGCCGGTGCCGGCGGTCTTGACCGCGAGCGACACGCCGGTCAGACCCTCGATGGCCTGCTTCAGCTCGTTGGCGTGGTCCAGGTCGCGCACGCGGCGGGCATCCTGCGCCCGGCGAATGCCCTCGACCTGCTTCTGCGCGCCACGGGTGGCGACAATCGCCAGGCCGCGCGGCAGCAGGAAGTTACGGCCGTAGCCGTCCTTGACCTCCACGGTGTCGCCGGGCGCACCGAGGTTGTCGACATCAGCGGTGAGGATGAGCTTCATTGCTGTGCCTTCCTTTCTCAGCGGGCGGTGGACACGTAAGGCAGCAGAGCGACCTCACGCGAGTTCTTCACGGCGACAGCGATATCGCGCTGGTGCTGGACGCAGTTGCCGGTCACCCGGCGAGCGCGGATCTTGCCACGATCGGACACGTACTTGCGCAGCAGCGCGGTGTCCTTGTAGTCGATCTTCGCGCCGGCCGTGTTGTTCTTCTTGCCGGCCTTGTCTTCCTTGCAGAAGGTGCAAGCCTTCTTCTTCAGCACCTTTTCGCGTGCCGGTGCTTTGGCCATGGTCTTTCAACTCCGTAATTTCGGGAACCAGCCGTCGGGGCGGATTCCGGGGAAAGCCGTTGTCTAGAACGGCGGTTCGTCGTCCATCGCGCCGCCCCCGAAGGAGCCGGCCGCGGGGGCACTGCCCCATGGGTCGTCGCCGGCGCTCTGGCCGCCACGACCCCCACCACTGCCGGCACCGGAGTAGCCGCCGCCTTGCTGGCCGCCGCCCTGTGCGCCACCGCCGAAGCCGCCGCCACCACCGCCACGGGTGGTCTTGTTGACTTTCGCGGTCGCGTACCGCAGGGAGGGACCCACCTCGTCGACCTCGAGTTCGACGACCGTGCGCTTCTCACCCTCGCGGGTTTCGTAGGAGCGCTGCTTGAGTCGTCCGCTCACGATCACTCGCGAGCCACGGGTCAGACTCTCGGCCACATTTTCCGCAGCTTCACGCCAGATGTTGCAGCGCAGGAAAAGCGCTTCGCCGTCTTTCCATTCATTGGTATTACGGTCGAACACGCGGGGAGTCGACGCGACGGTGAAGTTCGCGACGGCCGCTCCCGCGGGCGTGAATCGAAGCTCGGGGTCAGCCGTCAGATTGCCGATGACGGTGATGACCGTGTCGCCTTGGGCCATGGTTCCTCCTGCTTTCCGGTGCAGTCCGCAATGCGCTCGCCCGTGCACGCCCGATCATGGGCTCGGTGCGCGGTTTGCCAGTCAGCCTAGAGATAGGCACCGACGGTTACGAGCGACGTTGCGGGAGGACTGGACTACTTCTTGTCGAGGCGCAGCACCTTGGTGCGCAGCACCGACTCGTTCAGGCCCAGCTGGCGATCGAGTTCGCTGACGGTCTCGGACTTGGCGGTCAGGGTGACGACCGCGTAGATGCCCTCGGCCTGCTTGGCGATCTCGTAGGCGAGACGACGGCGGCCCCAGATGTCGACGTTGTCGACCTTGCCGCCCTCGGCACCGACAACACCCAACATGTTGTTCAGGTTCGGGCCGACGGTGCGCTCGTCCATTTGCGGATCGAGAATAACCATCACTTCATAATGACGCACGGACCTCATCACCTCCTGTGGACTGTGAACGGCCCACGGACTGTCCGTGGGCAGGAGGGTTCGTTGCGTCAGCAACCCGACAAGGCTACATGAGGGAATGCGGTGCCCGACGCCGGGGTATCGAGGCTCTTGCTCGCGTGTTCACACCGGCGGCGGCCGGGCGATAGACAGGCATGGCCCGCGAAATCGGGCCAGTCC
Source organism: Nocardia sp. NPDC059228 (assembly GCF_042754245.1). Taxonomy (NCBI): domain Bacteria; kingdom Bacillati; phylum Actinomycetota; class Actinomycetes; order Mycobacteriales; family Nocardiaceae; genus Nocardia; species Nocardia sp. NPDC059228. The sequence goes on along the minus strand of NZ_JBHZAL010000021.1, from coordinate 142,973 downwards.
CGAGCTTGAACACGCGGACACGCCGAAGAGAGACCTATGGTGGTGCGCATGCCGAACCGACCCGTCGCCAGCGCAGCGGTCGCTCGCCGCCGCGAGGCGGGCAGGTCGATGATCGCGGTCACGTCGACGCTGGTGTGCGGGGTCACCCTGCTGATCGCGTATGTGAACAAGGCGCGATGTGCCGGCGGGCGGTTCGAGGAGTCGGGTCGCAGCGCCATTTTCGATGTCATCAAGGACTCGAATGTCTGCTATTCCGATATTCAGTACCTGTGGCTGGGCCGCGGCATCGATGAACACGTCTTTCCGTATATAACGGGCGGCATCACACCCGATGGCCAGTTGACCGGCGGCGCGGTCGAGTATCCGGTGCTGAGCGGTCTGTTCATGTGGATCGGCGGCATCGGCGCGCACACCGATGCGGACTTCCTGCTGCACTCGGCCTTGCTGCTGGCCCCGTTCGCGTTGCTCACCGCGTATCTGCTGGCCCGGATGGCGGGTCCGGCGGCGCTGCTGTGGGCGGCCGGTCCACCCCTGGTGCTCTACGCCTTCCACAATTGGGAACTGCCGGTGGTGGCCACCGCGGTGGCCGCGTTCTACGTGATGACCGTGCTGACGCGATATTCCCTGCGGGACCGGGCGATAGCCGCGGCGGTATTCCTGGCGATCGGCTTCTGTTTCAAGCTGTATCCCGGAATCTTCGTGCTGCCCTTGCTGATCTACGTGCTGCTCGGTGAGAACCCGCTGCGGGAGCGGCGATTCGATGTGCGCGGCGCGCTCATGGTGGCCGGCACCGCTGTCGGCACGGTGGTCGCGATCAATCTGCCCTTCGCGCTGGCGGGTTATGACGGCTGGCGGGCGTCGATCACCTTCCAGCAGCTGCGGCAGGCCGATATCACCACGAATTCCATCTGGTACTGGGGTTTACGCCCGTTGTTCGCCCAGACCAGCGAGGGCGAGTCGACGTTCCAGGCCGTGGTGTCGGCGGCCTCGCCGCTGCTGGTGCTGGGGTCCTTCGGGCTGGCCTGCTGGCTGGGCTGGCGGCGGTATCAGCTGGCGGGGGTGTATCCGTGGATCGGTGTCAGCGGCGCCATGCTGTGTGGATTCCTGTTGTTCCACAAGGTGCATTCGCCGCAGTACACACTGTGGCTGATCCCGTTCCTGGTGCTGCTGGAGGTGCCGTGGAGCTTGACCGTCACCTACCTGATGGCGGACGCGTGTATCGGGATCGGCGTCTTCCGCTACTTCTATGCCCTGGGTGCGGGCCGTGATGCCGGATTCGAGCAGAACATCGTGCAGATCGGCGTGTGGGGCCGGGCCGCGCTGCTGGTGGCGTTCTTCTTCCTGTTCGTGACGGCGCGGGCGCGGTCAGCCGGCCGGCTCGGTGTTCCGGGCGCGGAACGCCTTGCTCTTGGCCCGGTTTCCGCAGACCGCCATATCGCACCAGCGGCGCGAACCGCCGCGTGAGGTGTCGATGTAGAGGCGGGTGCAGGCGTCTCGCCCGCATTCCTTGATGCGGTCCCGATCGGGGCTGCCGAGTAGTTCGATGGCGGAGCGCGCGATGGCCGCGAGCGCGGAATCGAGTGTCCCGCTGCGGTGCACGCTGCCGTCGGCGCGCAGGGTCAGCTCGGGCGGGGTGTCGTGAGCGTGCCGGTTGACGAGTCGCCGGTCGGCGTCGGCGGCGGGTTCGCCGTCGAGGGTGGCCAGCATCAGCCGCCAGGCGGCCTCGCGTAGCTTCACGGCCCGGGTGAGGGCGCCGGTGCAGTCCGGCGCGGTGTCGAGGATGCCTGCCGCCGTTACCCATTCGGCGAGTTCGTCGTCGCTGCTGAGCCGGTCGATGAAGGTGGTGCGTCGTTCCTGAGCCGTACCGATGAAGTTCAGCGCGAGATTGCCGCTGACGAACAGGTGCGGATCGGCGAAGGTGGACATGTCCTCATAGTAACCCCCTTGACAGGTTATTCAAGAAGGTGCCACGGTATAACCACCTGAACCGGTTAGCGGCGTGGAGGAATCATGGACAACCGGCTTTTCGAAGTGGCGGGCCCGCCGGCCCTCATCCTCATGTGGAGCAGCGCCTTCATCGCCGGCATCATCGGCGTGGGCGCGGCGCCGCCCATGCTGGTGCTGTTCGCCCGCTTCGGCATCGCCGGCCTGCTGCTCATCGCGTATGCCCTACTGGCGCGGGCGGTCTGGCCGCGCGGCAAGGTCCTCGCGCACACGCTGGTGGCGGGCCTGCTCATGCAGATGGTGCAGTTCGGCGCCTTCTACACCGCCATGCACGAGCACGTCACCGCCGCCGTCATCTCCCTGGTGCAGGGCCTGAGCCCGGTGGTGATCGCCGTATTCGCCGGTGGCCTGGGCGAATCCGTGAGTGCCCGGCAGTGGCTGGGCTTCGGGGTCGGCGGTCTGGGCGTGGGCCTGGCGGTGGTCGATCAGTCCAGCTTCTCGCTGGTGGGCCTGCTGCTGTGCGTGGTCGGCCTGCTCGGCCTCAGCCTCGGCACCGTGTACCAGAAGCGCTTCACCCCCGCGATCGATCCGCGCGCCGGCACCGCCCTGCACGTGGCGGTCAGCGCGCCCTTCGCGGGCGCGATGGCCGTGGCCGGCGGCGACTTCCACCTCGCGGACCCGGCCCGCTTCGCCGGTTCCATGGTCTGGATGGTGCTGGTGAATTCCATGGGTGCGTTCCTGCTGCTGAACACCATGCTGCAGCGCTGGGACACCACTCGCGTCAGCCGCTTCTTCTTCGCCATCCCGGCGGTGACCGCGGTGATGGCCTGGCTGGTCATCGATCAGCCGTTGCGCCCGTTGACAGTTGCGGGCCTGGGCGTAGGACTGGTCGGCATGGTCCTGGCCTCCCGCCGCGCCGCGCCGAATCCCACCCCGGCCGAGCCCGAGACTGCCCGCCGCCACCTCTCGATGCCGCAGCCCGCGCGGGTGTGACCATCGCAAGAAAGCCCGCCACACGCGCTGGTGTGGCGGGCTTTCCGGTCCCGGTGGATCAGCCGACGGGGCTGGGCTCCAGGCCTGCGGGTTCGTCGTCCTCGTCCTCGTCGGACTCGGCCTGCTCGCGCCGGTTGCGGATCACGCTGGTGATGAACGCCGCTCCGATGAAGGCCACGCCGACCAGCCCGCTGATCACCTCGTTGACGTGAACGCCGATGGTGATGAGCAGGATGACCGCCAGGGCGCCGATGGCCCAGAACGCGCCGTGCTCGAGGTACACGTACTCCGAGAGCGTGCCCTTGCGCACCAGGTAGACGGTGATGGACCGGACGAACATGGCGCCGATCAGGCCCAGGCCCAGGGCGATCAGGATCGGGTCGGAGGTGATGGCGAACGCGCCGATCACGCCGTCGAAGGAGAACGAGGCGTCGAGCACTTCCAGATACAGGAACAGGAAGAACGCCGCCTTGCCGGTCGCCTTGATGATGGCCGAGGGCCCCGCCGCGGCCTGTTCTTCGGCGTGCTCCTCGGCATGGAACAGGGAGCCGAGCCCGTCGACCAGGATGTAGGTCATCACGCCGAGGATGCCGGCCAGCAGCACGGTGGACCGGTCGTCGTCGGCCGCGATGAATTCCGCCGCGATGACGATGCCGCCCAGGGTGAGCACCACCGCGAGCATGTCGAGTTTGCCGAGCTTGGCCAGTGGGCGTTCGATCCAGCCCAGCCAGGTGACCTCGCGCTCCTCGAGGATGAAGTTGAAGAACAGCAGCAGCAGGAACGCGCCGCCGAAGGCCGCGATCTGCGGGTGCGCGTCGGTGAGCAGCTTCTCGTAGGAGGGGCTGCCGTCGGCGAAGGTGAGGGCCCCGTCGGCGGGCGGGTTCATGGCCAGGTCGAAGGCGCGAACCGGGCTGAGGCCCGCGGTGATCCACACGATGGCCAGCGGAAACACCAGGCGCATACCGAAAACCGCGATGACGACGCCGACGGTGAGGAAGATCCGTTGCCAGAACTCGCTCATCCGCTGCAGGATGCTGGCGTTGATCACCGCGTTGTCGAAGGACAGCGAGACCTCGAGGACGCCGAGGATGGCGCACAGCAGCAGGGCCGTGGGGCCGCCGTACACGAGGGCCGCGAGCAGCGACAGTACGGTGACGATGATGGAGAGGCCGAATATTCGCACCGCAGCGGGCCTTTCGTTGTGCCGGGTCGTGGACGGGGCGGGCGGACACACGAAGAGGGCTCGTGCGACCGAGCCCTCTTCGTGTCGCTAGTTGTTCGATTCAGACGTTGACGCCGAAGTCGCGGGCGATGCCCGCGAGGCCGGAGGCGTAGCCCTGGCCGATCGCACGGAACTTCCACTCACCATTGTTGCGGTAGAGCTCGCCGAACACCATGGCGGTCTCGGTGGACGCGTCCTCGGAGAGGTCGTAGCGGGCCAGTTCGGCGCCGTTGGCGCGGTCCACGACCCGGATGTAGGCATTGCGGACCTGGCCGAAGCTCTGGCCGCGCGAGTCGGCGTCGTAGATCGAGACCGGGAAGAAGATGGACTCGATGGCCGGCGGGGTGTTCGCCAGGTCGACATTGATGACCTCGTCGTCGCCCTCGCCCTCACCGGTCAGGTTGTCGCCGGTGTGCACGATGGTGCCCTCCGGGGACTGCAGGTTGTTGAAGAAGATGAAGTGCTTGTCCGACAGCGCCTTCTTCTCCGCGCCGGTCGCGATGGCGCTGGCGTCCAGGTCGAAGTCGGTGCCGGTGGTGGTCCGGACGTCCCAGCCGAGGCCGACGGCCACCTGGGTCAGGTTCGGAGCCTGCTTGGTCAGTGAAACGTTGCCGCCCTTGGACAAACTGACACCCATTGCGGGAATCCTTCCGTTGTAGCGCGTTTGAAGTGTTTCTTGGCTAACGGCGTGTCCTGCGTGTCGGTTCCGCCGCCTCGACAGTAATGGTTTTCCCAAGTCTTTGGTAGGGAAGGGTCAACTCTGGCGTGCGGAAGCAACTGTCATATGACAGATTTTCACAACCCCTCGCCGTTGTCGCCCCGACGAGCCGCTTCTCCTACCATCGGGGGCGTGGCAGGCCGTCGACGCGGATGGTTCCGGGCACCCCGGAACAACGAATGGGTGCAGCAGGCCCGGCAGGTACTGACGACCGCATTCCTGGATATGGACCAGCGGCAGACGATTGCCGAGGCCGCCGTCACGGCATCCGCCGCGCTGTTCCCCGAGCGCGGCATGGCCGCGCGCTGGGAACCGGTGCGCGCCCGCTGCTATGACGCCTCGGGCGCCTACCTCGCCCTCAACGACCGCCTGGAACAGGCCGAACGCGAGGATGGCGGCCCGGTCGCCCAGCCCGAGATCGACACCGTCATCCGGAGACTCGCCGACGCCGCGCGCGGGGTCGACGAGTTCTACCGGGGCAATCAGGCCCACCTCGAGCATGCGGTCGTGGTGTACGGCTCGGTGCCGCAACTGGTCTCGCAGGTGCGGGCGCAGGCGGCACAGCTGCGGCAGGCCGCCGACGCCTCACCCCATGCCGCCTATCCCTCGATCCGGCAATGCGCGGCCGCCGTGGATGAGGGACTGCTCACACTCGAGGCCGCGGTGGCCACCGGTGCCGGCGGCGCCACTCGCGACGCCGCCACCCGGCTCGAGACGCTGAACCGCGACCTGTCCACCGCCCTGGAAGCCGCACCCGGCAAACAGCATTCGGCTACCACCGCCCTCGCCTCCGCCGCCACCCGGCTCGATGCCGCTCGCAACCGCCTGGACCGCATCGCTCCGGCCATGTCGGCGCTGCTGCGGGAATTCGCGGCTGCGTCGTCGAACGATTTGGCCAACAATGAGCGACAAGCCCGGGAGGCCGTCGCGGCCGCCGACGCGGATCTGGCCCGCGCCCGGGCCGCCCTGGCCAACCACGACCCGGAGGACGCGCTCGACCTGACCACCACCGCCCGCGCCCACCTCGCCACCGCCGAGGAGCGCGCCGAGACCGTGACCGATCGGCTCGCCCTGCTGCGCGCGGTCCGCGACCAGCCGGCCGAGCGCGCCAAGGCCGTCCGCTTCAAACTGCGCGACGCGCAGATGCTCGCGGTCAACAAAGGCGTGGTCCCGCAATGGGGTTCGGTGCTCGACGCCCAGGCCGAACGCCTGGATCGCGCGAGCGCGGGCCTGACCGGACGCCACCCCGACTACTGGGCCTACGTGTCCGAACTCGACGCCATCTCCGCGTTCGTCGCCGGAGTGGTCGAGCGCATGCGAAATACCGACAGATAGACCGAAAGTCAGCAGGAGGACGACCGCGACGATGACCGCGATGATCACCAGCGATCCGGATGTCGCCCCGGTCTCCCTGCGGAAACGCTTCCCGCTGCGGCATTTCCGGCAGGTGCCGGGCCCGGAGCTGCGGCGGCTGTTCCACCGGCTGCCCGAACCCTTCGGCGGCTCCGTCGACCGCCACCTGCTGGCCATGGCGCTGGGCGCGACCCTGTACGTGCCCGCCACCCGGCCCGACCTGACCGCCACCATCCTGCGCCGCGCCGAACGCGGCGTGTGCTCGATGGTCATCGACCTCGAGGACGCGGTCGCCGACCACGCCGTCGAAGCCGCGAAATGGCAGGCCGCCCGGACCGTCGACGAACTGGCCGGCAGCGGCGAGGCCTACCCGCTGCTGTTCGTGCGGGTCCGCGACCCGCACGGCATCGGCGAGATCGCCGAGCGGCTCGGGCCCGGGGCGGCGGCGCTCACCGGCTTCGTGCTGCCCAAATTCGACAGCTCCTGCGCGGCCGACTACCTGCACGCGCTGGGCATGGCCGCACAGTGCCTGGGCCGCACCGTCTTCGGGATGCCGGTGCTGGAATCCCCCGTCCTCGTGCATCGCGAGAGCCGCGACCGCGAACTCCGCCGCATCGGCGCGCTGCTCGCCGAGCACCGCGAACGGATTCTCGCCGTGCGGATCGGGGCCACGGACATGTGCTCCACCTTCGGGATTCGCCGCGACCGTGACCTCACCATCTACGACGTGCGCGTGGTCGCCGACGTGATCGCCGACATCGTCAACTACCTGGGTCGCGCCGACGGCACCGGCTTCACCATCACCGGACCGGTCTGGGAGTACTTCGCCGACCACGCCCGCATGTTCCGGCCGCTGCTGCGCACCTCGCCGTTCGCCGAGGTGGATGCCGTCCCTTTCCGGCAGTCGCTGGTCAGCCGCGATCTGGACGGGCTGCTGCGGGAGATCACCCTGGACCGCGCCAACGGGATCCAGGGCAAGACCGTCATCCACCCTTCGCATGTGGCCGTCGTGCACGCCCTCTCGATCGTCACGCACGAGGAGTACGCCGATGCCGTCGACATCCTGAGCACCGCCGCGGGCGGTGTCGCCGCCTCCGAGTACCGGAACAAGATGAACGAAATGCGCCCGCACCGCAGCTGGGCGCACCAGATCATGCTGCGCGCCAAGGTCTTCGGCGTCGCCAATCAAGGAGTCTCCTTCGTGGACCTGCTCAAGGCCCTGGTCGAATCGTGACCGCCGATCCCGTCCTACCCTGGGCCACCCGGCATCTCGGGCTCACCCTCCGGCACACCGATTCGGCACTGCTGGAACCCGATTGGCGCATCGACACGCTTGTCGAACCCGGCCTGCGCCGCAATCCCCGCCGTGCGCACCTGCTGGTCTCGACCGTGCTGGGGAAACACCTCCCGACCGACCCGCATCGCGTGCTCGACGCCGGCAACCGGCTCGGCGACCTGGTGCGTGAGCTGCTCACGGGAGCTGCTGCGCCGCAGCCGGATCGGCCGGTCACCGCCGCGGTGGTGCTGGGCTTCGCCGAAACCGCGACCGGACTCGGCCACACCGTGGCGGCCCGCCTCGGCGCGCGCTGCTACCTGCACTCCACTCGCCGCGACGTGCCCACCGCCGAGACCCTCGCCGGTTTCGAGGAGGGCCACTCGCACGCCACCTCCCACCTGCTGCAGCCGATGCCGCCCGCGATCTTCCACAACGACCTGCCCATGGTGCTTGTCGACGACGAGATCTCCACCGGTGCAACCGCTCTGGACGCCATCCGGGCCCTGCATGCGCACACTCCCCGCAGCCACTACATCCTGGCCTCGCTGGTGGACATGCGCACCGAGGCCGACCGCCGCGCCTTCGAGACAGCGGCCGCCGGACTCGGGGCCCGCATCGACACCGTCTGCCTGGCCAGCGGCAGCACCCGACTGCCGGCGGGTCTGATCGAGGCCGTCACCGCGTTGCCCGAACCGGTACTCAACCCGATAGCGGATCGCACCGGAGCCTGCCGCCGCGTCGAACTGCCCTGGCCGCACCGGGTTCCCGAGGGCGGCCGCCACGGCTTCCTCGACACCGACGCCGCACCCTTCGACACGGCGCTCGACCGCACGGTGGCCGAGCTGACGCGGGCGCTCGCGACCATGACCGAGGACTCGGACCCGCGATGCCCGGTGATCGTCATCGCCCACGAAGAACTCATGTACCTGCCGCTGCGCATCGCCGCGGCGCTGGCCGACAGCGGAATCCCCACCCGGTACCAGACCACCACCCGCTCCCCCGCCTATGTCCTGGACGAAGCCGGCTACCCGCTGCGCCGCGGATTCCGTTTCACCGCACCGGAACTCGGTGAGGAAGCGCCACGCTATCTGTACAACGCACGCTGGCCCGAAACCCGGCCCGGGCCGGACCCGATCCTGCTCGTCATCATCGATCGCCCTGCGGACACCGAAAAGCTCACGGCTGCTGCTGGACTCGTCGACGTGCTGACCGCGTCGGGCGCGGACGTGCTGCTGGCCGTGCTCCCCGACGCGGACCCGCGCGCCCTCGCCGCCGCTCGAGCGGACACTACGAAGATTCCACCTCATGGCCGGACCGCAGTATCGCCCTCCGTCGACCGTCTCGTGACGGAACCCAGCCACCCCCTCGGATTCGAAGTCGGTACGGCTCTGCCGGGCGGAGAGCGGCTGCCGGAACCGCTGCGCGGGACCGAATTCGGGTCGTACGCGCGGGACGAGGTGGCGTGGTTGCTCACCGATCTGTCCGGGGTGGCGCTGGAAGCCGATGTGACGGAACGCGAGCGGCGGATTCAGGCGGGAGTGGCGCATTACGCGGAGTCGCTGCCGGTGGAGTATCAGCCGGACGCGGAGTACCGGGAGCTGTTCGAGCGGGTGCTGGCCGAGAGTGCCGAGCGGCTGGCGCTCGCGGTAGCAACGGTGTCGGAGTTGGTGATCGCCGAGCGCGGCACCGAGGCGGTGCTGGTGTCACTGGCCCGGGCGGGCACGCCGGTGGGGGTGCTCATGCGGCGGTGGCTGGCGGCTCGGGGCATCGAGGTGCCGCACTACGCGGTGTCGATCGTGCGGGATCGGGGGATCGATACGGTCGCACTGGATTACCTTGCCCGGCATCATGATCCGGCGCAGATCGTGTTCGTGGACGGGTGGACAGGCAAGGGCGCGATCACCAGGGAGCTCGCCGCCGCGCTGGACGCCTACGCGGCCGCGGGCGGGGCGCGGTTCGACGCCGATCTCGCGGTGCTCGCCGATCCCGGCGGCAGCGTGCGGACCTACGGCACCCGGGACGACTTCCTCATCGCCTCCGCCTGCCTGAATTCGACTGTGTCGGGGCTGGTTTCCCGGACCGTGCTCAATGCCGACCTGATCGGGCCGGGGCAGTTCCACGGGGCCAAGTTCTATCGCGAGCTCGCCGATCAGGACGTGTCCAACCACCTGCTGGACGCGGTCAGCGCGTGTTTCGACCGGGTGCGGCCGCTGGTGGACGCCCGGGTCCAGGCCCTGCTGAACGCCGACCGGACGCCCACCTGGGCGGGCTGGGCGTCGGTGGAGAAGGTGCGCGCCGAATACGGGATCTCCAGCGTGAATTTCGTGAAACCCGGTGTGGGAGAGACGACCCGGGTGCTGTTGCGCCGGGTGCCGTGGCGGGTGCTGGTGCGGGATCCGCACGCGGCGGAACACGCCCATATCCGCCTGCTCGCCGCGGCACGCGGCGTGCCGGTCGAGACGGTGCCGGATTTGGCGTATGCCTGTATGGGCTTGATCAAGGAAGTGAAGGGGTAGCCGGTGCGGCAGCACGGGATGATGGTGGCGACGGATCTGGATCGCACGGTGATCTACACGCGGGCGGCCTTCGGGAACACCGAACCGGACACGGTGTGCGTGGAACACCATGAGGGACAGCCGCTGTCGTACATGACGGTCGTCGCGGCGCAGCGGCTGAGCAGGCTCGCCTCGGCGGCGGCCGTGGTTCCGGTCACCACCCGCACCATCGAGCAGTACCACCGGGTCCGGCTGCCCGGCGGGCCCCTGCCCTATGCGGTCACCAGCAATGGCGGCACCATCCTGCGCAACGGGCTCCCCGACCGCCGCTGGCGTTCCGCGCTGGACGCGCGGGTGCGCGCCGAATGCGCCACCCTGGTCGAGGTGCGCACCGAACTGCGTGCGCGCGTGGACGAATCCTTCGCGCTGCGCCTGCGCGAGGCCGACGACCTGTTCTGCTACCTGGTGGTGGATCCGCAGCGGGTGCCCGCCGGCTTCCTCGCCGACTGGGACGCCTGGTGCCGCCCGCGCGGCTGGACGGTCTCCCAGCAGGGCCGCAAGATCTACACCATGCCCGCGCCGGTCTGTAAGAGCCGCGCGGTGCAGGAGGTGCGCCGCCGCCTGCTCGACGCTGGCGAACTGCATCCCGAATCGCGCCTGCTGGCCGCCGGCGACGGTGCGCTCGATGCCGAGATGCTGCGCACCGCCGACGTCGCCATCCGGCCCCGCCACGGCGAACTGGAACAGCGGAACTGGAACCACCCGCGCGTGGCCGTCACCGCGGCGTCCGGCATCCGTGCCGCGGAGGAGATCCTCGACTACTTCCTGCGGGTCCGGTCCTGATCAGCGCCAGCCGGCCAGCAGGGTGTTCGCCGCCTCGGTGAGGGCGCGCTGCAGGAACGGGCCGAAACTGACTCGCGCCACGCCGAGTTCGGCGAAGTAGGCGGGCGAACCCTGATCGGGCAGGCCGATGGCATTGACCGGCAACGGCAGTTCCGAGGTCAGCGTGCGCTGCACGTCCGGCTCGTGCCGGCCCACCGGGTACAGCACGTCCGCGCCCGCCTCGGCGGCCAGCCGCAGCCGGGTGAGCGCGCTCTGCAGCCGCTCCTCCGGCGCGCCGGTGTCCGGGCGCAGGAACACGTCGGTGCGGGCGTTGACCACCACGTGCACGCCGGTGGCGTCCGCGGCGGCGCGCAGCTCGGCGACCAGGTCGGCATGCTCCTGCGGGGTGCGCAGCCGCCCGCCCTCGCTGTGCACGGAGTCCTCGAGATTGAAGCCGATCGCGCCCGCCTCGAGCAGGCCCTCGATGATCCGGGAGGGCTTCTCGGCATAGCCGGACTCCAGGTCGACCGACACCGGAATGTCGACGGTGGCGGTGATCTCCCGTACCCGGCCCAGCACCTCGGCGAAGGTCATGCCCTCCTGGTCGGGCTTGCCCATGGAATCGGCCAGCGGGTGGCTGCCGATGGTGAGCGCCCCGAATCCGGCTTCCTGCACCAGCTTCGCGGACCAGGAATCCCAGACCGTCGGCAGGATCACCGGATTCCCGGGCTGGTGCAGGGACAGAAACGTCGTGGCTTTGTCAGCGAGGCTGGTCATGATCTCGATTCTCGGTCAGGGCGCGGACTTTGGCGACCGCCCGCGCCGCTTCGGGCCCGGTCGCGCTGACCTCCAGCCGCTGGCCGGGATGCACGCCGAGGGTGAGCACCCGGGTCAGGCTGTCACCCGGGACCGGACCGGCGCCGGTGGTGGCATTGCGCAGGGTCACCACCGCGTCGACCTCGCGCAGGGCCGAGACCAGCTCGGCGGCCGGGCGGGCGTGCAGGCCGTGTTCGTTCGTCACCTCGATGATTTCGGTGATCGCCGAATCATCCACAGACCGCACAGCTGTGGATGACTGTGGATCGCCGGCCGGACCGGTGCCGGCGGAGTCGGCGAGCTGCGCGCGCTTGGCGGCCAGGGCGTTCCCGGCCTCCCCCGCGACCGCGTCCAGATCGCCGCCCCCACCGGCCGCGGCCAGCGCCGACACCAGGCCCTCGACCAGCGGTCCGGCGGAAAGCCGCACGGCGACGGGGGATTCGAGCAGATCCAGCGCGGTCTCGGCGGACAGCACCGCGCTGCCCAGATCCATCAGCACCAGGACGCCGTCCCCGGAATCGGCGGCGGTGATCGCCTCGGCGACAGCGACGGCGTCGGTGCCGAATTCGCTATCGGACAGTCCCGCCGCGATCCGGACAGGCACACCCTGATCGGGCAGCAGCCCGGCGGCCAGCGCCACGGCCGCCTCGGCCAGCGCCCGGCTGTGCGAAACCACCACCAGGCCGATCATCGCAGCGCCTGCCCGGCGGCCCGGACCAGCAGCGCCGCACTGGTGGCGCCCGGATCCTGGTGTCCCGCACTGCGTTCGCCCAGATACGAGGCCCGACCCTTGCGCGCGACCAGCGGCGTGGTGGCGTCCCGTCCGGCCTCCGCGGCGGTCACGGCGGCATCGAGAGCCTGCCGTGCCGACACGCCATCGGCCACCTCCTGCTCGAGGGCGTCGGCCGCGGGTCCCAGCGCGTCCACCATGGTCTTGTCACCGGGCTGGGCCTTGCCGCGCGCGATCACACCGTCCAGCCCGGCCCGGAACGCGCGCGCGAAATCGGCTATATCGGAGCCGCTTTCGATCGCCGCGGCGAAGCGCAGGAAGAACGTCCCGAACAGGGGACCGCTGGCGCCGCCGATGGTGCGGATCAACACCATGGCGGTCTGCTTGCAGATCTCCCCGGGGCTGCCCGGAGTCGAATCATCGAGCGCCGCAACGGCGGCCGCCATGCCGCGCTGCATATTCGTGCCGTGATCGGCATCGCCGATCGCCGCGTCCAGCGCGGTCAGCTCGGTGGCGTTCTGGTCGACCAGCACCGCGAAATCGCGCACCCAGGCGGCCGCGTCCACCGCCGCCATCAGATCCCCCACCGCAGCGCCGGAGTCCGCACGGGCGCGTCCCACAGCGCCGTCAGCTCCTCGTCCAGCCTGGTCAGGGTGATCGAACAGCCCGCCATTTCGAGCGAGGTGATATACGGGCCGACCAGCGATCGCTCGACGTGGATTCCGTGCCCGCGCAGGATCTGCGACACCTCGTCGAACATCACATACAGCTCGATGAGCGGCGTGCCGCCCATCCCGTTGAGGAAGCACAGCACCCGATCACCCTGTGCGAAGGGCAGATCCGCGAGGATCGGCTCCAGCAGCAGCTGCGCCACATCCCGCGCCGGGGCCAGCGGCGCCCGCACCCGGCCGGGCTCGCCGTGAATGCCGATACCGATCTCCATCTCGTACTCGCCCAACTCGAAGGTCGGATGCCCGACCGCCGGGACCGTGCACGAGGTCAGCGCCATGCCCATGCTGCGCGACCGCGCGTTCACCGCCTCCGCGACGCGCGCCACCTCCGCCAGCGGCCGGCCCTGTTCGGCGGCCGCGCCCGCCATCTTCTCCAGAATCACCGTGGCACCCACCCCGCGCCGCCCCGCGGTGTACAGGCTGTCCTGCACGGCCACATCGTCGTTCACCACCACCGACCGAATTCCGGTACCGGTCTCGGCGGCCGCCAGCTCGGCGGCCATTTCGAAGTTCATGACATCGCCGGTGTAGTTCTTCACGATGTGCAGCACACCCGCCCCGGCGTCCACCGCGGCGGTGGCGGCCCGGATCTGATCGGGCACCGGCGAGGTGAAGATCTCCCCCGGACAGGCCGCGTCCAGCATGCCGAGCCCGACGAACCCGCCGTGCAGCGGCTCGTGACCGGAACCACCGCCCGAGACCAGGCCCACCTTGCCCGGAACCGGCGCGTCGCCACGCACCACGATGCGCTGTTTCACATCCACCCGCAGTTCGGGATGCGCCGCGGCCAGTCCGCTCAGCGCGGCAGCCACCACCTCGGCCGGATCATTGATGAGCTTCTTCACCGAATTCTCCCCTCGGAAGGCCGGTTCGGTTCCCTGCGAGCCAGACTCGCACCGCCGGTGCGGCTTTGGTGGCGATTCCGGCTAATGCTGTGGCTCGGCCGGCTCCTCCAGCGTGCGGGCCAGCTCGATATCGGTCACCAGCTGCACCATCAGATCCCGCAATTCGCAGTCGGGCAGGTGATCGGCCGCGAACTCGAACGGCTCGGACACGTCCAGCCCGCCCTGGGTGGCGGCCAGGATCACCCAGGGAATCCCCACCTCGGCCACCCCGAGCCGCTCCCGGATCAGGTCGGTGGTGTCGTCCACCAGGTCGGCCCGGGCGGCCACCGCGGCCGTCATCTGCTCGTCCAATTCCGCGCGGCGGCGCTCCAGCAGCCCGGCATCGGCTCTCGCCTCCTGCATGGGCGTGGTACGCACCGACCCGTCCTCGTAGACCTGGAAGCCCTCGTTCACGCAGATGGTGCCCAGCTTCACCTCGGCGTCGGCCAGTTCGGGCAGGGTGCGCAGGCAATCCAGCACCGCGTCCAGGGCCGCCACCAGGCGATCGCGAATATCGCGGCGGCGCACCAGCTCCCGATCGGCGTCCTCCCGCTCGGACAGCACCTGCTCGACCGCACGGCCGATCTGAAAGGCCATGGCGGTGGACTCGGGGGCCCAGCCGCCGCTGGGGACGTACTCGCCACGCTTGGGAGTGATGGTGTCCAGGAAGGCGTTCACGGCATCGAGCAGGTCGCGCAGCTGGTCTCGGGACACGGCGGGGTGCCGGAAGGCTCGCAGATACTGTTCGTGCGCTTCCGCGGGATCGACCTCACCGTCGCTCACCCAGCCGATACTGCCACGCCGTCCGGGCATCCCCGGACACCACCGCAACCACGCCGCGGGTCCGTGTCGCCATGGTCTCGTAGAGTGGCAACGACAGCACCGACAACGAAGGGTCGATCTTGTCCGCAGTTTTGGTGAAGGGCCAGAACGGCCCTCTGAGCGTCCATGATCTGGTGATCAGCGTGCAGGTGGCCGCACCGGCCGACCTGTCCGCACTACTGGTCACCACCGCCGGCACGGTGCGCTCCGATGCCGATTTCGTGTTCTTCAACCAACCCTCCGGGCCCGGTGTGACCCTGCGGCCGGGCCCGCCCGGTCAGCCCGCCGTCCTCGCCGTGTCGCTGGACGCGATTCCCGCTGATATCGAACAGCTTCGGGCCGTCATCACCCTCGACGACGCCACCGCCAGCTTCGGGCAGCTGTCCGTGCCGGTCGCGCAGGTCAGCGATGCGGCCGGAAACGCATTGTACGAGTACCGGATCGAGGGCCTCAGCAGCGAATCCATCGTCATCGCACTGGAGTTGTACCGGCGCCAGGGCGGATGGAAGGCCCGCGCCGTCGGACAGGGCTACGCGGGCGGATTCGCCGCGCTGGTCACCGACCACGGCGTCCAGGTGAACGAGGCCCCGCAATCCCCCGCACCGTCCCCGGCCCCGCCGCCCCCGCCCGCCCCGGAGCAGGTCGCGCCCGCGCCGCAGCAATTCACGTCCCCGCCACAGCAATTCGCGCCCGCGCCCGAACAATTCGCGTCCGCGCCGAGCGGATACCCGGCCCCCGCGCCCACCGGCAACTACACGCCGACCGGCGGCTATCCGCCGCCCGCGCCGGGACAGGGTTATCCACAGCCCACCGACCAGTACCCGCCGGCCGGGGGCTACCCGCCGCCCGCGCAATACGCGCCCACCGGCGGCTACCCGCCGCCCGCACCGACCGAGCAGTACCAGCCCACCGGCGGGTACCCGCCGCCGACGGGCACGGGGTATCCGCCTCCGGGACAGTCGTATCCGCCGCCGCCCGCCTACCAGCAGCCCGTCGGCGACTATCCCCCGCCGGCCGGCGGTTACTCACGGCCGGCGCAGGAGGACCGCGATCTGCCGGCCGGCCACGCCGTCAGCCTGGTCAAGGGCCAGCGCATCAACCTGCGCAAAGAAGGCGGCGGCGCACTGGGTTACGTGAAGATGGGCCTGGGCTGGGATCCGGTCAAGCGCGGCGGCATCTTCGGCAACAAGTCCGTCGACGTGGACCTGGACGCCTCGGTGGTGCTCTTCGCCGACCACAGCCCCGTCGATGTCGTCTACTACGGCAGCCTCAACTCCAAGGACGGGGCCATCCGCCACCAGGGCGACAACCTGACCGGCGAGGGCGACGGCGACGACGAGGAGATCATGGTCGATCTCTCCCGCATCCCGGCCCAGGTCACCACGCTGCTGTTCATCGTGACCTCCTACAAGGGCCACACGTTCGAGCAGATCGCCAACGCCTACTGCCGCCTGGTCGACGCCGCCACCAATGCCGAACTCGCCCGCTACACCCTCGCGGGCGGCATGTCCTTCACCGCCATGGCGATGGCCAAGGTGTACCGCCCGGCCCCGGGCGCGGACTGGAAGCTCCAGGCCCTCGGCGAGGGATTCCAGGCCAAGCACCCCGGCGAGGCGGTGCCGCAGCTGGCCCGCTTCCTCTAGGGCGCCGGCATCGGCTGCCTGGGCCGCAGCAACGGCGGCAACCAGGCATGCGAAGGATCCGGGGCGCGGTCGACGATGCCGCCCCCCGGATCGTCGGCGCCGTCGCGGCGCACCGGATCCTCATCCGGACGGTAGATCTGCCGGATCACCAGGACGCACAACGCGATCACCGCCAGATCGCGCAACACCACCGTGCCGGTGAACCACTGCTCGGGCAGGCCCTTGTGGTCCTGGCCCAGGTAATAGAACATGCGCGGCACCCAGACCAGGGCGTCGATCGTCATCCACGCCAACAGGATTCGCCGCTCCGGCAGCGCCAGCACCGCCAGCGGCACCAGCCACAGCGAATACTGCGGGCTCCACACCTTGTTGGTCAGCAGGAAGGCCGCCACCACCAGGAATGCCAACTGCGCCAGCCGCGGCCGGCGCGCCGCGGTCAGCCCGATCCAGCCGATGCCCGCGCAGGCCGCCAGGAACAGCAGCAGCGACACCGCGTTCAGCACCGTGGGCGCCTGCTGCGCGCTCAGTATCCCGTCGAAGCCGGTCCAGCCGGTGAACGAAGTGATCACGTTGTAGACCGAATCCGGGTCGGCATGCCGTTCGGTGTTGAGCCGGAAGAACTCCCACCAGCCGTTCGGGTACAGCGCCGCGATGGGCGCGTTCACCGCCAGCCAGGTGATGGCCGCCGCCGCGATGGCCCCGCCCGCCGCGCGCAGCGGGCGGATGCCGCCCCACGCCGCCTCGTCCTCACCGAGTCGCTCGGCGCGGGCGCACAGGATCAGGATCGGCCCCAGCAGCAGCAGCGGATACAGCTTCGCCGCCCCGCCCAGGCCCAGCAGTATGCCCGCCAGCACCGGCCGCCGCCGCGCCCAGGCCAGCAGCCCGCCCGCCGCGAAAGCCGTTGCCAGCGTGTCGAAATTGGTGAACGCGTGCACCAGCACCAGCGGCGACAGCGCCATCAGCGCGGCGTCCCAGACCCGCCGCCCGGCCGTCAATGCCGTCGCCCAGATGGTCACCAGCCAGGCCAGCGACAGTCCGATGGCCACCACATCGAAGTAGATGACCACCTCGAGCGCCTTGTGCCCCGGCAGCGGGGACAGCTTCCACGCCTTGGCGATTCCCATGGACACGTACTGGTACAGGCCCGACAGCACCGGATACTCCATGTACCGGACCTGCGGACGGCCGTCGGGAAACTCCACCCACTGCTTCTTGTACGGGAAGGCGCCCTCATTGAGATGCTCGGCCCCGTACAGCGGCACCGTGTCGGAGTAGCACATGGCGATGTACTGGCGGCCATTGTTCCAATCCAGGCCCATGAGGCCGTTGGCGTCGGGCCGCTGCTGGATGCAGCCCGCCTTGCCGAACCAGCTGAACGCCAGGAACAGCACCGCGAACGCCATCAGCACCCGCATGGGGGTCCAGAAACGCACCCGGCCGATCACCGCGTGGTCGCCGACCGGCCCGCCGATCAAATCGCAGAGCTGCGCGGTCAGCGTATCGGTGCGACTGGGCTTGTCCCGGTCGTCGGCCGACCGCAGATCGGCCGCCAGCGGTTCCGGCGACTCGTAGACCACATGCGTATCGCGCTGTGCGCCGGCATGTTCCACTCCAGCTGCCTCCCCCGGCTTCAGCGCGTCACCGGCCGGCGCGCCCGAGGCGCCCGGCCGGTGCACCAGTTCCTGCTCGATCACGGCAGCAGGCTACCGAGTCTGCTGCCGTCCGTTGCCGTTGCCGGTCCCATTGCCGTTTCCATAGCCGCCGTTCGGTGCGGTCGTCGGTGTCGAACCGTCGGCCGGCGCCACCGGCTGACCCGGCATCGGACCGGGCCCATTGCCGTTGCCGTTCCCATTGCCATTGCCCGGATCCTGGGTCTCCGGCTGGGATTGCCGCTGGTTCTGCGGATTCGGCGCCAGGCCCGGAACCGGAATCGACCACGGCAGACCCGGAATCGGCATCTGGCTGGTGGTGATCACCGGAGGCGCGATCTGCTGCTCGGTGGTCGAGGGCGCGGTGTACGGCGCCGACCACGACGGCACACCGGCCTGACCGCCGATCACGCCCGGCTTCGGGAAGTTCTCGTTGGGCGTGCCCTTGAGGGCGCCGTCCATGGTGGCCTTCCAGATGTCGGCCGGCAGACCCGAGCCGTAGATCATGCCGCCGCTGGCATTGCGCAGCGCGTCACCCTGATCGGTACCCACCCAGACCGCGGTCGACAGCGACGGGGTGAAGCCCACCATCCAGGCGTCGCGGTTCTCGTTGCTGCCGTCCTTCTGGTTGGTACCGGTCTTGGTGGCCGAGAGGCGGCCGCCGGCGAGCTGGTGGTTGCGCGACCACGCCGCGATGGGCTTCATCGCGTCGGTCACGTTGTCCGCCACCGCCGCCGAGACCCGCTGCTCACCCGCGGTCTCACCGCGATCCAGCAGCACGGTGCCGTCGGAGGCGACGACCTTCTGCACGAAGTGCGGCGCGTGATACATGCCCGAGGCGGCCAGCGTGGCGTACGCGGAGGCCATGTCCAGCGTGCGCACCCGGTACTGGCCCAGCACGATGCCGTTGTTGGGCGGGCTGCCGTCCGGCTCGACCAGCGTTTTGCCCACGCCCGGAATGGTGTCCGGGATACCGAGCTTGTGCGCCATGTCGGCGATCTTCTGCGGGCCGTTGCCGGGCATGTCCAGCTCCATGCGGTAGAAGCTGGTGTTCAGCGAGCGCTTGAGCGCCTCGGCGATGGTGCACATGCCGCACTGCTCGCCCTCGACGTTGGTGATCGTGATGCCGTGCACGGTGACCGGCGAGGAGTCGTACAGCGTCGAGAGCGGCTTGCCCATCTCCAGGTTCTCGGCCAGACCGATCACCTTGAACGAGGAGCCCGGCGGCAGACCCTGATTCGCGTAGTCCAGGCCCTGGCCGTCGGAGCCGCCGTAGTAGGCGCGCACCGCACCGGTCTTCGGATCCACCGACGACAGCGCGGCGCGCAGCTTGTCGGGTTCGCCGTCCATCACCTTGGTGACCGCGTCCACTGCCGCCTGCTGTGCCTTGGGATCGATGGTCGTGGTGATCTGCAGGCCCTCGGTGTTCAGATCGTGCTCGGTGATGCCGGCGGCCTCGAGCTCCTTGAGCACCTGGGTCTTGATCAGGCCTTCCGGACCGGAGTCCAGCGTCTTGTCCTTCTGCGCCTGCACCGCGGGAATCACGGCGGGGTACTGCATGTTCGCGCGGTCCGTCGCGGGCAGGTTACCGCCGTCGACCATGCCGTCCAGCACGTACTTCCAGCGTGCCTGCGCCCCTTGCGGATTCTTCTCCGGATCCAGGTTCGACGGCTGCTGAATGGTCGCGGCCAGCACCGCGCCCTCGGCCACCGACAGGTCCTGGACCTTCTTGTCGAAGTACGCCTTGGATGCCGCGTCGATACCGTAGGCGCCACGGCCGAAGTAGATGGTGTTCAGGTACGCGGCCAGGATCTGATCCTTGGACCACTGCTTGGCCATCTTGGCCGAGATCACCAGCTCGCGCAGTTTTCGGGTCAGCGAGTGCTCGTTACCGACCATCGCGTTCTTCACGTACTGCTGGGTGATCGTCGAACCACCACCGGCGTCGGTGTTGCCGGTGAGCTGACCGACGAACGCGCGGCCGAAGCCCTGAATGGAGAAGCCCGGATTGGTGTAGAAGGACCGGTCCTCCGCGGCGATCACCGCATTGCGCACGTGCGGGGGGATCTGGTCGATCGTGACGTCGGTGCGATTGCCTTCCGGCGGAATGACCTTCGCCAGCACCGACGTGCCGTCGTTCATGAACATGGTGGCCACCTGATTGTTCTTCAGGTCGCCGGGCTGCGGCACGTTCACCGTCGAATACGCGTACAGGAACACCGAACTCGCCAGCCCGAGCACCAGCGCCATGCCGATGTAGACCAGGCGCCGGGCCAGCCGCCAATACGAGGTCTTGCGGGAGCCCTTGCCGCCCTGGCCGCCTCCGCCGGAGCCGCCACCGGGCCGCCGCGGCGGCGGACCCGAGGGGGTGCCGCCCTGCGCGCGCCGGGCCGCGGGCTGCGCGCCCGACGGCGGACGGGCGCGGTCATCGGCCGGGCGCGGCCGGGTCCCGGTGCCCGCGCCGGAGCGCACCGCACGATCGTCGATCCGCTGGTTGCGGTCGGACGTGGCCGCCCGCGAGATGTGATTCGGAACCGCCTGTCGCGCTCCGGTATTCACCCGCTCGTTCGGGCCGGAGTTGGCGGGATTGGGAAACTTGCGTGTCGCATCCGGATTGCCGGGACGCTGGGGCGGCGGTCCGGGACGCCGCGGCGGCTGACCGCCCTGCGGCGCGGGTCCGCGCTGCGGCTGCCCATTGGGTCCGCGCGGCGGCATGCCGCCGGGACCGCCCGCAGGTCCGCGCGGCGGGACGCCATTCCCCGGCGCGGGACGTCCCGCCGGCTGACGTGCCCCAGGCGGCGGTCCTGCCGGTCTCGCTCCACCTCCCTGCGCTTGCGGCGGGTAGCCGCCGGGGCCGGGTTGCGAACCGCCACGGGGGCGGCCGCCGTGCGGTCCGTCGTCATAGGGCGATGTCACAGCCTGGCTCTCCAATAACTAGGTCGATACGGTCCGGGTGGCTCGATGCGGTCACGCGCGTGCACCGCGGCGGGCAGGCTCCTGCCCGCTGTTCAGCAGTCGACGTGGCCTCTCACTCGGCGGCCGTGCGCCTGGCGCTGGTGCGCCGGCGGCGTGTCGGCGCCGGGGCCAGCCCCAGCACATAGGACTGCACCAGATGGTTCCAACTACAGGTCCGGCACACCTCGACCACATGCACCGAGAACTCTTCCCGAGTCTCGGCCAACCGGACCAGTTCCTCCGGCGTGCGGGCGGAGCCCGCCACGGGACCGAGCCCGTCGCCGTAGACCCACGATACGAGAGTCAGCTGCTCCTTCCTGCAGATAGGGCATGTGACCTCGCTCCCCCGCCCATGGAACTTCGCCGCACGCAATAGGTACGGATTCGCATCGCACACTTCGGCGACGTCCACCCGGCCCGCGTAGACGTCGGCCAGCAGGGACCGGCGCCGGAGCGCATAGTCCACCACCTGCCGCTGTATTCGCACGGGACCCAGAGTACTTGCGGGGCCCCGGAGCCCGCACGCGCTGTTCCGCCTCCCCGGAACTGGCGCGTGCAAAATATATCGGCGCGATATAGTTTGGAACTGCATCCATCGGTTAGATCTGAACAGAACAGTCAGGAGGTGAAGCCCGTGCTCGAGTTGGCAATCCTCGGGCTGCTCCTCGAATCACCGATGCACGGCTACGAGTTGCGCAAGCGGCTCACTGGTCTGCTGGGCCCGTTCCGGGCCTTCTCCTACGGGTCGCTGTATCCGACCCTGCGGCGCATGCAGTCCGACGGCCTCATCGCGGAGGAGAGTCCGCAGGGCTTGGCAACACGCCGTGCGCGGCGGGTCTACAACCTGACCGACACCGGGCGGGAGCGGTTCGCCGAACTGCTCGCCGACACCGGACCACAGAACTACACCGACGACGGCTTCGGCGTTCATCTGGCCTTCTTCGGCCGCACCCCCGCGGAAGCGCGGATGCGAATCCTGGAGGGGCGGCGGAGGCAGGTCGAGGAGCGCCGAGAAGGACTGCGGGAAGCGATAAAACGCGCCAGCGGGCAACTGGACCGCTATACCCGCCAGCTCCATCAACTAGGTCTCGAATCAAGCGAGCGCGAAGTGCGCTGGCTCAACGAGTTGATTGCTGCGGAGCAATCGACGAAGGCGGCACCACAGAAAGAGGGAAATATCGGCCATGAGTGAGATCAACACCGAAGTTCGGGTGGCCATCGTCGGCGTGGGTAACTGCGCATCTTCCCTGGTTCAGGGCGTGCAGTACTACAAGGACGCGGACGAGAATTCGACCGTTCCCGGGCTCATGCATGTGAAGTTCGGTCCCTACCACGTCCGCGACGTGAAGTTCGTCGCCGCGTTCGATGTCGACGCCAAGAAGGTCGGCTTCGACCTGTCCGACGCGATCTTCGCCAGCGAGAACAACACCATCAAGATCTCCGACGTGCCGCCGTCGGGCATCACCGTGCAGCGCGGTCCGACGCTGGACGGCATCGGCAAGTACTACGCGCAGACCATCGAGCTGTCCGAGGCCGAGCCGGTCGACGTAGTCAAGGCGCTGAAGGATGCCAAGGTCGACGTCCTCGTCTCCTACCTCCCGGTCGGTTCCGAAGAGGCCGACAAGTTCTACGCCCAGTGCGCCATCGACGCGGGTGTGGCCTTCGTCAACGCGCTGCCGGTGTTCATCGCCTCCGACCCGGTGTGGGCCCAGAAGTTCGTCGACGCCGGCGTGCCGATCGTCGGTGACGACATCAAGTCCCAGGTCGGCGCGACCATCACCCACCGCGTGATGGCCAAGCTGTTCGAGGACCGCGGCGTCGTGCTGGACCGCACCTACCAGCTCAATGTCGGCGGCAACATGGACTTCAAGAACATGCTCGAGCGCGAGCGGCTGGAGTCGAAGAAGGTCTCCAAGACCCAGGCCGTGACCTCCAACCTCGAGGGCCCGCTCTCGGGCAAGGTGTACGACCGCAACGTGCACATCGGCCCGTCGGACTACGTCGAGTGGCTCGACGACCGCAAGTGGGCCTACGTCCGGCTCGAGGGTCGCGCCTTCGGTGACGTGCCGCTGAACCTGGAGTACAAGCTCGAGGTGTGGGACTCGCCGAACTCGGCCGGCATCATCATCGACGCCGTGCGCGCGGCCAAGATCGCCCGCGACCGCGGCATCGGCGGCCCGGTCCTCCCGGCGTCGGCCTACCTGATGAAGTCCCCGCCGAAGCAGCTCGCCGACGACGTCGCCCGGGCACAGCTCGAGGCGTTCATCATCGGGGCCGAGTAGGAACCCGGCAACGCAAAGGGCGGCATCGCGAATCGCGATGCCGCCCTTCGTCGTTCGATGTCAGTCGAGGGAGACGTAGACCTCGACCGAGGTGGGGCCGGTGTAGCGCTCGATCTCCGCGGTGTGGGAGCGGGTGATGGTGCCCGCGTTCTCGGCCTTGGCGACCTTCGCCCACGCGGTGCGCAGCAGGTCGTAAGGCTTGTCGGAGACAACGAATTTCGCGTAGCGGCCCGACGGGATGCGGGTCATCACATCACCGGTGTCGAGGTCGGCCATGCTCGAAAGCTCGTATCCCAGAACGGCAACCGCGTGGTCGTTCTGGCCGATGTAGGCCGCGACGCGTTCGACGCTCTTCTCGCGGGCCAGGTAGCGGTCCCAGGTGAAGTTGACCAGGTCCAGGTCGCGGGCGGTGACCTCACGGCCCGCCAGGGGAATGGTCAGCCCGCCGACCAGGAACTCATCCAGGGTGACGATTTCGAAGTCCACAGCTCCCCTACCCCTCCGCGCTCAGATCCAGCGCGACGAAAACCTCCACCGTCCGGTTGTCCGGATAGTGCTCGAAATCCCCGGTGTAGGCGCGGACCAGGGTGCCGGCCGCCTCGAGGTCCCAGACCGTGCGCCAGATCGACACGATGGTGTCGCCGAGATTGTCGCCAGTGCGATTGAAGCGGGCGAATTTTCCGGCCGGGATACGGGCGAGTACATCGCCGGGCAAAAGGTCGTCCGCCTTGTTGCATTCGTAGCCCACGATATGTGTCAGATACGAACCGATCTCGGGTGCGTGATCCACATAGGCGGTCGCCGGCGGGCCGGGCAGATCGCGTGCCAGATTACGTTTCCAAGCCTCCTCGACCTTCGCGCGGCGCGGCCCTTCGACCGCGAGTGCCGGACTGCGTAGCACTGTTCCGGCTACCAGCGTTTCGTGGCGTTCAACGACATTGAATTCCACCGGCGTCGCCCCTATGTCTCGTGCTGTCTCCGACCCCACCCTGCTCCCAACCCGCATCCTGCCACCGGCATTCGGAGTCGCTGAATCCGGTGGCGGCTTCCACAATATCCGCGGCCGCGCGGAGATGGGCAAGGAGGCGCGAAACATGATCAACGGGACGCCTGCGACCCCGGTGCGATGCCTCGCAGGCGTATGCCAGGGGCGCAATTTATTTCGTGGCGGTCGGGGCGGCGGGGGAGCCTAGCCCGGGACGGGGAGGCTGAGGCCTGGGAAGATTTCCACCTGTTTGGGGGTGGGAGCTGGGGGGATGACGAGGACCGGCTGTTGCTGGGGGGACGGGGTGGGTGGGTTGAGGATGTCGTAATCGCCGTTACCGGAGGGCGGGTCGGGGGGTTGGTTGGGGATCAGGTTGCCGGGGGGTGAGGTGGGGTTGGGGAATTGGTCGATGGGGGTGCCGTCGAGGGCGGCGTCCATGGTTTGTTTCCACAGGTCGGCGGGGAGGCCGGCGCCGTAGATGGGGGCGCCGCGGGCGGTGCGGATGGGCTGGGACTGTTCGGTTCCCATCCAGACGGCGGTGGAGAGGGTGGGGGTATAGCCGACCATCCAGGCGTCCTTGTTCTGGCCGGTGTCGCCGAGCTGGGTGGTGCCGGTCTTGGCGGCCGAGGGGCGGCCGCCGGCCAGGGTGTGGCCGCTGGAGTAGGCGGCGATGGGGAGCATGGCCTGGGTCACGGTGTCGGCGATCGAGGACTGGATGCGCTGTTCGGGTTTGTTCGGGTCGGCGCCGCGGTCGAGGAGGACGCGGCCGTCGCCGGTCACCACCTTCTGGACGAAATAGGGGGCGCGGTAGGTGCCGGAGGCGGCGAGGGTGGCGTAGGCCGAGGCCATGTCGATGGGGCGCACCGAGTAGGCGCCCAGCACGATGGCGGGCAGCGGCGGGCCGCCGCCGTCCTCGGTGAGTGTCTTGCCGGGCACGCCCGGGATCTGGTCGGGGATGCCGGCCTGATGTGCCGCGTTCGCAATGGCTTTCGGGCCCTCGAACAGGGATTGAGCCAGCCGGTAGAAGCTGGTGTTGAGGGAACGCTTGAACGCTTCGCCGAGCGAGCAGATGCCGCAGGACTCGCCGTCCACATTCGAGATCTTCTCCCCATTGACGGTCAGGGGTGCGCTGTCGAGCCGGTACGACAGGGAAATGCCCTGCTCGACTGCGGCCAGCACGGCGAAAGTCTTGAAGGCCGAACCGGTTTGCAGCGGGGCCTGCGCGAAATCGAAGCCGGTGCCGTCGGGTCCGCCGTAGTAGGCGCGCACCGCCCCCGAACGCGGGTCGATCGACACCACGGCGGTGCGCAGTTCGCCCGGCTGCCCGCTCAGTACCTTGCCGACCGCGTTCAGCGTGGCCTGCTGTGCTTTCGCGTCGATCGTCGTGATGATCTGCAGCGCACCGGTATTCAGCTCGCGTTCGCTGATGCCGGAGGCGCGTAGTTCGCGCAGGACCTGCGCGCGGATCAGCCCCTCGGGGCCGCGCGGGGTGCTGTCGTCCACCTGGGCGCCCGGGACGATGGCCGGAAACTGGGTGGCGGCGCGGTCATTGCGGTTCAGTACCCCCATCTCGACCATGCCGTCGAGGACGTATCCCCAGCGGGCGCGCAGCTGATCGAGGTGGGTCTCCGGATCCAGCAGCGAGGGGGTGCGGATCACCGAGGCCAGGACCGCGCCCTCGGCCAGGGTCAGTTCGGGCGCGGGTTTGCCGAAGTACGCCTTGGCCGCGGCCGAGATGCCGTAGGCGCCGCGACCGTAGTAGATGGTGTTGAGGTAGGCCGCGAGGATGTCGTCCTTGCTCCATTCTCGGGCCATCTTCGCGGAGATGATGAGTTCGCGCATCTTGCGGCTCAGCGTGCGTTCCGAGGTCAGGAAGGCGTTCTTCACATACTGCTGGGTAATGGTGGAGCCGCCGCCCGCGTCGTCGCGGCCGAGCAGGTTGTCGCGGGCCGCGCGCAGGAACGCGGAGGTGGAGAAGCCCGGATTGCGATAGAAGTCGCGGTCCTCGGCCGACAGCACGGCCTGGCGCACCGGCGGCGGCACGTCGGTCAGCGGCACCGGAACCCGATTTCCTTGCGGCGGAACGACCTTCGCGATCACCGTGGTGCCGTCGGAGCCGAGGATGGTGGCGATCTGGTTGGTCTGCACCGTATCCGGGTCCGGGATCTCGGCGCTCCAGTAGGCGATGCCCAGCAGGGTGGCCGGCATGATCACCAGGACCAGGAACAGCGCCAGCAGCAGCCGCCGGATGCGCTGCCCGCGGGTGCGGGGCGGTTTCGGCGCGGGTTCGGGCTGGTCGGGACCCCGGGGCGGTTTCGGGCGGCGCCGGGGCCGGCTGTGCGGGTGGGGACGTTGCCGATGCGCGGCCGCGGTGGCCAGCTCGTCCCACCCTGCGGTGCCGGTCGAGCTCACGAGCATCTCCTTCCGGAGCGTCGACAAAGCTTTCGAGACGCCCGCGACCACCCCGCGCGGCGGGACCAATGCTAATCGACGCGCCCGGACGGAGCGGGTAAGTGATTCGGGGACAACGGCCCCGAGCCACCTACCCGGACACTCAGCTCTTGACGCCGCCGGCGGTGAGTCCGGAGATGATGCGGCGCTGGAACAGCAGCACCATGATGACCAGCGGGATGGTGACGATGGTGCCCGCGGCCATGATCGCGGTGTACGGCGGCACCAGCGGATCGTTGCCGGAGAACCGGGCGATCGCCTTGGTCACGGGTTCGGTCTTGTCGCTGGAGAGCAGGGACGCCAGCAGGTATTCGTTGACCGCGGCGATGAACGCCAGGATCGCGGTGGTGAACACCGCGGGCGCGGCCAGCGGCAGCATGATCAGCCGGAACGCCTGGAAGCGGGACGCGCCGTCGATGCGGGCGGCCTCCTCCAATTCCCATGGCAGTTCGGCGAAGAACGAGGCCAGGATGTACACGGTCATGGGCAGCACGAACGAGATGTTCGGGATGATCATGGCCTGGTACTGGCCGATCCAGCCGATATTGGTGAACAGCTGGAACAGCGGCGTCACCAGCACGACGGCCGGGAACATGGAGGCCGAGAGGACCAGCCCGGACACCAGGTACTTGCCCTTGAAGGTCAGCCGCGCCAGCGCGTAGGCCGCCATCACGCCGAGGATCAGCGCGGCCGCCGTGGTGGCGCTGCCGATGATCACACTGTTGGCCAGCGCCCGGCCGAAGTTGTTGCCGCGGCTGGTGTCGAAGGCGTTGCGGAAGTTCTCGAGCGTGACGTGGGTGGGCCACGGGGTGTTGTCGAAGGTGTAGGCCGGATCGCGCAGGGCGGTGACGACCATCCAGTAGAAGGGGCCGAGCCCCCACACCAGCACGATCAGCGCGCCCACGTACACGCGCCCGGAGGACAGGCGTTTGGTCCACGAAACCGACTGCCGGATCGGCTTTTTCGGCTCGGCCACGACATCCTTCGTGAGTTCGATGCTCATCAGTGCGCCTCCCGCTGCTCTTCCTGGGTGCGAACGGCGTTCGCCCCCAGCACCTTCACCAGGAAGAACGCGACGGTGAAGATGAGCAGGAAGGTGATGACCGACAGCGCGGAGGCGCTGTTGGGCAGCGATTTCGATTCCGTCACCAGCATCGAGACGGTGCGGGTGGCGGCCAGGTTCCGCGTCATGATGGCGGGCAGGTCGTACAGGCGCAGCGCATCCATGGTGCGGAACAGGATCGCCACCAGCAGAGCGGGTTTCAGCAGCGGCAGCGTGATGTTGACGAAGCGCTGCCAGGCGGACGCGCCGTCGACCCGGGCGGCCTCGTAGACGTCCTCCGGGATCACCTGCAGGCCGGCCAGAATCAGCAGCGCCATGAACGGGGTGGTCTTCCACACGTCGGCGATGATGACCGCGAAGCGGGCAGGCCAGGCGTCGGCGGTCCACAGGATGTGGGTGCCGAGCACCCGGTTCACCACGCCGTTGTACTGGAACATGAACTCCCACAACCGCGCTGTGACCGCGGTCGGGATGGCCCAGGGGATCAGCACGGCGGCGCGCAGCAGCGCACGGCCCTTGAAGGTCTTGCCCATGATGACCGCCATGCCCAGGCCGATGGTGGTCTCGAGCGCCACCGTGACCACGGTGAACAGCAGCGTGACCCCCACGGCGGCCCAGAACTGGGAGCCGGTGTTGCCGGGCGGGCAGGACACGGTCTCGCCGAGCGAGTTGGTGCACTGCTGCAGCAGCCAGTGGCTGTAGTTGCCGAATCCGGCGCTGCCGCCTTCGACGAACATGCCGGTGGACTTGTCCAGGCCCGCGTCCTTCTGGAAGGACATCCACACCGCCCGGCCCACCGGATAGCCGATGACGACCGTCAGTGCGAGCAGCACCGGCGTGACGAACAGCCACGCCCGAGCCGAAACCCCGAGGGCGGCCCCCCGGCGTTTCGGCCGTGGCTGTGCGTTTCGCATTGCTTGTTCCGTCAGGTCGGGTGGCGGCGCGACATCGGTCGCTCCCGAAGGACGTGACACCTTTTCTTCTCTCCTACGGGGCTACGCGATGGATCGTGGTGGGCGCATCGGGTGTGAGCGCGGCTCAGGATCCGGCGGTTTCGATGCCCTTCTGCATGGCATCGATCGCGGCGTCGACAGATTCCGTTCCGGTGATCGCAGCATAGGCGTTGTCCTGGATGGCCTTCGACACCGCCGGGTAGAAGGGGGTCACCGGCCGCGGCACCGCGGAGGCGATGGAGTCCTTCAGCGCGGACAGGTACGGCATCTTGGCGATCAGGGCCGGGTCGTCGTACACGGAGGCCCGCACCGGCGGCAGCGCGCCGGCGGCCACGATGTGCTGGGCGTCCTCGCTGATCAGGAAGCGCAGGAAGTCCAGCGCGGTGGCCTTGTTCTTGGAGAAGGCGCTGATGGCGGCGTTGTAGCCACCGAGGGTGGACGCGCCGATGCCGTCCTTGCCGGGCAGCGGGGCGACCGCGAACTTGTCCTTGACCGCGGACGCGTCGGAGCCCGCCTCACCGAAGGAGGACGGCCAGCCGCGCATGAACATGACCTTGCCGGTGACGAAGGCGTTCTGCGACTCCGGCTCCTTGAAGGTGATGACTTCCTTCGGCATGTCGCCGTTCTTGTAGGCGTCGACCAGGGTCTGCAGGCCCTGCTTGGCCTGCGGGCTGTTGATGGTCGGGGTCTTGCCGTCGGAGCCGACGAAGCTGCCGCCGAAGGCGTTGATGACCTCGGCGGTGTTCACGGTCAGACCCTCGTACTGCGCGAACTGTCCTGCGTAGCAACCGATTCCGGCGTCCTTGGCCTTCGGGCAGTCGGCCAGCAGCTCGGTCCAGGTCTTGGGCGGCTCGGGCACCAGGTCCTTGCGGTAGAACAGCAGGCCGCCGTTGGTGTTGCGCGGGGCCGCGTACAGGGTGCCGTTGTAGGTGGCCGACGCGACCGGCGGCGACAGCAGCGTGGACGTGTCGATGGCGAAGGAGTCCTTCAGCGGCTGGATCCAGCCCTTGGCGGCGAACTCCGCGGTCCACGGCACGTCGAGTGCCACCACGTCGTAGTCGGATTCCTTGGCGCGCAGGTGCTGCACCAGGTCGTCGTACTGCTGGGAGGCGTCGTTGGACTGCTCCTTGAAGGTCACCTTCTCGTCCGGGTGCGCGGCGTTCCAGCGCTCGATGAGCTGCTTGACGGCGCCGGTCTCGGTGGTGTCCTTGCCCTCGACATAGGTGATCGGCCCACGGCCGGTGAGGTTTTCGGCGGTGGAGTTGCTGCCGCTGTTGCTGCTGGAGCAGCCGCTGGCGAATGTCGCCGTCAGCAATGCCGCCGAGGTCACGGCCAGCACGGCACGCGGAACCAGCGTCGATCGTAGGGACGACACCTTCTTCAAAGCCATCGCGGATACTCCAGGGTTGATGAGTGACCAGTGGCACACTCAGCCGGGGGTGCACAAGGCAAGATACATGGTGACGCTATCGTCCGCCGGGGCTACCTTGTTGATCATCCCAGAGGTTCGCGGCCGTCTCGATTCTGGACCGACGGAGCGGGGGAGCGAAGCGGAGGAGCGGAGGAGGGAAGAATCGAGACCTCGGGGCCGCGAACCCGCCCGGAGCGAAGCGGAGGGCAATTGGATACAGACAAGATGCTCACCCGGATCGGGGGGCTGCTGCGGCAGGCCGAATCGACCGACAACGAGCACGAGGCCGAGGCCTTCCTGGCCGCCGCGCAGCGGCTCGCGACCACCTCGTCGGTGGATCTGGCGGTGGCGCGGGCACATATCGCGAATCGGGAGCGGCGGCCCACGCCGGCGCAGCGGGTGATTCCGATCGGCGAGGCCGGAAAGCGCGGGCTGCGAACCTATGTGCAGTTGTTCGTGGCCATCGCCGCGGCCAATGACGTGCGCTGCGATGTGGCCCGATCGTCGACGACGGTGTACGCCTACGGATTCGACACCGATATCGACACCTGCGAGGCGCTCTACACCAGCCTGCTGATCCAGATGGTGCGTGCCTCCGACCAGTACATCAAGTCGGGCGCCTACCGTTCGGCCACCACCGAGAAGGTGGTGATCGAGCGCCGCTACGGCCGCACCTTCCACCGGCCGGTGGAGGTGCCGGTGGCCGCGGTGACCGCGCGCCTGAACTTCCAGATGGCCTTCGCCGCCCGCATCGGCCGCCGCCTGGCGGAGGTCAAGGCGGATGTGGAGACCGAGGCGGTACGGGCCGACGCCGCCGAATCCGTGCCCACCGGAACGGCGCTCGCCCTGCGCGACAAGGAGCTCGCGCTCACCGACTTCTACACCCGGACCTCCGAGGCGCGCGGTACCTGGCGCGGCCCGCAGGCCTCGGCCGGGTACTCGGCGGCCGCGCGGCGGGCCGGTGACCGGGCGGGTAAGGCCGCGCGGCTGGGTGATTCGCCGGAGCTGGGCGGCGTGCGGGGGCAGCTGCCCCGCGGCGCGGGCGAATAGCGAACGCGCGCATGGCCGTCCGCGATGCGCAGCGGTCCCGGGTGTACGACGCCGAGGGGCTGGTGCGCGGAATGTTCGATCGCGCCGACGAATTCGGCGCGCGGACCGTCGAAGTGCACGGGTCCCATCTCACGCTGCCGATCGAGCGGCGGTTCGCGTCGGTGGAATCGGTACAGGCGTACGTGGATCGGGTACTCGCGCTGAACTGGGTGCGCGCCCGGTGGGACGGGGCGGCGCGGCCGGTCACGGTGCGAGCGCGCGCGGGAGCGCAGGCGGCGCACTACGAGACGGCCGGGTCGGTGCTCGCGGTGCCGCTGCACGCCCATGGAACCGCCTGGGCCCTGCGCGAATTGGTGATCCTGCACGAACTCGCCCACCACCTCGAGCCGGAGCGCACCGAGGTGGCGCCGCACGGGCCCGAATTCTGCGGCCGCTACCTGGAGTTGACGGATGGTGTCATCGGGCCGGAGGCCGCGCTGTTGCTGCGCACCACCATGTATTCGTGCGGCGTGCGAATTGCCTGATCAGGGCAGAAGTTTCCGGACCCGGTCCAGGCGCTGCCGCCACCAGTCGGTCCGTTCCGGGTCGGGGTGCCGGTAGCGCTCGAGCAGGTCCGGATCGGGTGCCGGCGCGGTGCGCGGGACGGGCAGGTAGCCATCCACCGGACGCAGCGGCTCGGTCACCACATCGCCGGTGAGCAGCGACAGGGTGTCGAGGCCGCAGGCGAAGTCCAGGTGGGGGAGGGCGCCGGCGAGGGCGACCTGGGCGGCCAGGCCCACACTGGTTTCCAGGGCGGAGGACACCAGGCAGGGGAGTCCGGCGGCCGCGGCGACCTCCAGCGCGCGCCGGACCCCGCCCAGCGGAGTGCATTTCAGCACCGCGACGTCGGCCGCACCCGCCACCGCCACCCGCAGCGGATCCTCGGCGCGGCGGATGGATTCGTCGGCGGCGATGCGCACGTCCACCCGTTTGCGGACGGCCGCCAGCTCCTCGACGGTCCGGCAGGGTTGCTCGACGTACTCCAAACCGCCTGCGGCGCGGTCGATCAGCCGGATCCGGTCGACCGCGGTGTCCACATCCCAGACCGCATTGGCGTCGACGCGCACCGCGCCGTCCGGACCGAGCGCCTCGCGGACCGCCGCCACCCGCTCCAGATCCTCGGCCAGGGAATCCGGATGGTCGGCGACCTTCACCTTGGCGGTGCGGCAGCCGGATCCGATGACGATCTCCCGCGCCCGCTCCGGGCCGACCGCGGGCACGATGCAGTTCACCGGAATCCGATCCCGCACCGGTTCCGGCCATCCGGCCACGGCCTGCTCGACCGCGGTGGCCAGCCAGGCCACCGCCTCGCGGTCGTCGTACTCGGGGAAGGCGCAGAATTCACCCCAGCCGGCGGGACCGGGAATCAGCAGGCCCTCGCGAAGGGTGATCCCGCGGAACCGGGTTCGCATGGGAATCGCGTAGACCACCGCCGACTCGAAATCCACCGCATCGCCGCTGTCGCTCATCCACCGCACCCTACTCACCACCTCGGTCCGGTAAGAGGTGGCGGCGCGGCCCGGGCCCGGCGACAATGCCGAATGAAGCCGATCCCGGCTCCATAGACCTGCGCCTTGGGGGAGACCGCAAACATGAACCCGCCCAACGAGCCCCGCCGTCCGGGCCGCGACGATCATCCAGCGGGTCCGGGATCGCCGCAGCGACCCGGACGTCCGCAGCCACCCGCGCCGGGCTCGCGGCCCGGGGAACCTATCGATGCGGCGAGACCGACCCTGCCCGGCGGGAGCCGCCAGGGTCCGCCCCCACCGCCCGCGCCACCGCAGCCGCCCGCCGGTGCGCCGCGGCCCGGCGCGATGGACCCGGCCGGACCGACCGTGCCCAAGGGCGGGCGGCAGGGCCCGCCGCCGGTGCCGCCCCAGGCTCCCGGGAATGCCGGTGCTCCACCGCGGCCGGGCGGACCGGTCGGTTCGCCGCAGGATCCGCGCCCGCACTCGGCGCCGGGTGGCGCACCGCGATCGCCCGCCGGTTCCGGCTATCCGGGCCAGGCACCCGTGAGCTCCCTTGGGCCGCAGCAGCATTCCGCTCGCCCGCCGAACGGGAACTACTCGCCGCCCGGCGGAGTGGTCCCGCCGCCCATGGGTACCGAGGTGCTGCCGCAGCCGTGGGCTTCGGATCCGCAGTACGTGGTCGGCGGCGGTTCCGCGCAGGCGCCCGGTGAGGCCGATCGGACCATGCCTGCCACGCTGCCCCCGGCGGAGGCGGCCGCGGCGGCGCTGCCGAGTGCCGCACCGGATCGTGAGCCGCTGCGCCGCAAGGACATTCTGATCTCGGCAGTGCTGTATCTGGCCGGGGTCGCCATGGCCTTCGGCTGGGCCTACGACCTGTTCGCGAAGCTCTTCGACCTGATCCACAATCGCTGCACCGCGAAGAAGGACTTCTCGGTGCAGTGCGTGGTGATCCGCCCACCCGCATCGGCGCTGTGGGGCCTGCTGATCGGTGGTGGCGGCATGTTCCTGGCCCTGGTCGGCGCGCTGGTGCTGGCCTCGGTGGCGGCCATGACGGGCCGCCGGGGCTGGATCTGGACCGCGATCGCGCTGCCCGTGATTCTCGTCGCGGGCGGTGCGGGGCACATCCTGGTCGCCACCGCCGTCAGCTGATGTCCACCGCTGCCGCGCAGCACCCGGCATCCTGGAAGGGTGGCCGGGTGGCGGCGGCCGCCGATCACGGCCGCGGATTGCGTTGTCACCCTGCTGATCTACATCGCGGCGTGTGGTTCGGCCTGGGTGCTGGCGGGTTTCGTGCCCGAGTACCGCGCGCTCGCGGGCTCGGGCGATGACACCCGTTTTCTCCCCTTGGCTTTCGCCGTGGCCTGGCTGGGCATCGGCCCGACCCTGCTGCTGGTGCCGCTGTGGACCCTGCGCGCCGTCCGGCTGCGGCAGCGCGCCTGGTCCACGGCCCTGGTGGCCTTTCCGCTGCTGGCCGAGTCGTGGGTGCTCGGCCTGCTGGCGGCGGTCGTGGCGGTCTCCTGCTAGGCCGCCCGGAGCGGGTCAGAGGCGCTCGTAGATGGTGGCGTTGGCGAGACCGCCTGCCTCACACATGGTTTGCAGGCCGTAGCGGGCGCCACGCTCGTGCATGGCGTGCACGAGGGTGGTGGCCAGCCGCGCGCCGGAGGCGCCCAGGGGGTGGCCCAGGGCGATGGCGCCGCCGTTCACATTGACCTTCGACAGGTCGGCCCCGGTCTCCTGCGCCCAGGCCAGGACCACCGAGGAGAAGGCCTCGTTCACCTCGAACAGGTCGATGTCGGAGAGTTCGAGTCCGGAGCGCTGCAGGACCTTCCGGGTCGCGGGAATGACCGCGGTGAGCATGAGCAGCGGGTCGTCGCCGGCCACGGAGAAGCTGTGCAGCCGGGCCAGCGGGCGCAGTCCGAGCTGGGCGGCGCGTTCACTGGTCATGATGAGGGTGGCGGCGCTGCCGTCGTTGATCTGGCTGGCGTTGGCGGCGGTGATGTTCCAGCCGATCTGCGGGAAGCGGGCCGCCATCTCCTCGCTGTAGAAGGCGGGTCGCAGCCCGGCCAGCGCCTCCAGCGTGCTGCCGACGCGGATGCCCTCGTCGTGCGAGAGCCCGGCGTAGGGGGCGATCTGGGCCTCGAAGGAGCCGTTCTTGGTTGCGGCGGCGGCCTTCTCGTGGCTGGCGAGGGCGAACTCGTCGAGCTGGGTGCGGCTCAGGCCCCACTTGGCGGCGATGAGTTCGGCGCTGATGCCCTGCGGTACCAGGCCCTCCGGGTAGCGTTCGGCGAAGCCGGCGCCCGCGATGTCCTCGGCCCCGATCAGGTTGGCGCCCATGGGAACCCGGCTCATGGACTCCACGCCCGCGGCCACCACGATGTCGTAGGCCCCCGCGATGACGCCCTGGGCGGCGAAGTGGATGGCCTGCTGGCTGCTGCCGCACTGCCGGTCCACGGTGGTGGCCGGGACCGATTCGGGATAGCCGGCGGCCAGGGCCGCGCGGCGGGTGAGGTTGGAGCCCTGCTCGCCGACCTGGGTGACCACGCCGCCGATCACATCGTCGATCAGTGCCGGATCGATCTCGGTGCGCCGCACCACCTCCCGCAGGCTGTGGGCGAGCAGATCGGCGGGGTGCACACCGTGCAGGGCGCCGGTGGCCTTGCCCTTGCCGATGGGGGTGCGGACCGCTTCGACGATGACTGCGTCTCTCATGACGTTCCTTCCAGGCGCGCCGCCCCGGATTCGAGTCCGACAACGGCGTCTGACTTGATCGCTCTAAAGTCAGAGTAGGAGCTGACCATAGTGGAGGCAAGTCAGCGTTGTATGATGTGTGTCATGTCGGCAGTACTGGAGGGAAAACTCAGCGATCTGGGTTCGTGGAAGCCCGAGGCCTGTTCGATCGCGAAGGCGATGGACATCGTCGGGACGCGCTCGGCGATCCTCATCCTGCGCGAGTCGTACTACGGCACGACGCGGTTCGACGGCTTCGCGGCGCGGATCGGCATCACCGACGCGGCGGCTTCCAGCGCGCTGCGCAAACTGGTCGATGCGGGACTGCTGGAGAAGCGGCCCTATCAGGAAGAGGGCAAGCGCACCCGCAACGAATACGTGCTCACCCCGATGGGTCTGGACCTGCTGCCCGCGGTGGTGGCGCTGTGGCAGTGGGGTGACAAGTACCTGCAGGACGGCGCCGCGCCACTGGAGCGGCTCGAGGATGCCACGGGCGAACCCGTGCGCGCGGAACTGCGCAGCGCGTCGGGAAACGAAGTCTCCCTGGAGAATCTGCGCATCCGGGTGAACGACGAATGGCGGCGCAAGCAGGCGCGGAGCCCTCGCGCCCGCAAATAAGGGGGCCCGGGGCTTGGCCCCGGAACCCCCTTGGAACCGGCCGAAGGTCAGTGCAGGCGGCAGCCGTCCTCGGGATGGAAGAAGTACGTGTGGTCCGAGTCGGCGACCAGCGTGAGCCTGGTGCCCTTCGCGGGCGGGTTGCGCCAATCCGCGCGCGCCACAATGGTTTCCCCATCACCGAGGGTGCGGCCGTAGATGTAGGCGTCGGAGCCCAGCTCCTCGACCACATCCACCTCCATGGCGATCCCGGCCCCGTCGCCGACCGAGTCGAGGTGCTCGGGCCGGATGCCGACCACCACCCGCTCGCCGGTGGCCGCCGCCACCGAACGCGGCAGCGGCAGCGGGCAGCCGCCCAGCGTGACCGAGCCATTGCCGACCGGCAGCGTGAACAGGTTCATGGCGGGCGAGCCCATGAAGCCCGCGACGAACAGGTTGGCGGGGTCGCGGTACAGGTCGCGCGGGGAGGCGCACTGCTGCAGCAGCCCGTCCTTGAGCACCGCCACCCGGTCGCCCATGGTCATGGCCTCGACCTGGTCGTGGGTGACGTAGACGGTGGTGGTGCCGAGCCGGCGCTGCAGCTGGGCGATCTGGGTGCGGGTCTGCACGCGCAGCTTGGCGTCCAGGTTGGACAGCGGCTCGTCCATGAGGAAAACCTGCGGCTGGCGCACGATGGCGCGGCCCATGGCCACGCGCTGGCGCTGACCGCCGGACAGAGCCTTGGGCTTGCGGTCCAGGTAGGGCTCCAGGTCGAGCAGCTTGGCGGCCTCGAGCACGCGCTGCTGCCGCTCCGCCTTGGCGACCTTGGCCATCTTCAGCGCGAAGCCCATGTTCTCCGCGACGCTCATGTGCGGGTAGAGCGCGTAGTTCTGGAACACCATGGCGATATCGCGTTCCTTGGGCTCGGCGTGCGTGACGTCCTTGTCCCCGATCAGGATTCGGCCGTCGCTCACCTCCTCGAGCCCAGCGAGCATGCGCAGCGAGGTGGATTTGCCGCAGCCGGAAGGGCCGACGAGAACCAGGAATTCGCCGTCGGCGATCTCCAGGTTCAGGGCGTCGACGGCGGGGTTGGCCGAGCCCGGGTAGAGCCGGGTGGCCTGGTCGAAAGTCACCGTTGCCACGGTTTCACACTTCCCTTCACCGGCAGGAACGTGCCGGACGATCCGTAGTAGAGGGTCGGCCCAGAGCGTAGCGGAGGGGCAGAATGGGGCGCAGTGATCACCGACGGAGGAGCACCTCATGAGCCGACCGATTCGTATCGGAGTTCAGTTGCAGCCGCAGCACGCGCCCACCTACGGATTGATCCGGGACGCGGTGCGGCGGTGTGAGGACATCGGCGTCGACATCGTCTTCAACTGGGACCACTTCTATCCGCTGTACGGGGACCCGGAGGGCGCGCACTTCGAGTGCTGGACCATGCTGGGCGCCATCGCCGAGCAGACCGAGCGGGTGGAGCTCGGCGCGCTGGTCACCGGCGGCGGTTACCGGAATCCGGATCTGCTGGCCGATATGGCCCGCACCGTGGACCACATCAGCAACGGGCGCCTCATTCTCGGTATCGGCGCGGGCTGGTTCCAGAAGGACTACGACCAGTACGGCTACGAATTCGGCACGGCCGGAAGCCGGCTGGCGCTGCTGAAGGATTCCATGGCCCGCCTCACCGATCGGCTGGCCAAGCTGAACCCGCAGCCGGTGCGCGACATCCCCATCCTGATCGGTGGCGGCGGCGAGAAG
This sequence comes from Nocardia sp. NPDC059228, assembly GCF_042754245.1. Classification (NCBI taxonomy): domain Bacteria; kingdom Bacillati; phylum Actinomycetota; class Actinomycetes; order Mycobacteriales; family Nocardiaceae; genus Nocardia; species Nocardia sp. NPDC059228. The sequence goes on along the minus strand of NZ_JBHZAL010000021.1, from coordinate 105,141 downwards.
AAGACGCTGCGGCTGGTCGCCCAGTACGGCGATATCTGGCACAGCTTCTCCGACATCGACGTGCTGCAGCGCAAGATCGGCATCCTGGGCGAGCACTGCGCCGAGGTCGGCACCGATCCCACCGCCATCGAGAAGTCCGTCGCCTGGCCGGGCCTGGATCAGGTGGAGGGCTACGCGGACGCGGGCGTGACACTGTTCACCGTGAGCTCGGGCGGGCCGGACTACGACATGAGCCGGATCCAGGAGGCCGTGGCCTGGCGGGACGGCTTCAATCAGCGTTAGCGACGCGCCTGAACTGTGATGTGCGCCGAATCGGGCCGAGGCTGACTCTGGCCTGGCAGACCACCCCCACTAGGGTGGTCTGCCATGGTTTCTTTGCGGCAGCGCGCAGGTCGTCCCCGGCGCTTGCCGGCCTTGGCGGGAATTGTGCTGGTCGGTCTGCTCGGCATCGCGACGCTCGCGGGCAGTGCCGGTGCCGATGATCGCGATCTGTGTTCGCCGCCCGGCCAGGCCGCGGCCAGCGCCGCACCGACCAATCTGGCCTCCGGGCAGCAGAACGCGGGCGCGGACCGGTTCACCACCGCCACCACCGAGCCGCCGGCCAAGATCGATATCAGCAAGCTGGGCCTGCTGACGCCCGGCAAGCTCAGTGTCGGCACCCTCTCCGACGCGCCGCCGAGCATCTGCGTCAACTCCAAGGGCGTGTTCACCGGCTTCGACAACGAGCTGCTGAAGGCCATCGGCGCGAAGCTCGGCCTGCAGGTGGAGTTCACCGGCACCGAGTTCGCCGGCCTGCTGGCGCAGGTCGCCAACGGCCGCTTCGACATCGGCTCCTCCAGCATCACCACCACCGACGCGCGGCGGCAGCTGGTCGACTTCACCAATGGCTACGACTTCGGCTACTTCTCGCTGGTGGTGCCGAACGGCAGTGCCATCAAGGGTTTCGCGGATCTGCACCGCGGCAATCGGGTCGGCGTCGTGCAGGGCACCGTGCAGGACGAGTACGCCGTCAACGAACTGCACCTGGACCCGGTGAAGTTCCCCGACTACAACACCGCCTACGCGAATCTGAAGACCGGCCAGATCGACGCCTGGGTCGCGCCGTCGCAGCAGGCCATCGGCGCCATCAAGCCGGGTGACCCGACCTCGATCGTGCAGAACACCTTCAGCGTCAACAACTTCACCGCCTGGGCGGTGCGCAAGGGCAATCAGCCGCTCACCGACGCGCTCAATGCCGGGCTGGACGCGGTGATCGCCGACGGCACCTACGCCGAGCTTTACGAGGACTGGGTGCCGCGGGAGCTGCCGCCGGGCTGGAAGCCGGGTTCCAAAGCCGTTGCGGCGCCGCAGCTCCCGGACTTCGCCAAGATCGCGGCCGAGAACGCGGGCAACCGGCCCGACAACAGCGCGGTGCAACCGAAATCCACGGTGCAGCAGCTGAAGGACACCTTCTTCGACTGGTCGCTGTACCGCAAGGCCTTCCCGGACCTGATCAAGACCGGTCTGCCCAATACCTTGATCCTGGCGCTGGTCTCGGGCCTGCTGGGCACCGTGCTCGGCATGCTGCTCGCGGTGGCGGGCATCTCCCGCACTCGCTGGTTGCGCTGGCCCGCACGGGTTTACACCGACATCTTCCGCGGCCTGCCCGCCGTGGTGATCATCCTGATCATCGGCCTGGGCGTGGGACCGGTGGTCAAGAACGTCACCGGCAACAATCCCTACTGGCTGGGCGCGATCGCGCTGGCGCTGCTGGCCGCCGCCTACATCGGTGAGATCTTCCGCTCCGGCATCCAGTCGGTGGAAGCCGGACAGCTGGAGGCCGCCCGCGCCATCGGTTTCGGCTACCGGCAGGCCATGACGCTGGTGGTGATCCCGCAGGGCGTGCGCCGGGTGCTGCCCGCGCTGATGAACCAGTTCATCGCGCTGATCAAGGACTCCTCGCTCATCTACTTCCTGGGCCTGCTGGCCACCCAGCGCGAACTGTTCGCGGTGGGCCGGGATCTCAACGCGCAGACCGGGAATCTGTCGCCGCTGGTGGCGGCGGGCCTGATGTACCTGCTGCTGACGGTGCCGCTCACCCACCTGGTCAACTCCATCGACAAGCGCATGCGCGAGGGCCGTCCCCAGGGCGGGCCCGATCCCGCGGACCCGGTCGAACAGGCCGTCATCACGGAAGGGCGTGGAGCATGAGTGCCTCCCTCACCGGCACCGGCCTGCGATTGACGCTGGGCCGCAACGAGATTCTGCGCGGCGTGGACGTGCACGTGGATGCCGGCAAGACCACCACGGTGATCGGGCCGTCCGGCTCCGGCAAATCCACGCTGCTGCGGGTGCTCAACCGCCTGCACGAACCCGATGCCGGCGACATCCTGCTCGGCGGTAAGTCGGTGCTGGGCGAGAACCCGGACCGGCTGCGGCAGCGGATCGGCATGGTGTTCCAGCACTTCAACCTGTTCCCGCACATGACGGTCGCGGACAATATCGCGCTCGGCCCGCGCAAACTGCACGGCCTGTCCAAGGAGCAGGCGCGCACGCTGGCGCTCCAGCAGTTGGAGGCGGTCGGCCTGGCCGGCAAGGCGGATGTGCGCCCGGCCAACCTGTCCGGCGGTCAGCAGCAGCGGGTGGCCATCGCGCGGGCGCTGGCCATGAAGCCGGACATCATGTTCTTCGACGAGGCCACCTCGGCCCTGGATCCCGAACTGGTCAAGGGCGTGCTCGCGCTCATGTCCGAGCTCGCCGGGGGCGGGATGTCCATGATCGTGGTGACCCACGAGATGAGCTTCGCCCGTTCGGTTTCCGACCAGGTGGTTTTCATGGATCACGGCCAGGTGGTCGAAACCGGCAAGCCCGAGGCGCTTTTCGAGAACGCCGAAACCCCGCGGCTGCGCCAGTTCCTGTCGCAGGTGCTGTGAACGACGCCCGGGGCGGGGATCACCGCGCCTGCGGGCGCGGCTAGCTGCTGCCGCTGAAGGGCATGTTCGCGAAGCGGGCGAAATCACCCTGGGCGCCGCTGTAGACATTGAGGTCCACGGCTCCGCCGATGCCGGGGATATTGCCCGAGCTGGTGGTCTGCCAGAACGTCCACGTCGGCCAGCCGCCCGGCACCTCGGGCTTGTCATTGCCCCGGTAGTCGGCGATCCACAGCGGGTAGCTGGTGAACTGATTGGTGTCGGCCATGGCCGTCTGCCAGAAGCGGGGATAAGTGTAGATGATCGGCATACGGCCGGTCAGGGCCCGGACCGTGTCGAGATAGCGGTGGGTCCAGTCGATGAGCGCCGCGGGCGGCAGTCCGCCGGAGTCCTCGAGGTCCAGCACCGGCGGTAGGTCGAGCATCCCGTTCTGGCCGAGCACCATCGTCGAGTAGAAGGCGGCCTGGGGTTCCGGCGGCAGGTTCGGGCGCGCGAAATGGTAGGTGCCGCGCGCGACTCCGGCCACCCGCATGGCCAGGCTGTCCTGCACGAAGAACGGGTTCACGTAGCTGAGGCCCTCGGTGGCCTTGAGCATGGAGAACTCGTATCCGGCTCCGCGCACCGCGAACCAGTTGATGCCCCCGCCTCCCGGGTGTTGCCAGGAGGCCACATCCGGGCCGTCGATATCGGCGGCCGCCACCCCCACCGGGGTTGCCATGAGGATGCTTGTAGCTGCGACTGTTAGCGCTTTCATCAGGCTGCGTCCGGTCATGCCCCGAAAGGCTAGGCCGATCGCCCACTATGGCCGGGAAGGCAGGGCGGTGATGTTTGCCAATCGTTAACTCGAATCAGCCCAGCCAGTCCAGCACCGACGCGGCGGTCCAGGACTGCTGCATGCTGCCCAGCGGCTCGCCGGTGAAGGGCTCGTAGTACTCCGCGAAACTGCCGTCGCTGGCCTGCCGCAGCCCCTCGGCGCGCAGCATGAACGAGCGTTCCGCCCAGCCGCGGCGGGCGAAGACCCAGGAGAACAGCCAGCTGATCACCGGCCACACCGGCCCGCGCCAGTACTCGCGTGGGCGGAAGTCCCTGGACACCGGGGACGTCGAGGGCGGCAGCGCGTAGCGCAGATCCGGATGCCCGCACCAGCGCGGGCCCTCGAACAGGCGCAGCAGCCGCCGTTCGGCATCGCGCGGCAGTCCGCCGCTGAGCAGCGGCGCGAAGAGGGCCAGGGTCTCGGTGTCGATCCACTGGTCCGCGCGCACATCGAAGTCGCGCGCCGCGCCGGTGCGGGCGTCGGTGGTGGCGACCACGCCCGCGCGGAAGTAGTCGGCCCACTCGTAGAGCTCGCGCACATCCGCGTGCGGCTGCTTGTAGTCCTCGCCGATATTGGCCAGCACATCGCAGGCCAGCGCGAAGATGGCGGTCACGAACACGTCCTCGACCGCGAAGCTCATGGTCGAGGCCAGCTGGTAGTCGTCGTAGCCGGCCCGGCGCATCTGCTCGACCAGCCACAGGTAGCGGTCGTACTCGCGGTCCGAGGGCCGCTGCGTGGGATCGCCCACCACCTGGGTGTCCGCGCGCTCGTAGGGCGGCAGGTCCGGACCGGGAATCACGTTCTCGTAGGCGCGATCCCAGCGCGGCGAATTGTCCATGCCGGATTCCCAGCCGTGGTACAGCGTGATCCGGCCGTGCTGCTTGGGGTCACGGGCATAGGCCAGCCAGCGGTGCCAGCGCATGAGATCGGGCCAGCGCCGGTTCAGGAAGTCCTCGGCGACCGCGCGGGTGCTGCGGCCGTGCCGGCGCGAGTGATCCAGAATCCGTTGCACCGCAATGGCATGCACGGGCGGCTGGGTGATGCCCGAGGTGTCCGGGCCGTCGGGGGCGTCGGCGGCCAGGCGGCGGCATTCCCAGCGCGCGGGTCCGGGGAAGTAGCCGTCCACGCCATTGGCGAAGACGATGTGCGGGATCATCCCGTTGCGCCACTGCGCCGAGAGCAGGGTGTCGAGTTCGAGCGCGGCGCGCTCCACGCTGAGCGGGGCCAGGCCCACCGCCACGAAGGCCGCGTCCCAGCTCCACATGTGCGGATACAGCTTGGGCGCGGCGCTGGTCATGGTGCCCAGGTCATTGCCGCGCAGCAGGTAGGCGGCGCGGGCCGCGAGCTGGGTGGGCGTGAATCCCGGGTGTGTCATCGCCCTATTCTGCGCCCCCACCCGCAGGTATGCGCGATGGACGGGTGGGTCCTGATCGCCAGATTGCACTTCGTTCGCCTTCTCGTGGATCAGCTAGCGGTGGTGTGCCCGACCGGAGCATCGCGGGCCGAGGTAACGCGGTTACGGTCATCACATGGCGAATTCCGCGAAGTCCAGCACCGACCAGCCGACCGCGCTGATCACCGGAGCCAGCCGGGGGCTCGGCGCGGCCATTGCCCGCGAACTGGCGCCCACGCATCGGCTGCTGCTGGGTGCGCGCACGCCCCGGGCCCTGGAACCGATACTGCGTGAACTGCCCGGCAGCGCCGGATGGCCGGTGGATCTCACCGACTACGCCGCGGTAGCGCGCGCTGTAGCGGGCATCGAACGGCTGGATGTACTGGTGCACAATGCCGGAATCGCCGACCTGGGAACGATAGCCGATTCCTCGGTGGCGCAGTGGCGGAATACGTTGGAAGCCAACCTGATCGCGGTCGCGGAGTTGACCAGGGTGTTGCTGCCCGCGCTGCGCGCCGCCAACGGCCATGTGGTGCTGATCAATTCGGGGGCCGGGCTGCGGGCCAATCCGGGCTGGGGCGTGTACGCGGCCAGCAAGTTCGGGCTGCGCGCTTTCGGCGACGTACTGCGCCTGGAGGAGCCCGCGCTGCGGGTGACCTCGGTGCATCCCGGGCGCATCGACACCGACATGCAGCGCGAGATCATCGCGGGGGAGGGCCGCGAGTACCGGCCGGGCGAATTCCTCAGAGCCGAAACGGTTGCCCGCGCCGTACGGCAGGCCGTCGAGACCCCGAGTGACGCGCATCCCACCGAAATCGTGCTGCGTCCCATCCCACACTGAGAGCAGCCTTAAATTCGGTCCTGAATTTCAATCATTTCGCACAGAATTGGTGCCCAGTTCACGGCGCGTAGATATAACGGATAGGCCTTGCGAGGGAGGCGAGGCCGAGAAATATATATCTTCGGAGTGAACGACAGAGATGGATAGACGACAGCTGCTCATGATGCTCGCGGCGGGCACTGCGGCGGCGCTGACCGGCTGCTCCGCGGAGTCCGGCCCCTCCCACAAGGTGACGCCACGCATCAGCGGACCCGCCGGAACACCGTCGGCGGCACCGACTCCGAAGGTGCTCGCCGCGCCGCCGGCCGCACAGAAATCCCGCATTCCCGCCGGGACGATTACCGGATTGCCCGGCACCGGCAACGATTTGGCACTCACCGTCGACGACGGCGCCGATCCGGCCGTGGTCGGCGCGTATATCAAATTCGCCAAGGACACCGGGGCGCGGTTCACCTTCTTCGTCACCGCGAATTACGACTCCTGGACCACGCACCGGGCCGAGCTGCGGCCGCTGGTGGACGCCGGGCAGATCCAGCTGGGCAATCACACCTGGGACCACCCGGATCTCACCAAACTGTCCGCCACCGAGGTGGCCACGCAGCTCACCCAGGCAAAGACGTTCCTGCGCAACACCTTCGGCGTGGACGGGACGCCGTATTTCCGCCCTCCCTACGGCCGCCACAATGCTACGGTCGACAAGGTGGCAGCGGATCTCGGATACACCGTCCCCACCATGTGGTACGGCTCGCTGTCCGACTCCGGTGTCATTACCGAGGACTATCTGATCGAGTGTGCGCGAAAGTATTTCAACGCACAGGCCATTGTCATCGGACATGCCAATCATCCCGCCGTGACGCACTGCTACGACCGTCTGGCCGAGATCATCCGGGAGCGCAACCTGTCCATGGTGACGCTCAACGATGTGCTGGTCTCGCCGACGTAGCCGGTTTTCGCTGGGGGAGCGGAAGTTTTCAACCGTAGTGAATTGAATGAGGGTCGCAATGGACAGACGACGGCTGCTGACGATGCTGGCGGCGGGTACGGCCGCCACCCTGCTGGGCACGGGCGAATCGCGCGCCGACTTCCCCTTCGACACCGGATCCGGCAGCGGAATCATTCCCCAGCTGCCCGGGATACCGCAGGTGACACCGGATTTCGGGCCCAAGACACCCATCGGGCCGGGCACCATCACCGCGCTGCCTGGCGCCGGAAACCATATGGCGCTCACCATCGATGATGGCGCCAGTTCCGAAACCATCCGTGGCTTCATCGATTTCGCCCGGGACACCGAGGCTCGGCTGACCTTCTTCGTGACCGCCTACTATCCGGGCTGGCTCGACCACCGGGATGTGCTGCGCCCCCTGGTCGACTCGGGTCAGGTGCAGCTCGGCAACCACACCTGGGACCACCCGGACCTGACCAAGCTGTCCGGCGGCGCCGTCGCCGACCAGCTCGAGCGGTGCAAGGACTTCCTCTGGAACCAGTACGGCACCGACGGCACGCCCTACTACCGCCCGCCCTTCGGCCGCCACAACGGCAGCGTCGACGCCGTCGCCGCCGACTGCGGCTACACCGTCCCGACCATGTGGTATGGCACCCTGAACGACACCAATCCGGTGATCAACGACGGCATGCTCCTCGATGCCGCGCGCCAGTGGTTCCGGGCCCAGTCCATCGTCATCGGTCACGCCAACCGGCCGACGGTCACCCACCTCTACGACCAGCTCACCGACATCATCCGGGAACGCAGCCTGCAGCTGGTGACCCTCGACGACGTCCTGATCCCGCCCCGGTAGGACTGCGCCGCACACGCATTCGGCCCGGTGCGCACCGCGCACCGGGCCGAACGCCGGTCACCTCAGGCGACGATGTTCACCAGGCGGCCGGGCACCACGATGATCTTGCGCGGCGCCTTGCCGCCCAGCAGTTCCGCGATCTTCTCGTCCGCCAGCGCGGCGGCTTGGACCGCGGCCTGGTCGGCGTCGGCGGCGACGCTGACGCGGCTGCGGACCTTGCCGTTGACCTGGATCGGGTACTCGACCGAATCCGCCACCAGCAGTGCGGGATCCGCGACCGGGAAGGGGCCGTGGGCCAGGGCCGTGGTGTGGCCCAGGCGTTCCCACAGTTCCTCGGCCACGTGCGGGGACATCGGGGCCAGCATCAGGACCAGGGGCTCCACCAGCGCGCGGGGCGCGCCGTCGCCGTAGTTCTTGGTCAGGAAGTTGGTCAGCTCGATGAGCTTGGCGCCCGCGGTGTTGTCGCGCAGGTTGGCGTAGTCGTCGTCGACACCGGCAATGGTCTTGTGCAGCAGGCGCAGGGCCTCGGCCGACGGCTCGCCGTCGGTGACCTTCACCGCGCCGGTCTCCTCGTCCACCACCAGCCGCCATACCCGCTGCAGGAAGCGGTGCGCACCCACGACATCCTTGGTGGCCCAGGGCCGCGAGGTGTCCAGCGGGCCCATCGCCATCTCGTAGAAGCGGAAGGTGTCGGCGCCGTACAGATCGCACATCTCGTCGGGGGAGATGGCGTTCTTCAGCGACTTACCGATCTTGCCGTACTCCTGGAAGACCTCCTCCTCCACGCCGGAGGCATTGGTCCAGAAGAACTTTCCGTCCCGCTCCACGATCTCCGCGGCCGGCACGTAGGCGCCGCGCGCGTCGGTGTAGGCGTGGGCCTGGATGTAGCCCTGGTTGAACAGGCGGCGGTACGGCTCGGAGCCGGACACGTCACCCAGGTCGAAGAGCACCTTCTGCCAGAAGCGCGCGTACAGCAGGTGCAGCACCGCGTGCTCCACGCCGCCGACGTACAGGTCCACGCCGCCCGGATCCTTCGGGCCGTGCTCGGCCGTGCGCGGGCCCAGCCAGTACTGCTCGTTCTCGGGGGCGCAGAAGATTTCGGTATTGGTCGGGTCCGCGTAGCGCAGCTGGTACCAGGAGCTGCCCGCCCAGTTGGGCATGACATTGGTGTCGCGGCGGTACTTCTTGACGCCGTCGCCCAGGTCCAGTTCGACGTGCACCCAGTCGGTGGCCTTGGCCAGCGGCGGGGACGGCTCGGAGTCGGCGTCGTCGGCGTCGAAGGTGACCGGCGCGAAGTCGTCCATCTCCGGAAGACGCACCGGCAGCATGGATTCCGGCAGCGCGTGCGGCGCGCCGTCCTCGTCGTAGACGATGGGGAACGGCTCGCCCCAGTAGCGCTGACGCGCGAACAGCCAGTCGCGCAGCTTGTACTGGACGGTGCCCCTGCCGTGGCCGTTGGCCTCCAGTTCGGCGATCACCTTGGCCTTGGCGGACTCGATGTCCATGCCGTCGATGTAGCCGGAGTTCACCATGACACCGTCACCGGCGTGGGCCCCCTCCGCGACATTGCCGCCCGCGACGACCTCGATGATGGGCAGGCCGAACGCGGTGGCGAAGTCCCAGTCGCGCGGGTCGTGGCCGGGGACGGCCATGATCGCGCCGGTGCCGTAGCCGCTCAGCACATAGTCGGCGATGAAGATCGGCACGCGCGCGCCGTTGACCGGGTTGGTGGCGTAGGTGCCCAGGAAGACGCCGGTCTTCTCCTTGTTCTCCTGCCGCTCCAGATCCGACTTGGCGGCGATCGACTTCCGGTAGGCCGCAACGGCTTCCGCGGGGGTGTCGGCGTTGCCGAGGGTCCAGCGCGCGTCGGTGCCGGACGGCCAGGTGGCGGCGGTCAGCTTGTCGACCAGCTCGTGCTCCGGGGCCAGCACCACGTAGGTCGCGCCGAACAGGGTGTCGGGGCGGGTGGTGAAGACCTCGATCAGATCCGCGCCGGCCTCGAACTTGACCTGCGCGCCCCGCGAGCGGCCGATCCAGTTGCGCTGCATGGCCTTCACGTTCTCCGGCCAGTCCAGCTCGTCCAGGTCGTCGACCAGGCGATCGGAGTAGGCGGTGATACGCATCATCCACTGCCACAGGCGCTTACGGAACACCGGGAAGTTGCCGCGCTCGGAGCGGCCGTCCGCGGTGACCTCCTCGTTGGACAGCACGGTGCCCAGGCCCGGGCACCAGTTGACCATCGAATCCGTCTGGTAGACCAGGCGATGGGAGTCGATGGCGGCATTGCGCTCGGACCGGGACAGCTCGTTCCAGGCGCGGCCCGCGACGGCTTCCCGCTTGCCGGCCTCGAATTCTGCGATCAGATCGGCGATCGGGCGGGCCTTGCCCAGGCCCGTGTCGTACCAGGCGTTGTAGATGCGCAGGAAGATCCACTGCGTCCACCGGTAGTACTCGGGATCGGTGGTGGCGAAGGTGCGGCGGCGGTCGTGGCCCAGGCCCAGGCGGTCCAGCTGCCGCTGCATGGTGGCGATATTCGCCATGGTGGTGTCGCGCGGGTGCGCGCCGGTCTGTACCGCGTACTGCTCGGCGGGCAGGCCGAAGGCGTCATAACCCAGGGCGTGCAGCACATTCCGGCCGTGCATGCGGTGGTAGCGGGCGAAGACATCGGTGGCGATGTAGCCCAGCGGGTGACCGACGTGCAGGCCCGCACCCGACGGGTACGGGAACATGTCCTGAATGAACAGCTTGTCGGCCGGGGTCTCGCCCTGCAGCGGACCGACCGGGTTGGGCGCGTAGAAGGTACCGCGCTGCTGCCAGTTGCCCTGCCACTTCTGTTCGATGCGGCCGGCGAGGTCGGCGTTGTAGCGGTGTGCGGGAACGTCGCCGCCCCCACCCGCGGTCGCGGTGGGTGTTTCGGATGCACGGGTGTCCTGCACGGTCCTGCCTTCTGTCCAGCCAATCCCCGATAAGGTCGCTCACCAGGGTAAAACGTGGCCTCACCCGAGCCCAAAAAGGGTAGGGGTACCGTTTACCGGGTGTTCGTCGTGGCGCTGATCCTCTTTGTCCTCGCGGTTGTGGCCGTGGTCACGGGCGTGCTCGGATTCACCGGGACGCTGCCGGGCAACCGGTATTTCGGGGTGCACTCCGAGGCCGCGGTGAAGACCGAGGAATCCTTCAAGCTGGCCAACCGGGTGGCCGCGCCGACCTCCGTGGTGGCGGGGCTGCTGCTCGCGGCCGCCGGTGCGGTCGCGCTGGTCGCCGGCGGCATCGCGGCCCTGGTCGTGGCGGTGGTGGCCGTGGTCATCGCGGTGTTCACCCTCGGTGCCGGTGCGGCCGCCGCCGAGAAGGCGCTCGCCACCGCGTTCCCGGAGGAGAAGGTCGGCGGCTGCGGCAGCGCCTGCGGCGCCTGCTCGCTGCGGGACGCCTGCGAGACCGCCTAGGCCTCAGTTCGCCAGCGACCTGCGCATCCAGATGTGCGGGATGCCCGCGTCCATGCCGATCTCGCCGTACGCCTCGTACCCGAGCTTCTCGTAGAAGCCCTGCGCGTGGGTCTGCGAATGCAGTTCGACCGCGCCCAGGCCGCGTTCGCGCACCCGCTCCTCGATGGCCCGCACCAGCGCCACGCCGAGCCCGGTGCCGCGCGTGTCCGCCAGCACCGCCAGCCGTCCGAGCACCCCGACACCGTCCCGCACGATCAACCGCCCGGCCCCGGCCGGCCGGCCGTCCAGCCGGGCCAGGAAGTGGTCGGCCGTCTCGTCGAGTTCGTCGATCTCGACGTCCGCGGGCACGCCCTGCTCGTCCACGAAAACCTTCATGCGCACCGCGTAGGCGTCGGCTAGTTCCTGCTCGGTGCTGACGGTGACGACTTCGATCATGGGCCCAGCTTGCCTCAATGATCCGGGTCACTTGCCGAGGGTTCGCCGGCGCACGCGGGCGGCGGGATGCTGCGCGCGAGCAGGTTCCCCTTCGGATTCACGTACAAGACGGTCAGTTTCACCGGTCGCGGGCCGCTGTTGCGGGCCAGGTGCGCGTGCCCGGGACCGCTCGGCTCCCGGAAGACCCGCCACGGCCGGATGGTGACCGGGGTGCAATCGGCCTTCGGATGATCGAGCGCACCGCCGGTGACCAGCACGAACAGCGTCCCGTCGTGGTAGTGCCACCCGGACTGCCCGCCGGGCGCGAGGACCGTCTGCCGCAGCACGAAATCCCAGCGCGCCAGCCCGAATCGAAGCAGGATCCGGCTGGCCGTCCGGGTCGCCGGAGCCGGGTTCGGCCGGTAGCCGTGGTGTGGATCGCGCGTGAGAAAGGCCACCCACGCATCATCGTCCACGGCCGCCGGGCCACCGTGGCCGCCTGCCGGGTCGCGGCCGCGGATCGGGTAGTCCGAGGTCGCGGGCGAAGGCGGCGGCGTCCTCGCTGGTGGTGGTCTTCGGCCGGGTGCGCGCCCAGTCCAGGTAGCGGGACCGGAAGTCGGGTCCGGCGGCCTGCGCCAGGCGCGGGAACCGCCGCGCCACCTCCTCGGCCCGCTTGTGCAGCAGGCCGTGTGCGGTGGCGGCGAGATCGTCCGTGTCGAATCCGGGCGGCGGCTGCGCGCCGGCGACCAGCGCGCGCACCACGGCCGCCTGTTGCTCGGCGAGTGTCCCTGTCGTCCAGGGCGATTCGATGGTCATGCCGGGATCGCCTCCGGGCGCAGGGTGATGGGCGGGCGGCCGGAGGCGGTGGCGATGGCGTTCAGTTCGGCGGTGAGTTCGGCTGCGGGCGGGTAGTTTCCGTCGCGTTCCAGCATGAGGGGGACGGCGCGGCCGGCCGTGAATTCGGCGACCAGGGCCAGCACCTCGGCGGGGACGGGATGGACATGGGTGTCGATGTAGCGGCCGCCGGATTCGTGGCCGCCCGCGATATGGCAGTAGGCCACCCGCTCGGCGGGCAGGCGCGACAGCTCCGTGAGTGGATCACGTGACGTATTGCGGGCATTGGCATAGACATTCGCGATATCGAGCAGGAGATGGACGCCGGTGCGCTCGACGAGCTCCTGCAGGAATTCCGCCTCGGTGTACTCGGCGTGCGGCCATTCGAACAACGCCGCGATGTTCTCCACCGCCAGCGGCACATCCAACTGCCGGCTCGCGCGAAAGATATTGCGTTCCAGAACATCCAGCGCCTCACGGGTGCGCGGCACCGGCAGCAGGTGCCCGGCCTCCAGGCCGCCCGCGCGCACGAAGGCGATATGCTCGCTCACCAGCGGCGAACCCAGGGCCCGCGCGCACTCGGCGAGATGGGCGACCCGCCGGTCGTCCACCGCCTCCGCACCACCCAGCGACAGCGAAATACCGTGCGGCACCGCGGGAATGCCCCCGGTCACCAGCGCGGCGAGTTCCTCGGGCACGTCGACGCCGGGCCGGGATCCGCGGCCGCGCCGGAGGAACGCGCCGCCCCGGCCGCCGGAATCCCTGGGCGCCAGCGTTTCCGCGATGACCTCGCAGAATCCGATGCCCTCCAGCGCCGCCACCAGACCGCAGATCTCGCGCCGCCAGCCGATTCCCAGCGATCCCCCGGGAAGTGGTGAACCGGTCATCCGCCGCAGCCTCCTCCGCAGCTGCTGCCGCAACTGCTACTGCTGCCGCAACTACTGCCGCTGCTGCAACTGCTACTGCCACTGCTGCAGGAGCTTCCGCTGTCACTGCCGCAGGAGCTGCCGTCACTACCGCCACCGCCGCCACCTGCCACCACGCTGGCTGCCCCCGCGAGCGCCGGGTCGAGGGTCCACAACACCAGCCCGCCGTAGAGCGCGACGGCGAGTGCGGCACTGTCGGGTCCGTAGGCGGAATAGGCGGGCGAGTTGGCGGGCCGCAGGTGCCGGTTGCCGGCCTGGGCGGCGGCGAGGGCGTCGCGGCCGCGCTGTGTCAGGCGCGGCGGCCGGCCCACCACGACGGTGACGATCGCCAGCACGATCATGGCGAACACCAGGAAGCCGACCGCATGATGGGTGGCCGCGCCCGCGATCAGCCGGACCAGTCCGAGCACGAGCAATACGAAGAGCGGAAACCGCGCTGTCCGCAGGGCTTTTCGCTGCTTCTCGCCGAACAGATAGCCGCGCTCGGTGAGGTCGCCGCGCATCGCCATCGACGCCCCGGCGGTTCCCACGAGCATGCCGGGCATGCGCGCCTGCCCGGACCTGTGCAGGTGCGCATGCAGCGTGCGGGAGATCGGATCCAGCTGCTGTTCCTCGGCGGCGGTCAACGGCCGGACCGGCGCGCCGGTGGAGTCGATGATCTGGTGGCCGCGCAATTGTGCCAGCCCGGCCAGCACCGGACGCCGGTCGTCGACCAGCATGGCGGTTTCGCTGGGGCGCAGCGGCCCGGCCGGCGGCCAGGCCGGGTCGACCGCGCGCATCACCGCCGCGCGTCGTGCGTAGCCGAATGCGATGGCCGAAAGGCCGGCGAGGACATAGAACAGGAGGAAGGCCGGGCCGGATATCCCCCACGTATCGGTTGCGGCCGCGGCCGCGTCGGTCCGAAGGACCATGGCGATTCCACCTCGGGAGTCGTCGTGACTGTCGATCACCACCAGTATCGCGGCAGCGCGGGTGCTGTGTTATCCCAAAGAAGCATGGTGTTTAGCCTGTTTCGGTGCGATTTCTCAGCAAGTTCTCCATAGACGGGTTCATCCTGTCGATCCTTGCGATGGTCGTCCTCGCCAGTATCTTCCCGGCTCGGGGCGAGGCGGCCGAGGTCGTGAGCTGGCTGACGAAGATCGCCATCGGATTTCTGTTTCTCCTCTACGGCGCGCGCCTGGCGCCGCAGGAGGCGATCGCGGGCCTCAAGCACTGGCGACTACACCTGACCGTACTGGCCTGCACCTTCGTGCTCTTCCCCGTGATCGGTCTCGCCGCCCGGGTGCTGGTGCCGCACGTGCTGACCAGCGATCTCTACACCGGTGTGCTCTTCCTGTGCCTGGTGCCGTCCACGGTGCAGTCCTCGATCGCCTTCACCTCCATCGCCAAAGGCAATGTGGCGGGCGCGATCGTGAGCGCCACGGTGTCGAACCTGCTGGGCGTCTTCCTGACTCCCGCACTCGTGATCCTGCTGATGAACACCACCGGGCAGGCGAGCGTGGACCCGTCCGCGGTGGTGGACATCGTGCTGCAGCTACTGGTGCCGTTCTTCCTGGGCCAGCTGATCCGGCCGAAGGTCAAAGGTTTCCTGGCCCGCTACGCCGAACCCACCAAGCTGGTGGATCGCGGATCCATCCTGCTGGTGGTCTACAGCGCCTTCAGCGCGGGCATGGTCGAGGGCATCTGGCATGCCATGTCGCCGTGGCGGATTCTGCTGCTGGCCGTGGTGTGCTGCGCGATTCTGGCCACCGTGCTGGTGGCGACCGGATTCCTCGGCGAGGCGGTGCGATTCGATCGCGCCGACCGGATCGTGGTGGTGTTCTGCGGATCCAAGAAGAGCCTGGCCACCGGGCTGCCCATGGCGACGGTGCTGTTCGCGGGGCATTCGGTGGGACTGGTCGTGTTGCCGCTCATGATGTTCCACCAGATTCAGCTGATCACGTGTGCCGCCCTCGCGCAGCGGTGGGCTCGTAGCGCGCCGTGAGCGAGAGCAGCCGGCTGTCGTCGCGCCGCAGCGAACGGGTGCCCGCCGAGGGCCGGGCGGCCAGCGCGTGCAGCACGGCCCGGTCCGAACCCGGATCGCCCACCGCGATGCGGGCGCTGCCGTCCGGGTAGCGCTTGGCCACGATCCCGGCCCGCGCCAGCGCGGGCGCGATATCGCGGCCCGGCAGGTACAGGAAGTTGGCGCTGCTGCGCGGCACCCGGATGCCGCCGCGCCGCAGTTCGGTGCGCAGTAGTTCGCGCTCGGTGGTGATGCGCAGAATCCGTTCGCCCAGTTCGGCTTCCGCGGCATAGGACGCGCGCACCGCGGCGACCGCGAGGGCCGGCACCCCGAACGGCAGTTGCAGCCGATGCACCCGGTGCACCAGTTCCGCCGTGCCGAACGCGTAGCCGATGCGCAGCCCGGCCAGGCCGTAGGCCTTGGAGAAGGTGCGCAGCACCAGCACATTGGGGTGCCGGTCGACCAGCTCGACGGCGTCGAGAGAGTCGCTCGCACCGAGGAATTCGACGTACGCCTCGTCCAGGATCACCGGCACCCGGGACGGGACCGAACACAGGAACGCCTTCACTTCGCTGGCCGGGAGCACGGTGCCGGTCGGATTGTGCGGACGGCACACCGCGATCAGCCCGGTGCGCTCGTTCACCGCGCGGGCCATGGCCCACAGGTCCTGCCGGCCGTGGCCGTCCAGCGGCACCGGCACCGGCCGCAGCCCGGTCATGGTCGCCATGATCGGGTAGCCGTCGAAGGTCGGTGTGGCGTAGACGAATTCGGTTCCGGCGCCGGGGAGGGTCTGCATGATCTGCATGGCCACCCCGGTCGCGCCGGAACCCACCACCACCTGGTCGGCCGAGACGCCGAGGCGGTCGGCGATCAGCCGCGGCAGTCGCCGGGGCAGGAATTCCGGATACCGGTTCGCCCTGCCGAGGCAGTCGTCGAGGGCGGCGACCACCGAAGGCAGTGGCGGAAACGGATTTTCGCTCAGGCTCAGGTCGTAGCGGATGGTGTCCGCGCCGTGTGGGTCGACGGTGGCGGGGTAGCCCGCCACCTCGGAACCGCGCAATCCCGCCGGCCAGGACACCGGCGCCACGATCCGCGCCACGGGCCGCCTGTGCTCGCCCGCACCGGGGCGGGTCATCGGGCCGCGCCCCAGCGGACGGCCGCCGCCCCCGCGAAGTCCCCGGCGTGCGCGAACGCCGCCATCAGCACCACCGAGCCGTTGCGCAGCCGACCGGCCCGGTTCTCGGCATCCAGGGTCACGGGAATGCCCGCGGCGAACAGGTTTCCGCAGCTGTCGAAGGTGTCCGGGTGCCGTTCGGGCGGCAGTTCCATCGCCTCGTTCCAGTTGCGCAGGAACAGCCGGTTGGGCTGGTTGGTGACGAAGGTGTCGATGTCGCGGGACTTCACCCCGATGCGCCGGCACACCGCGTGCGCCACCTCGGGCACCAGCCGGTTGCCGCGCGTCATCACCTTGGCCACCTTGGATTCGGTGAAGGTGACGCAGCCCTGGCCCTCGCCGGGCTCCCAGTACTTGCGTTCGCCGTTGGTGCTGAACTCCATATCGCCCGCGAACTCCGGATAGGTGCGGCATTCGATGTCGAGGATCGTTGCGGAGCTGTTCTTCACGAGCAGCCCGACCCCGCACCCGTCGCCGGGGACGGGGGCCTGCGCGAGCCCGCGGATATCGGGCTGGGTGAACACCGGGCCCGCGCAGTTCTGGGTGCAGGCGATGAGCGCGGTGTGCGCGTCGGTCGTCTGCAGGATCATCCGGGCCATCCACATCATGTGGACGAAGGCCGCGCAGCCGCCGTTGTGGATGTCGAACACCCAGCGCGGCTTCATATTCAGCCGGCGCGCCACCTCCGGCCCGGCGCCCAGCACCGGATTGTCGGGCAGCTGGGTGTGGGTGAGCAGGATGTCGACATTCGAGATCTCCTGTGCCCCATGGCGTTCGATCAGGGGTGCGACGGCTCGCTCCACCATGTCCACGGCGGTCTCGTCGCGGCCGATGTGATGGCGTCCCCTGGGGGCCCGGAACATGACGTTCTTGGCCATCCGGTCCGAGCGGGAGAACTGGGTGAAGTACTCGGTGCCGACCGGGTCACCGGGAAGGTAACCGGCGACATCGACGAGGCTGACGGGCGGCGCCGTCCGGAGGGCGGGGTCGGTGAAGTCCATGGCGCTCAGCTCACTTCTCTTCCGAGGGATTCAGCATCCAGTCGGGCTTGATGGGCAGCCCGTGCGAGGCGCGGTATTCCGCGATGGCCCTGAGGTTGTCGAGCTCCAATTGGTGCCCGGCGGAGAACATCTCCCAGAAGTCGCCCACCCACACCTTGCGCTTGTCCGGCGCGGTGTCCTGGTAGGGGTTCCGGTCATAGAACGGGTGATGGCAGTTCGTCCACAGCACCACCGAACCGGGCTTGTCGAACACCACCTGGGCGTCGACCACCCGCATCAGGTAGACCATCCACAGGTGGTCGCTCTGGTCCCAGGCGCAGTGGTAGTCCACCGTCATGGCGTCGGGATTGGCGACGGTGCGGGTGTAGATCTTGGTGCTGTCGCCGAGCCGATCGTGCGACACCCACAGCCCGGGCTCCTCGGTCTCGGTGAATCCGCGCAGGCTGTAGGTCCATTCCTCCAGGCACCGGGTATCGGCGAGGTACTCGTACAGCTCCCGCGGCGGGGCCGCGATGAACCCCTGGACCGGGCAGAAGTCGCCGAAGATCTGGTCGTGCGGATACACCGATCGCAGCATGTCCAGGATGATCGGGGTGGTGGCCTCACGATCGGAGTTCTCGATGCGCAGCAGGCCGGGCAGGACGGCTTCCGGAATGTCACTGAGGGCGGGCAGGGCGCTGGTGGTCACGGGTTACCTCCTGGGTGGCGTCAGGAACGGTGTGAACGGCGGGATTTCGTCGGGATCGCAGTCGATCGCGACGAACGACGGTCCCGGGCGGTCGGCGCAGTGCCGCAGTGCCGCGGCGAGCCCGGCCCGGTTCTCCGGTGCGTGGGTGCACAGATCCGGGAACATGGCGGCCATCCCCGCGCCCGGATACGCGGGACGAAACCTGTTGAAGCTGTAGCGATCCCCGTAGTACAGCTGCTCGCGCGTGACGCACATGGCGTGCGCGTTGTTGTTGAGGATGATGAAGGTGATCGGCAGCCGGTGTTCGACCGCGGTGTGAATCTCCATGCCGTGCATGAAGAATGCTCCGTCGCCCGCGATCACGTAGGTGCGCCGCTGCCCGCCGTCCGGATGGCGGTGCCGGGCGAAGGCCGAGCCGATCCCGGCCCCGAAGGCATAGCCCATGCCGCCCATGCCGAGCGCCACCGTGAAGCGCCCGTGCCGCGGCAGCCGCAGGTGGTGCACCACGGCCGCACCGGTATTGCCGGCGTCGGCGAAGACGTCCGAACCCGCGGGCAGTGCGTCGTTGATGGTGTCCACCACCTCGCGATAGCGCAGCCCGGGACCGTCGGAGGGTGGCACGGGCAGCGGGGTCAGGGTGGGCTCGCCGGACGGGTGCGGGCGCGGCGGGATGACCCGCGCCCCGGGTTCGCCGTCGCCGGAATCCAATTCGCCGATCAGTTCGGCGAGGGTCTCGGCCAGGTCGTTGCTGTGCGCGTGCCCGGCGGGCAGGAACGGCGGCAGCGCGCCGATGCTGGCCAGCGGTACCGCCGCGAGCGCGTCCTCCATCCCGGCGCGGGCGGTGACCGGCATGCGGGTGCCGATCAGCAGGCACAGCTCCGCGCCGCGCAGGGCGTCGAGCAGTTCGGGATTGCCCATACTGCCCGCGACGCCGCAGCAGCCGGGGTCCGCGTGGTGGTAGACGTCCTTGGCGTCGGGCGCGACCCCGACGACGGCGTCCACGGCGGCGGCGAAGGCGGCCAGCTCGCCGCGGGCGTCGTCGCGGGCCACCTGGTCCCCGGCGATGATCACGATCTTGCCGACCGCCCGGGCGCCGCGCACGGTGTCCAGCACCCGGCACAGATTCTCGATGTCGCGGCGGTAGGGGCGCGCGGGCGGCACGAAATCCGGGGCGACCAGGTCGGCCTGCTGGATGTCCTTGGGCAGCAACAGCACCGCGGGCCCGCCCCGGCGGGCGGCGGAGACCGCGCGGGCGAGGTGAGCGGGCAGGTCGGCGGGGGCCTCGACGCGAGCACAGTAGTGCGAGATCGGCGTGTAGAGCGCGACCGCGTCGAAGGCGCCGGCCTGCCCACTCGTGTCCTGGAAGGCGCCCTTGCCCTCCAGGACGGTCGGGGGCTGCCCGATCAGTGCGAGCACCGGCACCCGGGAGGCGAACGATTCGGCCAGCCCGGCGACGAGGTTCACGGCGCCGCCGCCGGAGGTCGCGCACACGACACCGAGTCCGGAAGTCGAACGCGCGTACCCGTCGGCCATGGTGGCCGCGCCGAACTCGTGCTTGGCCACCACGGCGGTGAGCAGATCCCGATGCTCGAAAGCCGCGTCGTAGAGGTCTTCGATATTTGCTCCGTCGACGCCGAACAGGTGCCGTACGCCCAGCGCCGATACCGCCCTGACCAGCTGGTCAGCGACCCGTGTGCCGCTACGCATGGGCGCGTCCTTTCCGGTGGCAGCCACCGGTGCCCGAGTGCCTTCAATCGGGATACGGATGCGGGTCGTCAGCGGTTCAATCACCGCGTTTCGCCACAGGTCTTGCCGTGTATGTATACGTCTACGTATAGTTGGTGCATGCCGAACAAGACGATTTACGTATCCGATGATGACCTGAAGCTGTTTCAGCGCGCGCAGGAGCTGGTGGGGGGCAATCTGTCGGGCGCGATCGTGACGGCACTGCGGCGCTTCATCGAGCTCGAGGAGGGCCGGCAACAGGGCTACGACGAGGTGGTCCTGAAGGTGGGCAAGGACGGCACCCGGCAGGTCCGGTTCTCCGGTGCCCTGCTCACCCACTGGCACCAGATGGCCAATGAGCGCATCGAGGACATCCGGGTGTACCGCACCCGCAAAGGCGCGTATGCGGTGCACAGCCACTTCTCCAACTGGTCGGAGTTTCCGACCGACACCAATTGGCGCCAGTGGCGTCGCTTCCTCGGCCTGGGCGAACAGGATTGGGGCGATTTCACCCTCGAGGTCTACGACACCCTCCAGGATCTGGAGGGCAAGATTCCCGATCGCCTCTACGCCCGCGTCGTGGACGCCACCGAGCACTCGCAGGTCGAGGACCTCGATATCTGATCGAAAAACCCGGTAGCACAACTGAATAGCTGACCCGAAACAACTTTGATCGCAAGCCTCGGCGGTCACGGCCTGGATGACGTATGCATTCATGCCTATCTATTGATGAGAGGGGAGAGATGTACAACGACCCTGCACCGGCAGCCATCGCGGTCACCGGCCTCTGCAAATCCTTCGGTGAGCACATCGTGCTCGACCGCATCGACTTCACCGTCCCGGAGGGCAGCGTCTTCTCGCTGCTCGGCCCCAATGGCGCGGGCAAGACCACCACGGTCGAGATCCTGTCCACCCTGAAACGCGCCGATGGCGGCGAGATCAGCGTCGGCGGTTTCGATCCCGCCACCCAGCCCGACGGCGTGCGCTCGATCATCGGGGTCACCGGCCAGTTCTCGGCCGTGGACGAACTGCTCACCGGCCGCGAGAACCTCGTACTCATGGGCGACCTGCACCACCTGCCGCGCACCGAAAGCCGCAGGCTGGCAGCGGAACTGCTGGCCACCTTCGATCTGGAGGACGCAGCCGACAAGATCGCCTCGAGCTACTCCGGCGGCATGACCCGCCGTCTGGACCTGGCCATGACCCTGGTCGGCGATCCGCGCATCATCTTCCTCGACGAGCCCACCGTGGGCCTGGATCCGCGCAGCCGCCGCGGCATGTGGGACATCATCCGCGACCTCACCGCGCGGGGCGTCACCATCTTCCTCACCACCCAGTACCTGGAAGAGGCCGACCAGCTGGCCGACCGCATCGCCGTGCTGCACCAGGGGCAACTGGTCGCCCAGGGCACCGCCGATCAGCTCAAGCGCATGGTGCCCGGCGGCTACATCCGCCTGGACTTCGGCGACCGGGCCGAATTCGAATCCGCCGCACGGCTTTTCGGAGATGCCGCGCAGGTCAACGGTGACCTCACGCTGGCTGTTCCGAGCGACGGCGCGGTGCGCTCGGTCCGCGAGGTGATCGATCGCCTCGACGCGGCCCGGGTGGAACCCGCGGGCCTGTCCGTGCACACCCCCGACCTCGACGACGTCTTCCTGGCCCTCACCGGCGGCCACGCTCCGGAGAAGGAGACCTCCCAATGGTCACGCTGACCGCTTCGTTCGCCGACTCGAAGACCATGCTGCGCAGGAACCTGGTGCACGCCAAGCGGTATCCGGGCATGACCTTCTCCCTGATCATCATGCCGGTGTTCCTGCTGCTGCTGTTCAACTACGTGTTCGGCGGTGCGCTGAAATCGGCCACCGGCGGCCGGTACATCGACTACCTGACGCCCGGCATGATGCTCATCATCCCGGCGTACATGGTCGCGGGCGTCGCGGTCGGCATGGCCACCGATATGACCAAGGGCATCATCAATCGCTTTCGCACCATGCACTTCTCGCACGCCTCGGTGCTCACCGGGCAAGTGGTCGGCACCCTGATCCAGGGCATGCTGGGCGTGGTCGCCATGACGCTGATGGCCGTGGCCATCGGCTTCCGGCCGCACGCCGGCGTGGTGGAATGGCTGGCGGCCCTCGGACTCATCGGCCTGACCGTCTTCGCGCTGAACTGGCTCGGCGTCGGCTTCGGCCTGATCGCCCAGAGCCCGGAGAGCGCGTCCAATATGCCCATGCCGATTCTGTTCCTGCCCTTCCTGGGCAGCGGCCTGGTGCCGACCGACACCATGCCGGCCGGTGTCAAGCAGTTCGCCGAGTATCAGCCCTTCACCCCGATCACCGAGACCCTGCGCGGGCTGCTGATGGGCGGGCCGATCGGTCACAACGGCATCCTGGCCATCAGCTGGTGCGTGGCGATCGGTGTGTTCGGATACTTCTGGTCCACCGCGACCTTCCGGCGCAAGACCCGGTAGTCACGGTGCCGGACGGCGCGCTCCCACGCGGGGCGCGCCGTTCGCGCGTGGTCAGATACCCGCTGCCAGCAGGATTTTCCCGGATCCGTTGCGAATCTCGACCGTCTTCAACTGTTCCGGCGACACCGAGGTGGTGCCGTCCGGAGTCAGCGTCTGGCCCGGCTTGACCGTCCACTCGGCGAGCTTGGACTGCACGCCGTCGTTGCGGGTCACCCACAGCGACAGCGTCCACACGTACTCCTCGTCCGAGGGCGGGTACTGGCACCACATGTCCACCCGGGTCTGGCCGTTGATCGACATCACTTTGAAGGTGGCCAGGATCGGGGTGTCGGTCTGCGGCTTCAGCGGACCCTGCGCCACCACCTGCTGCACGAAGGACGGGCCCTCGTGGTGGGCCACGGTGGCGGTCACCGGAATCGCGATGGTCACCGCCGCGGCCGCCGCCGCCACTGCTCCGCCGATCGCTTCCCATCGCCCCCGGCGCCGCCGTTTGGCGGTCCGCGCCGCGAGGATCGGCAGCAACCGCTCGGGCGGCGGCGGCACGGTGGAGGGCGGATCGTCCTGCGCCGCAATCGACAACGCGGTCTCGGCGTCCACCATGGCCAGCAGGCCGGGCAGACCGGCCAGTTTCGACACGGCCGCGCGGCAGGACTCACATCCGGTCAGATGCTCCTCGTACTCGCGGCGGTCGTCCCGGGCGAGAGCGCCGAGCACATACGCGCCGTCCCAGGTGGTGTAGCCATTGCACAGTTCATGGCCCTCGGTCATCTCGTCACCCCCATTTCCTGCAACACCAATCGCAATGCCCGCATGCCGTAGTGCATCCGGGACTTGACCGTGCCCTCCGGGATCTCCAGTTCCTCCGCGATCTGATGCGTGGACAGGCCCCGGTAGTAGGCACGGACGATTACGTCACGGTGATCGATGCTCAGCCGCGCCAGCGCATCCGCCACCAGCCACCCGTCCAGCGCCCGATCCGTCTTGTCCGGTTCGGGTACCTCCGGCGGGTGATCGGTGCGGAATTCGCGCCGGCTGCGGGCGCTGCGATGCTCGTCCACGGCCAGATTACGGGCGACCGTGAACAGCCACGCCCGCGCCGAACTGGTGGACTGGTCCAGCACATTGGGCCGTTGCCAGGCGCGCAGCAGGGTCTCCTGCACGATGTCCTCGGCCCGGCCCGGATCCCCGACCAACCCGTAGGTGTACCGCCACAGCGCTGCCGCGTGCTCGTCGTACAGCGCGCGGAGCAGGGCCGCCTGGTCCTCCGGCATCGCTCACCTCCGCATCGATCACGACACAGATGTCCGGGCGGTTCAGTTGCGTTCGAGCTCGATGGGATGGGTGGCCAGCAGGGACAGCGGCAGCGGCTGGCGGCGCAGGACGTGGGCCCAGAGGTCGACGCGGCCCGCCAGCGGGTCGGAGGGCAGGGCGGACAGCACGATCCAATCGCCGCGATCCAGTTCGCCTTCCAGCTGCCCGAAGGTCCAGCCGGCGTAGCCCGCGAAGACCCGGATGCCCTCCACCAGACCCTCGATGCGGTCCGGATCGGAATCCAGGTCCACCAGGGCCACCCGGCCGTCCACCCGGCGCACGCCGGACAGCCCGGCGATGGACGCCCCCACCTTGATGGTGGCCAGGCACAGCGCCGCATCGCGTTTCACCGGGCCCCCGATGTAGAGCGCACGCGGGCCGGCGGCCAGCTCCGACCAGTTGGGGAGCACGTCGTGCAGGGCGGTGTCACTGGGCTTGTTGAGGACCACGCCCCAGGTGCCGCCGTCATTGTGTTCGAGGATGTAGACCACCGACCGCCGGAACGACGGCTCGGTCAGATCGGTCGCGGACACCAGCAGGGTCCCTGGTCGAACCACCTGGTCCTCATGCCGGAATTCGCGTCGAGAACGATCACCGTGTTCCTCTGCGCGTGCCACTCAGTCATCATCGCACTGCGACAGACCAATTGCGTTGCATAATTTGCTGCTTACTCGTTTGTGCCGCTGTGAGCCGCGGAAAACATGTCCGGCATACCTTGCGGTTCGTAGCTAGGGTGGGCGCTATGGAACGCCCCGAAGTCGTCCTCGAGAACAGCGACGCGGTCTACGACTTCTATCGTGACCACCAGCAGAACCTGCTGAAGGCGCGGGCGGCCTACTGGCTGCTGGGTCGTCGCTATCACCCCCGGGTGACCTACGCGGCCGGGGCCCGGGAGCGGCTGCGGGAGTTCATCTCCCAGCGGCGACCGCTGCTCATCGCGGTGAACCACCTCTCCCAGCTGGATCCGTACACCGTGGCCGCCGCGGCCTGGCGCAGCGCGCTGCGGCCGGTCATCGGGCACACCCGGGTGCTGGCCAAGGACGAGCTGTTCACCGAGACCAAGCTGCGCGAGCGCATCGACATGATGGGCGGCATCCCGGTCTTCCGGGGCAAGGACCACGGCCTGCGCGCGGTGAACGCGGCCGGGCAGCGCATGATCGACATCTGCGCCGAGCGCATGGCGCGCGGTGACGGGGTGGCGGTGTTCCCGGAGGGCACCTGCAACGACGTGGACCCCACCCAGGTGCAGACGGTCGGAACCGGCATCGGGCACATCGCCTTCCGGGCCAGGAAGCTCGGGGCGGAACCGGTGCTGGTGAGCCTGGGTCTGAGTTACGGCCCGCGGCTGGATCCCAGGGTGGAACCCACCAAGGAGGAGGCGCGCTCGGCCAGCTTCTACTTCGGCATGCCGGTGGCGGAGCTGCCCACCAAACCCGCCGAGATCACGCGGGTGGTGCGCGAAGAACTGCAGAACGCGCTGGACGGTGCGGTCAAGGCGTACTGATCGGCGGTGCCGTCGAGGAGTACTGCCGGCGGTCACCGCTGGGGCAGGCCGAGCCTTTCCCGCGACCACTGCGGCACCAAAGCCAGGTACTCGGGCCGGGATTCGACGAAGTGGTGCACCATCGGGCACAGCGGCAGAATCCCGAACCCGTCGTCGCGGGTCTGGTCCAGCGCGCCCTGCACGAGCTTGCGCCCGTACCCCAGGCCCTCGAACTGCGGGTAGACCTCGGTGTGCACGAAGGCCCGCTCGTTGGCGGTGTCCTGATAGGCCGCGACCCCGGCGAGGTATCCGTCGACGAACAACTCGAACCGATCCAGCGTGGCGTTCTTGCGGACCTCGACCGACTCACTCGACATGGGTGCGACGTTAGTTCTCCCGTGACGGCTATTTGTCCCTTTGGCCGAACGGTGGCGTCCGGCGTGTCGCTTCCCACATCGGAGATCAAAATGTAGGGATGACGAACCCACCCCCGCGCCGGGTGCTGCTGGCCCCGGACAAGTTCAAGGGCTCCCTGAGCGCCACCCTGGTGGCGGACGCGCTGGCCGTGGGGATCACCCGCGCCGCCCGCGGCGCCGCGGTGCGGCGGACACCCGTCGCCGACGGCGGGGACGGGACGGTCGACGCCTTCGTCGCGGCCGGCTGGGAGCGGGTGGAGGTCGAGAGTTACGGGCCGACGCTCGCGCCGGTGACCACCTCGTACGCGGTCCGCGGGCGGGTGGCCGTGGTGGAGTTGGCCGCGGTCAGCGGACTCGCGAAACTTCCCGGCGGACAGCCCGATCCGCTGCACGCCAGCACCTACGGGGTGGGCGATGTGATCGGGGACGCGCTCGATCGGGGAGCGCGCGACATCGTGCTCGGGCTGGGCGGGAGCGCCTCGACCGACGGCGGGGCGGGCCTGCTGCAGGCGCTCGGACTGCGCATCCTCGACGCCGACGGGAACGAATTGCCCTGCGGCGGAGCGGCACTCGCGCGCGCGGTGCGGGTGGATCGCGACGATCTGCACCCCGGGCTGGCCGATGCGACGGTGACGCTGGCCAGCGATGTGGACAATCCGCTGCTCGGCGCGGACGGCGCGGCCGCGATCTACGCGCCGCAGAAGGGCGCGGATCCCGGGCAGGTCGCCACTCTCGAAGCGGCACTGAAGAATTGGGCCGCCGTGCTGGGCCCGGAATGGGCCGACAAACCGGGTGCGGGCGCAGCGGGCGGTACCGGTTTCGGGGCGCTGGCGGCGCTGGGCGCGCGGATGCGCTCGGGCATCGAGCTCGTTCTCGACCTGATCGATTTCCGGGCCCGGCTGGCGGACGCGGATCTGGTCGTCACCGGGGAAGGCTCGCTGGACACCCAGAGCCTGTCCGGCAAGGCCCCGATCGGGGTCTGTCGCGCGGCGCTGGCGGCGGGCGTCCCGGTGGTCGCGGTGGCGGGCCGGGTGCTGCTCACCGCGGAGCAGGTGCGGGAGGCCGGATTCGCCACCGCCTACGCGTTGTCCGAGTTGGAGCCCGACCCGGCCCGCAGCATGGCGAATGCCGCCGCCCTGCTGGAACGGATCGGGGAGCGGATCGCGGAGTCCTAGCCGGCCGGGGTGAGCGCGCGGCCGGGAATCCGGTTCCGATTGCGGTCGCCCCACTCCTCCAGCGGCCGCAGCGCCGCGCTGAGTTCCCAGCCCAGCTCGGTAAGCGAATATTCCACGCGCGGCGGCACTTCCGGGTAGATCTCGCGGTGCACGATGCCGCTGGCCTCCAGCTGCCGCAGGTTCTCCGCGAGCACCTTCTCGCTGACACCGGTCAGCAGCCGCCGGATCTGCCCGAACCGCTGCGGTCCCTCGGCCAGCACCCACATCAGGTGCATCTTCCATTTGCCGCCGACCGCCTCGATGGCCACGGACATGCCGCACACCTCGTGATCCGCGTCACCGCCGGTACTCATCGTGCCCTCCTGACCAGATTTCGAACCTTGGGGTAAGCAACCCCACGCGCAGGTGCGGTCTTCCCGAGGCTACCGATCCCGGCCACCATCGATTCCGGCGCGCCAGTCCCGAACAGCCGAAATCGAAGGGTATACACCATGTCTGATCTGCGTCGATCCGTCACCGTCATCGGTCTGGGCCCGATGGGGCGGGCCATGGTCGCAGCGTTCCTGAAGGCCGGAGTCGAGGTCACGGTCTGGAACCGCAGTCCCGAGAAGGCCGACGCCATGGTCGAGCTCGGGGCCCGGCGGGCGGCCACCGTCGCCGAGGCGCTCGATGCCAACGCGGTGGCCGTGCTCAGCCTCACCCACTACGCCGCCATGTACGACGTGCTCGGTCCGGCCGCGGATCACCTGCGCGGCAAGGTGATCGCCAATCTCTCCTCGGATTCGCCCGAGCAGGCCCGCCGGGGTGCGGCGTGGTTGCGGCAGCGCGGCGCCGAATTCCTTTCCGGCGGTGTGATGTCGGCGGGCGACAATATCGAACACCCGGCGTCCTACATCTTCTACAGCGGCCCGCGTGCGGTCTTCGACGCGCACGCCGAACTGCTGCGCCCGCTGAGCCCGCAGGAGTACCTGGGCCCGGATGACGGTCTGGCGCAGGTCTTCTACCAGGGCCTGCTCACCATCTTCCATCCCTGGCTGCTGGCCTTCGACCAGGCCACGGCCATGATCGCGCGCTCCGGCCACGACATCGCGCAGTTCGTGCCGTTCGCGGTGCGCTCCAACGCCGCCTTCCCGTACTTCATGGAGCAGTTCTCGGTGGAGAACCAGAACGGCGGCTGGGCCGACGTGGCCGGACTGCGCATGATGGACGCGGGCGCGCAGCACATCATCGACGCCAGTGCGGAGGTCGGCGTCGACGCCACCCTCTCGCACACGGCGCAGGCGTTCTGGCGCCGGGCCGTCGCCGCCAGCGCGGCGGCGGGGCGGGCGGTATCGACCTTCGAACTCATGGGCGCGGTCTCCGAGAACGCCTGAGCCACACGGGAATCAGGCGGTCTCGGAGCCGATGCGAGGGAAGGGCGCGGTGGAGAAGATGATCTCCACCGGCACCTCGAAGTACTGCGCGAGCCGCAGCGCCAGATGCAGGCTCGGGCTGTATTCGCCGCGTTCCAGATAGCCGACGGTCTGGTAGTGCACGCCCAGCGCCTCGGCCAGCTGCCGGCGCGAGATGCCGCGCTCGGCGCGCAGCATCGCGATCCGGTTGTAGATGACCTCGCTAGTAGGCACGCGCCATGGCCCTCTCGCGACGGGCCGCCACCGCGGCCCCGGATTCGCGACGGGCCATGCGGCGCAACACGATCGGCGCGATCAGGATGCCCGCCACCGCCCAGGCGCCCAGCACCGCCACGGTTTCCGGGTGCCGCCACGAGTGCGTCAGCTCCACCATGGCCGCGCCGTCGGGCAGCATGGCCGAACGCATGCCCAGGCCCATCCAGTAGATGGGGAACGCCTGGGCAATGGCCTGCAGCCAGCCCGGAAGGCCGGTGAGGGGATAGAAGATTCCGGAGATCGCCACCAGACCCATGATGGGGAACGAGATGAAGCCGATGCTGCGCGGGCTGTCGAACGCCGAGCCCACGATCGCGCCCAGCGGCAGACAGGCCAGCAGGCCGAGCACCAGGATGCCGATCAGCGTGGCCCAGGCGCCGACGCTGTCCAGGCTCACCCCGCCGATGGTGAGCAGCCCGAACCCGAGAATCAGCGCCACCTGGACCACGGTGACGCCGGAGACCGCGACGATCTTGCCGATCAGGTAGCCCAGCATGCCGTTGGGGGTCGCCTTGGCACGCAGCAGGGTTCCGTCCTCGCGATCCATGGCCAGGCCCTGGGCCACGCCGAACATGCCGGTGAACGCCACGAGCATGCCGAGCACGCTGGGCAGCGCCAGCGCGCCCAGGCCGACGCCGCTGCCCTGGAAGTCGCCGTGGCGCATGAAGAACACCGCGATCATGGTGGCCACGGGCCAGAAGAACTGCGAGAAGATGTCCATCCCATTGGTGAGGGTCTGGATCAGCTCGATGCGGCCGCGCCGGAAACCGGCCCGCACCGCGACGATGGTCGGATTCATCGGACCTCCTCCAGGCTCCGCAGTTCGGTATCGCCCTGGCCGGATTCGAAGCGCTGCACCAGGGTCATGTAGGTGTCCTCGAGCGAGGCGCGCCGCACCTCCAGCTCCTCGACCGACTCGCCGAACTGCTGGAACAGCTCGTAGACGAACTTGGTGGACTCGGTGGTGGTGTGCACGAAGCGCTGCCCGTCCCGGGTCCATTTCACCTCGGCCTCACCGGCGATGCGCCGCGAGAGCTGATCGGCCGACCCGTCGGCGATGATGCGCCCGCCGGCCAGGATGAGGATGCGGTCGGCCAGCTTCTCCGCCTCGTCCAGGTCGTGGGTGGTGAGCAGGATGGTGGTGTGGTCGTCGTCGGCGAGCCGGTGCACCAGGTCGTGGAATTCGCGGCGGGCCTGCGGATCGAAACCCGCGGTCGGCTCGTCCAGGAACAGCAGTTCCGGACGGCCGACAATGCCGATGGCCACGTCGAGGCGGCGGCGCTGGCCGCCGGAGAGGGTCATCACCTTGGCGTCCGCGTGCTCGGTGAGGCCCACCGCGGCGATGAGTTCGTCTGTGTCCCAGGGCCGTTGGATGTCGGCCGTGGTGTAGGGCGCGTAGCACATGCCCAGGTAGTCCAGCAGCTCCCGCACCCGCCACTTGCCGTGATCGCGCCAGGACTGCAGTACCACGCCCAGCCGGGCCCGCCAGGCCTCGTCGCCGTGCGCCGGATCCGCGCCGAGCACCTCGACCCGGCCCGCCGAGCGCATGCGGAAGCCCTCCAGGATCTCGATGGTGGTGGTCTTGCCCGCGCCGTTCGGGCCGAGCAACGTCAGCACCTCGCCGCGGTGGGCCTGGAAGCTGACGTCCTGCAGGACATCGCGGGTGCCGTAGCGCATCCGCAGGTTCTCGACGTCGAGTACGACGCCCTCACCGACCGACATATCACCCCTCCGTAGTAGAAGCCGGATCGGATGTAGCATATCTACTATATTTTGCAGGGGACAAGCTATTTATCGTCCACGAAGAAGGGCCCGGCTCGCAGCGAGCCGGGCCCTCTTTCGCGACGCGACAACCGATTTCGTGAGATGCGGGTAACTCGCCGGGTACGTCCAGACTCGGTTCGGCTCCCAACCGCCGGCACGCGTGCCCAACGGTGAACTCTCGGCCGTGCGCTGAAGCTACAGGGAGGCGGGGGAGCGGCGGATCAAGAATTCGATCGCCGCGGCGTAACCCTGGATGCCCATCCCCGCGATCACCGCGGTGGCGATGGGGGAGATGTAGGAGTGGTGCCGGAACTCCTCGCGGGCATGCACATTGCTGATGTGCACCTCCACGATCGGCACCTCCGGAATCACCAGCGCGTCGCGCAGCGCCACCGAGGTGTGGGTGAACCCGCCCGGATTGATGACGATGCCCGCCTCCACCCCGCGCGCGGCGTGGATCCGGTCGATCAGCGCGCCTTCATGATTGGACTGGAACGCCACGATCTCCCGGTCGAACCGCGCCGCGGTCTTGCGGCACAGCTCGACCACGTCGTCGAGGGTGTCGGCCCCGTACACCTCGGGCTGGCGGGTGCCGAGCATGTTCAGGTTCGGGCCGTTGAGCACCAGGATCGGACCGGAAGCAGCCATGTGCCCACTGTATTAGAGGCCGCTCGGTCCCTCCGTGCGCAGGTCGTCGACCTTGCGCATGGCCGTGCGCAATTCCGCGAGCCACTCCTCGGCGTGCTTGCCGGCCAGCTTGACCGTCCAGGCCAGCGCGTCGGAGCGGGAGCGGGCCACGCCGGCGTCGACGAGGGTGTCGAGCACCTTGCGCTCGGGCTGGCGCAACCGGGTCATGACCGGAACGGCCAGGTGGGTGAACATGATTCGCTCGCCGTCCACCAGCACGCCCCAGGCGACATTGCGGCCGTAGCGGGCCTGGGCCTCCTGGGCGATCTGCATGCGGGCGGGGCGGGTGGTCTCCCGGAAGCGGGCGATGATGCCCTCACGGGTGGCCTGCGGGACGGCGGCCGGTGCCGCGTCCTCGGCGGGAGCGTCGTCGCCGGGGGCGGGTTCGGCTGGGGGGAGGGGGAGTTCGCCGAGGACGACGATTTCGTCGCGATCGACTTCGAGGGTTGCTGGACCGGTGAACCAGTCGGATGGCAATCTTCCAGCGAACCAGGCGGGAGCGTCCGAGGCGTCGGGAAGGTCGGCCTGCTGCCAGCCGCCGGTGCGCCCGAAACCGTGTCCACGATGTCCGTGTCTCATGATGGTCACACTCACTTACTGCAGGGAGTTGTAATGCTGATTACAACGTTACGTCGTTTCAGTGGGAGTGGGTTCTGCTCTGGGAGAACGATCTTCGGCGGCTGCGCCGAGGCCGGCCCGCAACGCTGTCACCAGTGAGAACCGACCGGTCTGCCGAGTCTCGAATACGCCAGGGGATGTAACCGACCGGTGATCATGTAAGTGGTCACTGCTGACCGATTTCGGCACTATGGTGGTGCTCGATGCAAGTGCGCCTGGTGGGATGGTGAAGCCGCGGGCGTTCGCCGCGCGGTACCGTGGACCTGTTGCTGATGTGGCCAGAGTGAAGAGTGGGCGATATGGATGTGTGGGGATCCCGCCGCTTCCGGGTACGGGGTGCGATCGCACTCGCGGGTGTGGCAGCCGTCGCGATCGCGATGGGGTCATGTGGTTTTCGGGAGCGGTCGACGGGTGCGGAGGCGGTGGTCGAACGGTTCACCACGCTGATCGACAAGAAGGACTATGACGGGGCGTCGCGGCTGACCTCCTACCCGGCGGGTGCTTCGGCAACGCTGAAGCAAGTCTTCGAGGGACTCGACCCGGGCAAGCCCGACTACCACGTGACCCAGTTCACCGGACTGAACGGTACGACCGGACTCTTCTCCATGACCGGCGCCTGGAACTTCGGCGACAAGCGGGACTGGAAATACGACCTGCAGGGTACCGTGCGCAAACTCAGTGTGGGCTGGCGTATCTCGTGGGATCCGGCCATGGTCATGCCGCAGCTGGACGCCAAGCGCAGCGCCAAGCTGGTGCGCACCTTCGCCACTCCCTCACCGCGGGTGAACGACATCGTCGGCCAGCCGCTCATGACCGAGCAGACCATCAATGTGGTCCAGCTGGACCCGGCCAAGATCACCGACCCGGTCGCGTCCACCAACGCGCTGGCCGCAGCCATCGCCCCGGTCGCGCCGCTCATCGACGGACCGTCGCTGATGCAGCAGCTCGCGGCCTCCCAGGGCAAACCCTTCGTCGCGGTCAACCTGCGCGACGGCGACTTCGCCATCCTCGAGCCGCGCATGGCCCCGATTCCGGGTGTGGTGCTGCTGAAGCAGCCCAAGCTCATCTCCGCGGACCGCCGGGTCTGGTCGCCCATGCTCGACGCGCTCACCAAGGTGTGGCTGGACGATCGCGACGCGCACTCCGGCTGGGGCGTGCAATTGTTCGAGCCCGACGGCAAATTCGTCACCCAGCTGGCCGGCGAGCAGGGCCCGCCCGGACCCGACATTCCGGCGACCATGGACCAGCGCCTGCAGCGCGCCGCCGAGGACGCCGCGGTGAGCACCGGCTCGCCCACCTCCATCGTGGCCATCCAGCCCTCCAGCGGCGCCCTGGTCGCGGTGGCGCAGAACAGTCAGGCCAGCGAGCACGGCAATATCGCGTTCACCGGGCAGTACCCGGTCGGCGGCATGATCGAGCTGTTCAAGAACGTCGCCGCGGTGACCAAACACAAAGCGCCGCAGGATGTCTCGGTCGGCGACGCGGCGGACGCGGCCAGCCTGCTCGGCATCGGCATCGACTTCAAGGTGCCCGGCCTCGACGAGACCACCGGCCGGCTGCCCACCGGCAAGAACGCCGCCGAGAACGTGGGCCGCGGCAATGCCGCCGACTCGCTGCTGGCCAGCCCGTGGGGCATGGCCATCGCGGCGGCCGCCATCGCCAAGGGCCAGGTGCCCAAGCCGATGATCACCATCGGCCAGCCCGCCACCACCGAGGCCGACCTGGCCGCACTGCCCAGCGAGGCCACCGACCGGCTGCGCGGCATGCTGCACGACGGAGTCGGTGCGCCGGAGATGGCCAGCCTCAACAGGTATCGCGATGTGCAGGCCTACGGTGCCACCACCGGCAACAACGCCTGGCTCATCGCCACCATGGGAGACCTGGCCTTCGCCATCCACATCGACGATCCGGACAGCGGGGATCTCACCGCGCGGGTGGCGGCGCGCCTGCTGCAGTCGCTGGCCTCGCCCGACTAGCGAGAGGGCAGTACCCGCGACGTCAACGCGAGCGCAGCACCCGCAGGGCGGCGCGCCAGCCGATCAGGAACAGGGCCAGGAAGGTCGCGGCCACCAGGAAGAAGCTGACCGCGAGGCCCTGACCGGATACAGCACGTAGCAGCATGCCGCCGACCAGGGTGCTCAGCCACACGATCACACCGGTCGGCCACACCGCGCGGCCGTCGAAACGTTGTGCCGCGCTCACACCTTCCCGGCCCGTCGCCACCACCAGCGCGATCACCCAGCCCACCAGCAACCCCGTGCCGAACGGCCAGACGGTGCGCAGCAGACCCGCGCCGATCGCCTCGTCGTGACTGCGCCGCCCGATCGCACAGAACACGACCACGAGGGCGACATCGACGGCGAGGGGCACGAGTTTCTTCACGCGGCACAGGGTATCGGGCGTCCCGGGAGCGCCTGTGCAGGGACACTCCACCCTGGCCGGTCGCGCGAAGGGGGTCGGTCAGGCCGGCGCCGCGTCCGGATCGGCCGGCGGATTGGGCCGGCGCCGGTCGGTGACCAGCGAATTGCCGCGCTCCTCGAATTCCTTCTCGAGCTCGGCGTCGTCGGCCTGCGGCTTGCGGTACAGGAAGAGGAAGACGATCCAGCCGACGATCGCCACCAGGATGAAGCTGATCAGCCGGTAGAGGAACGCCGCCGCCACGGCCTGCGCGGCCGGCAGCCCGGCCGCCGCCGTCAGCGAATAGATGAGGGTGGCGTCCACATAGACGATGCCGCCCGGCGCCAAAGGGATGGTGCCCACGGCCTTTCCGGCCGCGAAGGCCAGCATGAGCCCGGCCCAGTGCGGATCCGCGCCCACCGCGTAGCAGGCGAAACCCAGACAGGCCACATCGGCGAACCGGTGCACGAGCGCCCAGACCACCACCCACGCGCCATCCCGTTTGCCCAGATCCACCGACTCCAGCTGGGTCAGGATCTCGGCCACCTTCTCCATGCCGGCGTCGGCGGGCTTGCGCCGAATCCGATTGACCAGGTGCAGGATTCGCTGCGCCAGCGCCTGCACCCCGCCGGGGTGGCGGGAGACGTAGTTGAAGGTCCAGATCAGCAGGGCGACGGTGCCCAGCGTCAGGATCACCTTGCCGGGGCCGACCCGGTCCCCGGACAGCACCGCGCCGAACAGACCCAGCAGCGTCAGCCCGGCCGCCGCGATCACGCCCGACATCACCAGCTGCCAGGACGCCACGATCGGGCTGGCGCCCCAGCGCCGGGTCTGCCGGTAGGTGAAGGCGGCCGAGAACACCTGGCCCGCGGGCAGCGTCAGCGACATGCCGGTGGAGCCGTACACCACCGACACCGACTTCCGCTGGCTCACCTCGACGCCGCCGGCGTGCAGCAGCTGTTTCTGGATTCGACCGAAGCCGCTCATGGAAAACGCCGCCATGACGATGCAGGCGGCGACCCATCCCCAGTGGATTTCGGTGAGGTTCTTCCAGGATTCGTGCAGGCGCGGATATAGATATATGCCTTCGGAAATCAGCAACGCCGCCAGCGCGGCGCCGAGAACCCATTTGGCCCACCAGAACCTGCCACGGTGCGTGTCATCCGCGGGCGGCGCAGGATCGCCGGCCAGCTCACCATGGGCCGTCACGCCGTCAGCCTAACGAACTCGCCGCGGCCTCGTCTGCATCAGCCGGGTCGGCGCTTTCCCGCGGCCAGGCCAGCCGGGTTTTCCGGCGGCGCCCGCGCAGTTGCACCTCTTCGCCGGTCTGCCAATGCCGCTGCTCGTTCTCATCGGCGAAAAACAGTGCGCTCGACGAGGTCAGGACGCGTTCCGGGCGGTCCTTGGCGAGTTCGGTCAGGCGCGACGCCTCGTTCACCGGATCACCGATCACGGTGTATTCGAAACGATTTGCGCCACCGATATTCCCGGCCACCGCCAGCCCCGCGGAGACGCCGATGCCGATATCCAGCCCGGCGACCTCGCGCAGGGCTTCGCGCAGTTCACGGGCCGCGGCGAGGGCCGCGGTCGGTGCGTCGGGGCGGTCCAGCGGGGCGCCGAAGATGGCCAGTGCGGCATCGCCCATGAATTTGTTGATGAGCCCGTGGTTGCGGTCGATGACATCCACCACCACGCGGAAGAACTCGTTGAGCAGACTGACCACTTCGGTCGGCGGGCGTTCCGCTGCGGTCGCGGTCGAACCGACCATATCCACGAACAGCACCGCCACGAATCGGGTTTCACCACCGAGTTCGGTGCCGTACTCGAGCGCCCGGCGCGCCACGTCCTCACCGACATGCTGACCGAACAATTCCTGCAGTTCCCGGCGTTTGGCGGCCTCACCCATCATTCGGTTGAAGCCAACCTGCAGCAGCCCGATCTCCGAACCGTCGAAAACTTCCACCTGCACATCCCGCGCACCCTCCTGCACGCGGTCGATGGCCTGGCTGAGCTGGCGAATCGGATCGGAAATGGAAGAGCCGGTGAGCATGGAAAGCGCCAGCGCCTGCATGATCACGACACCGCACAACAGCAGAATCGACACCGCCAGCGACTGCGCGGAAAACTGGACGCGAGAAGAAATCTGGGTGACGCACAGCAGCACGATGGCAATCGTCGGCGCGAACGTGCCCATGCCCCAGGTCATGGCCATCCGGGTGCCGACGCCCGCGGTCAGGGTGTGGTCGAAGGCCCCCGTGGTCAGCGCCTCGGCCGCGACCGGCCGCAGGATCCGCTCGCCCAGCATGTAGGTGAAGCCGAAAACGATGGTGGCGGCCATACATTCGGTCACGATCACCGCCGCGGCCAGCTCGGGGGTCCGCACGATGATGACCGAGGCCAGCACGCCACCGCCGACCAGCCACAGCACCAGATGCACGATGGCCTGCCGCAGCGGGGCGTGCAGCGCCGCCATCTGCTCCTGCCGCGACGGCGGCCCGCCGCGCATCTGCCACCGCATGACCGGCCGCAGCATGAGCGCCGACGCGGTCACGCTCAGGAGCCCGCCGATCACGAAGACCAGGCCCGGGATCAGCAGCCCGGTCTGCCGGGTCGCGCTGGTCCCGCCCTCCGGAACCGGCAGCCCGTACTGGATGAAGGCCCACACCAGGACAGCGCCGAAGGCGTTGGCCGCCAGCATCGAAGCCAAGTACAGCGGCCAGCGGGTATGCATGGTCTGTTTGACCGCTTCCAGGGGCGCTGACACGATCACCAATCTAGCGTTTAGATCGCCGGTACATGCCCGCGGAGGTTTCGGCCGTTAGGCTCGGCCTCGTGAGCGAGGTGCAGGCAGGGTCCGGCAGATCGAGCGAATCCGGCGGGGTGCGCCGGCGCGACGCGGAGGCGGTGCATCCCATCGTGCGGCAGACCGCCGAGTGGTGCTGGCGGTTGCTGATCATCTTCGCGGCGGTGCTCGCGGTGGCTTATCTGGCGCGGCGGCTCTCGACGGTCACCATTCCGATTTCCATCGCGCTGCTGGGCGCGGCCCTGATGGCGCCGCTGGTCAATTGGATGCAGCGGTTCGGGGTGCCGCGGGCGATCGGGGTATTCGTGGCGCTGGTGGGGGCGCTCGGTCTGCTCGCCGGAATCATGACCTTCGTCGTCGAGCAGTTCGTCTCGGGTGTGCCGCAGCTGACGGACGAGTTCAAGACCTCCGTGCACCAGGTGCAGGACTGGCTGATCAACGGTCCGCTGCATCTGAGCAACGACCAGATCCGCAATGCGGGCGACACCATCGTCAAAACCGTCGAGTCGAACAAGGACGCGCTGACCAGCGGGGCGCTCACCACAGCCACGGTCATCGGTGAATTCTTCACCGGCACGTTCCTGACCCTGTTCATCCTCATCTTCTTCCTCTACGGCGGCGACCAGATCTGGGAGTTCGTGACCCGCATCGTCCCGGCCCGGCACCGGGCGAAGGTACGTCAGGCCGGGCGGCTGGGCTTCGGCACGCTGACCGGCTTCGTCCGGGCCACCGTCATGGTGGCGGCGGTGGACGCCATCGGTATCGGCGCTGGCCTGGCCATTCTCAATGTGCCGCTGGCGCTTCCGCTGGCCTCGCTGGTCTTCATCGGTGCGTTCATCCCGATCGTGGGTTCGTTCATCGCCGGTTCGGTGGCGGTCTTCATCGCGCTCATGACCAAGGGCATCGTCACCGCGCTCATCGTGCTGGGCATCACGGTGGCGGTCATGCAGCTGGAAGGCCATGTGCTGCAACCGCTGCTGATGGGCCGCGCGGTCCGTATCCATCCGCTGGCCGTGGTGCTCGCCATCGCGGCGGGCGTGGTGCTGGCGGGTCTGGCGGGCGGTCTGCTCGCGGTGCCGTTCGTGGCGGTGCTCAATACCGCCCTGCGCTCGCTGCTGGCCGACTCACCCGACGAGCTCTACCAGGACCTGCACACCGGCGACCCGAGCAAACCCATGTTCAGCGCCGAACCCGATACCCCCGACCCGGACCGCTACAAGGTGCCGGTACCCGTGGCCGAGGACGATCACGAGACGCCCCCGAAGCCGGCGGGCGGCAGTGGGGACGCCGGGGACTGACGGTGGCCCGGGGGACGGTGGAGCCCGATCCCGCCTGGGCGGCCACCGCGCCACTGTGGCGGGCGGTGCAGGCGTTCCGGCTGGTCACCCTGCTGTACGCGGTGGGTCAGCAGATCGCCTCGGTGTCGTACTACAGCAATCAGCGGTTGAGCTGGGCGCTGATCGCCGTGATGGCGGTGTGGTCGGGTATCTCGGCGGTGCTGTTGTCGCAGTGGCGGATCCGGCACGAGCCGCGGGTGCGCACGGCCGTGGTGGTCGGCGACCATCTCGTGGTCATCGCCCTGATCTTCGCGACCCGGCTGGTCGCGCCCTACGACTGGTATCACCACCATCAGACCCTGCCCACCACGCTCTGGGCCGCCAATGCCGTTGTCTCCGCGGCGATTCTGTGGGGACCGTTCGGCGGCATCTGCTCGGGTCTGCTCATCTCCGCCGCCGTCATCACCGCACGGGCCCAATGGGACTTCGACGTGTGGCGCGATGCGACGCTGCCCGTCCTCATCTCGGTGGGCCTCGCGCTGGGCCTGGCCTCCGATACCGCCCGCCGCGCGCACGCGCAGCTGCAGCGCGCCGTCCGGCTCACCGCCGCCGCCCAGGAACGCGAACGCCTGGCCCGCGAGGTGCACGACGGAGTCCTGCAGGTACTCAGCTACATCAAGCGGCGCGGCAATGAAATCGGCGGCCCGACAGCCGAACTGGCGCAGCGCGCGGGCGAGCAGGAGGTGGCGCTGCGGGTGCTCGTCTCCGAACAGGGCGATCGCACCGACGCCGGGGGCGCCGAGGAGGATCTGCGGCCGCTGCTCACCGCCCAGGCCACCCCGTCCGTGTTCGTTTCCACCCCCGGTCATCCGGTGCCACTGGGCCACTGGGCGGCGCGCGAGGTCGCCGCCGCCGTGGCCGCCGCCCTCGCCAATGTGGTCCAGCACGCCGGTCCGGGCGCGAAAGCGTATGTGCTGCTGGAGGATACCGGCGACGAGCTCATCGTGAGCGTGCGCGATGACGGCCCCGGCATTCCGCCCGGCCGGCTCGCGGAGGCCGAAGGGCAAGGGCGCATGGGTGTTTCGCGGTCCATCGTGGGGCGCATCGCCGCCCTCGGCGGCACCGCGCAGCTGCTGTTCGAGGCGGCGCCCGCGGACGACGAGGGCGCGGAATGGGAGTTCCGCGTGCCCCTGGAACCGCGACCCTGAGAGCCCTCGAACGGCCACAATGAGATCGGAGGCGGACATGACCGAATCGGATGCCGGAATCACGGTGATGGTGGTGGACGACCACCCGATCTGGCGGGACGGGGTCGCCCGCGACCTGGCCGAGGCCGGATTCGCCGTGGTCGCCACCGCCGACGGCGTGCGCGCCGCCGGGGCCCGCGCGGGCGCCGTGCAACCGGCGGTCGTGCTCATGGACATGCAGCTCCCCGACGGCAACGGCGCCGACGCCACCGCCGAGGTGCTGCGGGTCTCCCCGCGCACCCGGGTGCTGGTGCTGTCGGCCTCCGCCGAACGCGACGACGTGCTCGACGCCATCAAGGCCGGCGCCACCGGCTACCTGGTCAAGAGTGCCTCGGCCACCGAACTGCTGGACGCCGTCCGCGCCACCGCGGCGGGACAGGCCGTCTTCACCCCGGGCCTGGCGGGTCTGGTCCTGGGCGAGTTCCGCCGGATCGCCGGCACCCCCGCCGAACGCGACGAACCACACCGCCCCGCCCTCACCGACCGCGAGACCGAGGTGCTGCGCATGGTGGCGAAGGGCTTGTCCGCCAAGCAGATCGCCACCCGGCTCGGGCTCAGTCACCGCACTGTGGAGAACCACGTGCAGTCCACGCTGCGCAAACTGCAGCTCGGCAATCGCGTCGAGTTGACCCGCTACGCCATCGAGCAGGGCCTCGAGTAGGGGGACGGTTCAGGGATTGCCCTGATGCGGTGGCGGCCCCGTGCTGGCTAGCCTCGAAGCATGGGAGGTCCTGAAGCGGTTTCCGCGATCGTGACCGGCAACGCCGTGATCGGCGACCGGGATCTACGAGTATCCGATGTCGAACGCGAACATGTCGGCCGGCTGCTGCAGCGCGCGGTCGGGCTGGGCATGCTGTCGCTGGGGGAATTCACCGAGCGCATGGACACCGCGCTCGCGGCCAAGACCCGCGGCGAACTCAATGCGGTGCTGATCGATCTGCCGGGCGTCCGGCTGGTCGGGCAGCCCGCCCCCGCCGGCCAGCGGTTCGTGCAACCGCCGCCCCGGTACGCGACCGCGCACCGGATGCCACCGGCGGTGCCCTCCAATGTGATTCGCGCGCGGCTGTCGAGCGTGGAGCGCAAGGGCGCCTGGCACGTGCCGCCGGCGCTGGCGATCAACAGCATGCTGGGCAGCGTGCGCCTGGACTTCACCCAGGCCGTCATGTCCACCCAGGTGGTGGAGATCCACGTGAACGACACCTGCAGTTCGATCGAACTGATCGTGCCGGCCGAGGCCACCGTGGACCTCAATGCCATCGACCTGATCGGCTCCAGCGCCAACACCAAGGTGCGCACCGGCCCGCCCATCGGGCCGCTGCACCTGGTCGTGCACGGCACGCTGCGGTTCAGCTCCGTCACCGCCAAGCATCCGTTCGGCACCAACTGGAAGCGGTTCCTCAACGGTGCGTGACCGCCGGTCCCGAGGCCGCAGTGCCGCGGAATCGAGCGCGGCGGCGGACGGATCCGGGCGGTAGGGTCACGCACATGGTGGAAGGCGTCGCGACCCCGGAGGCAGTGTATCGATCCGGCGGCGGCGAGCCGCTGCTCCTGCTGCACGGTGTCCTGCTCACCTGGCAGTCCTGGGGCGCGGTGCTCGACGAGCTGGCCACCGGGCACACCGTGCTCGCCCCCACCCTCCCCGGCCACTGGGGCGGACCCGAGGCCGCCCGGCCCGCCACCGTGGCCGACCTGGCCGACCATTGCGAGCGCCTGCTCGACGAATCCGGTTGGGACACCGCGCATATCGCGGGCAATTCGCTGGGCGGCTGGATCGCGCTGGAACTCGCCGCCCGCGGCCGCGCCCGATCCTGCACCGCCATCGCCCCCGCGGGCCTGTGGCGCACGCCCGCCGCCGCCGATTCGCTGCTGCGCAAGTTCCGGGCCTTCGGCCCGCTCATCGGCCTGGGACCCGACCGTCGGCCGAGCATGCCCTCGCTGCTGCGCAGCCTGCTGCTCCCGCTGCTCGCCGATCGTCCCGCCCTGGTGCCGAATCCGCTGGCCAAGGCGATGACCGCGGCCATCACCGAATGCGCCATCGTCGATGACCTGGCCGAAGATCCGGATCTCCCAACGGGTTTCACCCGGCTGAGCGAACTGGACATACCCACCAGTATCCTGCTGCCGGACCGCGACCGCGTGCTCCCGCCCCACGTCTACGCCCCGCTGACCCCCACCGCCGCCGTCGAGGTGCGTCCCCTGCCCGGCCTGGGCCACGTGCCCATGCTCGAGGCTCCGGACCTGATCACCGCCGAGATTCGCGCCACCATCGCCCGCGCCGAGGCCCCCGCCCACCGCGCCTGACCCGGAGCCGGGCGCTGCCCGCGTCGATCCGGGTGGCTCGCATCGAATCGGGTAGTGATCGAATCGGGTAGTAATCGCGCGCGGCCCGGGTGTTTCTACTCATGTGAGTAAACGCCCAGGTCGAGAGTATGGCGGACATGAATCCCGCCATCGATCCCCGCCTGATCGCGCGGCTGTCGACCGAATTCACCTCGCTCAGCGAGCACCTGAACCTCCTCGGCCGCGACCTCGAAGCCCTGCACCGCCAGGTCCTCGCCGGCACCGGCACCCCGAACCCCGCGCCCGTCGCCACTACCCAGGCGACGGGCGCAGTCATGCCCGTTCCTACTGTTCCGCCCGCACCCGCTGGGTCGCCGGACCCGATTCCCCCGGGGGCGGCGTGGGCTCCCGGTCCGGCACAATTCGCGGGAACCGCTGCCGGCCAGGGTATTCCGACTCGGGCCACGTATCCCGGTCCGATTCCTCCGGTATCAGATTGGACTGTGCCTGCCATGGGAACACCGGTGGCGCACGGCATTCCGGCATACGGTGGTGCGTCGCGGCCCGGATGGGCGGCAGCCGGTGGGCCGCAGCCCTGGTATCAGCCCATGCCGTCGCCGCCGCAGCGACGTGCGGTGCCTGCCAGGCCGATTCGTCCGCCGTGGTGGCAGCGGGAAGGGGTGATCAGCCGGGCGCTGGCCATCGCCGGTGTCGCGGTCACCCTCATCGGCGTGGTGATGCTGCTGGTGCTGGCGGCGCAGGCCGGATTCTTCGGACCGGTGCCGAGAGTGGCTGCGGGGGCGGTGTTCTCGGCGGTGCTGGTCGCGGCTGGAACCCGGGTGTATGCGAAGGCGGGTGGCCGGGTCGGGGGAATCGCCTTGGCGGCCACGGGTATCGCCGGGGGATACCTGGACATCGTCGCGGTGACCACGATGTACGGCTGGCTGAACCCGGTGGTCGGCTATGTGGTCGCCTTCGGGATCGCGGCCGGCGGCGTGGCCCTGGCCGTGCGGTGGCGGGCGCAGGGGCTGGCGGTGCTGGTGCTGGCGGGTGCGGCGGTGCTGGCCCCGTTCGTGACCACCGAGTTGGCGCTGCTGGGCTTCCTCATCGTGTTGCAGATCGCCGCTCTGCCGGTGCATTCGGTGCGCGACTGGTCCTGGCTGCACGTGGTGCGGACCGTTCCGGCGGTGCTCGCGACCCTGGTCGCGGTGGCCGGCGCGGCATTGAATCCGGGAGGAGACGCGACCCCGGCTTCGAACCGGTTCCAGGTTCTCGCCGCCGCGATCGTCATTGCCGTCGCCGGGCTGACGGGTGCGGTGCTCGGTGGGCGACTCCGGGCCGGGGACGTGACGGCGAGCCTGAGCTTCGGCGCCGCGACGGTTCCGATGCTGGCCGCGCCGATCATGTTCGCCCGCACCGGGTCGGTACTCGTCTCGGCCACCGTCGCGACGATGCTGCTGGGGGTCGCGGTGGTGCCGTGGCTGCCGAAACTCGGTGCCGCCGCGCGGATTCCGGGGCATCTGGCGGTGGTGTCCGCGCTCGCGGGTGCGTTCGCATTGCTCGAGGCCTGCATCGGGATCGCGCGGGTGCAGACGCTGCCGGTGGCGTTGCTGCTGGTCGCCATGGGATTCCTCGGGGTGGCCGGGCAGCAGCGGGCGCGGGTGGCGGCGGGAATCGGTGTCGCGTTCGGTGCCCTCGGCGCGCTGACCTTCTTCTACCGGGCCGACATTGCGACCTTGGCCAACCAGCCGGAGGCTGAAGCGCACCTCGGCCTTTCGACCGCGTTGTCGGCGCTCGCAGTGCTGTCCACCCTGGCCGTCGCCGGTTGGTGCGCGCGCCGGATCGGCCTGCTGGACCGCGAATCCGAGGCGACCGTGCTGTCGGTGTTCGCCGGTATCGGGGCTCTGTACGCGGTGACGGCCCTGACCGTCTCCCTGGGTATCGCCACCGGGAGCCGCAACGGTTTTCTGGCCGGGCACGCCGTCGCGACGATCGTCTGGATGGCCGCCGCCACCGCGGCGCTGCTGTACGGCCTGCGCCGCCTGGCGCGCAGGCCGCAGCGGGCCAAGGTCGCTCTCGGCGCGGGGCTGCTGGTCACCGCCGCGGCGCTCGCGAAGCTGTTCCTCTTCGACCTGGCCACCCTGGACGGTCTGGTCCGGGCGGCGGCGTTCCTGGTGGTGGGTGTCCTGCTGCTCGTGGTGGGGACCCGCTACGCGCGGGCATTCGGCGATATGGACTCCGGCGTGCGGTCCGCGTAGCGCAGAGAGGTCCGGGTAGCACGGGGAAACAGGAAGGCCCGGCCGAGGATTCGGCCGGGCCTCGCTGATGTCCGATATCAGTCGTGGTTCTGGCGGCGGAGCAGTTCGTTGACGCTCACCGTGCGTCCGTCGCCGCCCCGATGCTTGGCGTCCTCGTCCGGATTCTCGGCGGGCGGGCGACGCCGTGAGGAGCGCAGATCCGACATCCACTGCTCGATGCTGCTGCGGCCGGGGCCGTCCTGCGGCGCATCCTGCGCGGCGTGGTGCGTCGGATGCTGTTCCTCGGCAGCGGTTTCCGCGAGCTGTTCGGTGGGCTCGCTCTGCTCCGGCTCCGGCGGGTGCGGCTGGTACAGCTGCGCTCGGGTCGCCGGATGCGGCGGGATCTTCGGCGGCGGCAGCACCCGCTCCGAACCGACCACCGGTGCGGGCGGCGGCGAATCCGCGGGCGCGGCAGGCGCTCCCGGCTGCGAGACCGACGGCATCGGGTTCACGGGGGCGACCGCCGGAG
The DNA here is from genome assembly GCF_042754245.1 of Nocardia sp. NPDC059228. Lineage (NCBI taxonomy): Bacteria > Bacillati > Actinomycetota > Actinomycetes > Mycobacteriales > Nocardiaceae > Nocardia > Nocardia sp. NPDC059228. The sequence goes on along the minus strand of NZ_JBHZAL010000021.1, from coordinate 60,823 downwards.
CCACGGCCTCGGGCGCACGCTGCGGCAGCCCGCTACCGGTATTCGCGGATCCCCGTGCGGGAGAAGCGAAGTCGCCGATGGGGTGCGGGGCCATCGGGCCCCGGGCCGCGCCCGGACCGGTGGGGTTGGCGCCCAGACCGGTGCGGCCGGAACCGAGATCGGTGGTCGGCGCGTCCTCCGAGGCCGCGCTGACGCGCCGGGGGGCGAGGGGCGGGGTGACCTCCGCCGGTGCGGCGGTACCGATTTCACCGACCGGCGCGGGCGGCTCGGGGGTGGGCTCACCGATGCCGACGGGCTTGGCGAAGGCCGGAGCCGCCGTGGTCGACGGGGTGACGCCGTGGCCGGGACGCATGGCGGCGGACGGGAATCCGGGCGCGCGCTTGGTCTCCGGGGCTGCGGCCGCGGAGCTTTCGGCGGGCCGCGCGGGCTCGGGGGTCTGCGGGGACTCGGTGCGCTGAGCGGGCTCCGCGGACTGGACGGGCTCGGCGGGCTGGGCCCGCTCGACCTTGTCGATGCGCTGGGTCGGGGCCTCGCTGTCCACGTCGACGGTGCGGGCCGGGCGCGGCTTGCGCGACCGCGCCGGGGCGGCGGTGCCGTCGGACAGGATCGGGATCTGCATGGTGACCGGGTCGGTGATCGGGGTGGTCTTCACCAGGTCGACCACCTCGCCGCCGCCGGGCCGCTCATCGTCGAGGATGGGCTCGCCCAGGCCGATCCGCTGCTGGATCTTCTTCATCCACTTGGGCGCCCACCAGCAGTCGTCGCCGAGCAGCTTCATGGTGGCCGGCACCAGCAGCATGCGCAGCACGGTCGCGTCGATGAACAGCGCCGACACCATACCGTAGGCGATGTACTGCATCATCACCAGGTCGGAGAACGCGAACGCACCCGTGACCACCAGCAGGATGAGTGCGGCGGCGGTGATGATGCGGCCGGTCTGCGCGGTGCCCGCGCGCACCGCCTCCGTGGTGCTCGCCCCCTGGGTCCGGGACTCGACCATGCGGGAGAGCAGGAACACCTCGTAGTCGATGGATAGGCCGTAGACCACGGAGATGATCAGCACCAGCACCGGCGACATGATCGGTTGCGGGGTGAAGTTCAGCAGGCCCGCGCCGTGGCCGTCGATGAAGATCCAGGTCAGGATGCCCAGCGTGGAGCCCAGGCCGAGCGCGCTCATGAGCGCGGCCTTGATGGGCAGTACCAGCGAGCCGAAGGTCAGGAACATCAGGATGGTGGTCACCAGCACCACCAGCGCGATCATCAACGGCATGCGATCGACCAGCTGATCGATGCTGTCCTGCATCATCACCGGGGTGCCGCTGACCATCACCTCGGCGCCGTCCGGGACGTCGATCGCCCGCAGGTCGTCGATGGTCTCGGTGATGTCGCTGCCCTTGTCCAGCGGCCGCGAGGTCGTCCACACATTGGAGCCGTTGGGCGGCGTCTGCGGGAGCGAGAACGTGGTCTTGGGCTGCAGTCCGCGGGCCTGGTTGGCCTCGTTGAGGATGGTGCCGATGTCCTTCGGGTTATCGGTGATGATGACCAGCTGGACCGGGTCGGCCTTGCGCAGCGGGAAGGTCTCGTCGAAGTGCTGCTGCGCCAGGCGGGTCGGATTGTCCGGCGGCAGATAGGTTTCGCTGATACCGCCGAACTGCAGGTTCTTCACCGGGATGATCAGCAGCAGCAGGCCGATGGTCAGCGGGATGGCGACCTTGAGCGGGTGCTTCATCACCCAGGCGGTGAGCTTGCCCCAGAAACCGTTCTCGATCTGCTCGGCGGTCTTGGTCTTGCGGAACCGCTTGAGCCCCAGCGCATCCACGCGCGGACCCAGAATGGACAGCAGCGCGGGCAGGATGGTGACCGCGGACACCGCGGCCAGTGCGACCGTCGCGATGGTGCCGTAGGCCACCGACTTGAGGAAGCCCTGCGGGAACAGCAGCATGCCGGCGCTGGCCGCGATGATCATCGTGGCGGAGAACAACACGGTGCGGCCGGAGGTCACGACCGTGCGCCGCACCGCCGCCTTGGTGTCGTAACCGTCGGCCACCTCCTCGCGGAAGCGGCTCACGATGAACAGGCCGTAGTCGATCGCCAGGCCCAGGCCGATCATCGAAACTACCGGGGAGACAAACGAATTCACCTCGGTGAACTTGGTGATCGCCATGACGATGCCGTTCGCGCCGAGCACCGTGAGACCACCGATGATGAGCGGCAGCGCCGCCGCCACGATTCCACCGAAGATGAAGAACAGCAGGACGGCCACCACCGGAATGGCGATGATCTCCATCCGCTTCTGGTCCTGCGCCATGGTGTCGTTCAGCGTGCCCGCGACCGGCTGCAGACCGGCGACCTCGACCTTGACGTCCGGAATGTAGAAGGCGTCCTTCACCTTCCGGTAGTTCCGCACCATGTCGGTGTCGTTGTCGCCCTTGATGGCGATGGAGGCGAAGGCGTGCTTGCGGTCCTGGCTGGCGGCCTGGGCCAGCTGCTGACCGGTACTGGTCTTCCACGGCGAGCCGTTGACCTGACTGATCTCCGGGTGCTTCACCGGCAGGTTGTTCAGGTTGTCGATGATCTTCTGATTCCACGCGGGATCATCGACGGTGCCACCGTCCGGCGCGGTGTACAGCACCACCACGTCGCTGGTGTGGTCGCGCCCGTACACCTGGTCCTTCAGGACCGCGGCCTGAGAGGACTGGGAGTTCGGGTCGAACCATCCGCTGGAGCTGAGATGGTCCTCCAGCCCGAATCCGAAGGCTCCGAGCGAGAGCATTGCCGCCACGACAACACCGAGCACGGTGTAGCGCAGCTTGTAGACCAGGTCGCCCCAGCGGGTGAACACTAAGCGACTCCTTGAGCGGGGCGGGAGGTGAGCAGGGCCGACAGCGGCCGGAACGGCTGCAGCCACGCACCCTCGTCGGGCAGCGAGTCGAGGCTGACCCGGGGCAGCGGTTCACGGAACACGCCCGGGATGTCCTCGAGGTCGATGAACTCGAGAATATCCGACGTGACCGCCCAACTCGCGTGCTCGCGGAAACCCAGCACCTGAACAGGCACGCCGGAGGCGGCGAGCTCCTCGAGCGGGGCGCGGAACGCCTGTCCGTCGGCGGAGGCCACCATGATCCCGGCCAGACCCGCGCCGCGACGGCGTAGTTCGATGTGGGAGAGCATGTCGCTGTCCACATCGGAGTCTTCGTCGATCTTGGGTTTGGCGAAGACGGCGTAGCCGACATTGCGCAGCGCCTCGACCCAGGGGCGCACCACATCGGCGGTGCCGGGGGCGATATTGGTGAAGACCGTGGCCTCGGGTTCGACCCGGGTGGTGCTGCCCACCGACAGTTCCGCGGTGCGGGCCAGCAGCCAGCGGCCCAGCGCGTCGAAGCGCGGGCGATAGGCGGCGGTCGGGCGTCCGCCGAGGATGGCGCCCAGGCCCATGTCGAGGTTCGGCGCATCCCAGACCAATAGGACGCGGCGCACATCGGTGGCGGTGCCGCCCAGGGCGACCCCGGCATTGCCGTGGAGCCCTGTGGTGCCCGATAGTTCGGTCGAATCGGCGCCGTGCATTATTCCGGCAACTTCCGACACACCGTGGGCCATCTCACTGACGCTCATGATTCGATCTTCCCCCAGATGAACTCGGTGATGGCGCTACCCGCGCGGAGTCCTTTGCTTTCGAACTTGGTAATCGGGCGTTCGAAACCAATCGGTGCTTTGTTCCGGTAGGCCTCGGGATCCCCTCCGGTCGGCTCGTTCATGCCGATGAGCTGGGGTTCCGCATTTCCGTGCTGGCCGATCCACTCGGCGTAGTCCGCATGGTCGGTCGCCACGTGCAACACGCCGCCCGGAATCAGCCGACTTGCGATGAGTGCGAAGGTTTCCGGCTGCAACAGCCGCCGCTTGTGGTGGCGCGCCTTCGGCCACGGGTCCGGAAAGAACACGCGCACCCCGGTCAGCGATTCGGGAGCAATCATATTTTCCAGGACATCCACGGCATCGCCGCGCAGCAGCCGGAGGTTGTCGATGCCCTCGCGCTCGACGCGCTGCACCAGCTGGGCCAGACCCGGCTTGTAGACCTCGATGCCGATCAGGTTGAACTGCGGCTCGGCCTGCGCCATGGCCGCGGTGGCGGTGCCGGTGCCACAGCCGATCTCGATGATCAGCGGCGCCGAGCGCCCGAACCAGGCGTCGGCGTCCAGCTTTTCGTCGGAGACGTCCTTGCCGATCACCGGCCACACCCGATCCCAGGCGTCCTGGCGCGCGGGCGATACCGCGCCGCGGCGGGCGCGGAAGCTGGTGACCCGGGGGTAGAGGCGGTTGCCCGCGGGCCGATCCGGCCGGCCGATGGCGGCTTCCGAGTGATCGGCGTCACCGTTGGACTGGGCGGGCCGCGGCCCGGGAACTGGCTCGGCAGTGTGGTTCGCGGCGTCGTTCACGGCGTCCATTGTCCAGTACCGGATAGTTCGCGCAGCAATCGACCACGGTTGCGGCGACCGCGATCACTCAGGCTGCCAGGCCCGAGACCTCGCCGGACGCCGGCGCGGCGGCCGGGCGCAGCGGCAGTCCGAGGGTGACTCGCATTGCGGTAGTTGCCATTTCCACCATGCCGCGCCAATGTGCCGGGGACAGCGCGACCGACCAGACGGTCTTGGTTGTGGGTTCGGTAAGAGTCTTCCCGGCCAGCCGATCGGCCAGCCAGTCCAGGCTCATCGGGGTCGCCAGCGGCAGTAGTGAGAAGTGCTCGCTGAGGCGATCGCGGACGTACCAGACCGCCGCGCCGCCCGCCCGGTACCGCTCGACCTGACCGTCGATGCCCGCGGCGTCGATGACCTGGTCGTGCACCGGCTGCACCACCAGCACCGGGCACGCGGGCGTGCGATTGCCCAGGCGCAGCTCGTCGAACATGTCCTCGAGATCCGGCAGGATCTCCGCCAGCGGACGCCGCAGATAGTCGTCCATGCGGCGGCCCACCAGCAGCGGCAGCACCGCGATCGGGCCCAGGGAGCGGGCGCGGTCCAGCAGGCGACGGCCCTCGGGGGTGAAGTCGCGGCGCACCACCTCGGCCAGCGCCGGGTAGACCTGTTGCAGCGCGGCGATCACGATCGCCGGAAAGCCCGCGAACAGGCCGCCGTTCAGGTTCAGGAACACGTGGCGGGGATCACCGACCGGCGCGCCCAGCACCGCCCCGACGATATTCAGCTCGGGCGCGTACTCGGGAGCCATCTCCACCAGCCACGAACTGGCCATGCCGCCACCGGAATAGCCCCATACGGCCACCCTGGTGTCCGGGCGCAGACCGAGCGGCGCGAAACGCAGTGCGGCGCGGACACCGTCGAGGCCGCGGTAGCCGGGCTCGCGCGCCACGCCGAAATTCCCCTGCGGCCCTTCATGATCGGCGATGCTGACCGCCCACCCGCGGCGTAGCGCGTTCGCGACCAGCAGCCATTCGAGCTGGGTGATGGAGCCGGGGGACAGGGCGCCGCGCTGCAGCGCGTAGGACGGGGCGCAGCGGTCGGTCACGGCGTCCATGGCGGTCTGGAAGGCCAGCAGCGGGCGCTCCGCATCCGGTTCGGCGCCCTCGGGCAGCAGCACGGTGGTGACCGCGACCTCGGGCCGGCCGTGCAGATCCTGGCTGCGGTACAGCAGCTGCCAGGCCGTCACGTGTTGCGGCACCAGGCCGAACAGCGCGATGTCGACCGGACGGCTGCGCAGAATCGTGCCCGCCGCGTGGCGGGCGAACCCGCGCGGCGGATGGAAGAAGGGGTCCCGGCCGGGCGGCAGCGGGCGGCTGCTCGGCTGCCCGGCCGCTGCCGGTCGTAGTGTCCCTTTCGGGCCCGGTGTCCCGGATGATTCGATGACGTCCGCATTGACGGTCATCGCCACCTCCCCTCGTCGCGCCCGGCCGTGGACCGAGAGGGATCGCCGCAGCCGTGCATCGGCCCTGATGCCGACCGAATCGCCAGAGTAGGGCAATCGCAGGTGTCTGTGAAGAGCGGTTGCGCCGAATTGTGCGGGCGCACAGAAGGACCCGGACCGGTCTGCTTCCTCACCGCCCGGCCAGCGCGTTTGTGATCCGAAATGCCCACGCGCCCAGGGGCTTCCGGCTAGGCTGCCCGCGTGCCGGTCGGGCGATCTCCGCGCATCCAGGTGACGGGCCGGGCCCGTGCGGGCAAAACCACCCTGCGACATGCACTGTCGCTGCTCACCGCTGAAGAAACCCGACCGGTCGACCAGCCCGGGCAACCGGACCCCGCACTCGACGCCGATCTCGTCCTCTATGTTCTCCCCGGCCTGGCCGGCCACGCCGACCGCCGCCTGCTCGCCACCGTCCACCCGGACCGCACCCTTGTGGTACTCAACAAGGCCGATGCCATCGGCGTCCGCTGGCCAGACGCCGCCGCGGCGGCCGCCGACCTCACCGCTGAACTCGGTCTGCCCGTCTTCCCGGTGGTCGCGTCCCTCGCCGCGCGCACCCGCTCGGGCACCCTCACCGACGCCGACCTCCGCACCCTCCACCGCCATCGCGACCGCCCCGACCCACCCCTCACCCTTTCGCACGACCTCTTCACCGCTCCCGATCTCGCCCCCGACCTGGAATCCCGCCGAGCCCTGCTGGACCGCTGGGACCTCTTCGGCGTCTCCTGCGCCCTCGCGGCCCTCCGCCGCCACCCCGCCCTGCCTCCGCAGCTACTGCTGCAAATCCTCCACTGCGCCAGCGGAATAGACCCCCTCCACCACGAACTCCACCGCCGCTACGAGGCAGTCGCCGCCGCGCGCGGCGATTGATTCGCCCGGGGCCAAGCCGAATACGCCGCCGGATACGAATCAGCGGTGTTGATCCCCGAACCCCGCCCCGCTGACTCGCCGCCGCTGCACGGGCTCGAACTGCCGCCGTTGCAGCGGCCGGCCCCGGCCGATGTGGACCGGTCCGTCCGGGGCGGTGCACCCGTCGCCGAACCTCCCGCATCGCCGGCCGAGCTGCCCGCGGCGGTGGAAGCCGTTGTCATGCGCTGGAATCCGCACGGTCTGGCCCTGCTGCGGGCGATTGTCCCGGAGCCGCGGACCGGAGTCACCGCGATCGCGCTCCTCGGCGGCGACGAGTCGCACGCGGCGGCATTGCGGGTCGAGTTGGCTCGGTTCCAGCCGCGTATCGACCTCATCGTCGTCACAGCGGCCGGAGCCGGCGCCGAGGACGCCGATCCATCGGCCGCGACCGCCGCGGGACCCGGGGCCCGCCCATGTCCCGTGGCGCTCGTCGTGCTCGACGCCGGGGCGCTGATCGGGGGCGAAATGCTGGCGCGGGTGCGGGCGCTGCGGGCGGACGGGACGCGGATCGTGTTCGCGCTGGATGGGATTCACGCGCATCGGCAGTGGCGGGAGGTGCGGAAGCTGGACGTCGAGCTGCTGGCGAAGGCCGGTGGCGAGAGCGGGGCGGAGATCGTGCCGGTGTCGGCGCGGATGGCGGCGGTGGCGCGGGCGGCGGGGGATCCGGCGCTGCTGGACCGGTCGGGGGTGGGGCTGTTGCACGCGCGGCTGGTCGCGGCGGCCGGGGCGGGAGCGGTGGGGGATCAGGTGGCGATCGTGCGGGAGCGGGTGATGACCGAGACGCGGCGGCGGATTCGGGCGCAGCTCGGGAAGCTGCGGGACGGCGGGGATGTGGCGGGGCTGCGGGAGGAGCGCGCGCGGCTGCTGGCGGTGAGTGACGGCGGGCGGGGCTCGGCCATGACGATCGTGCGGAATCGGCTGCAGTTGGCGCGAGTGGATCTGTTGCACGAGGTCGGAGCCAGAATCCGGGCACTGCACGGGGAGCTACGGGCCGAAATCGAACGCCTGCCGCGCAGCGCACACGCCGAATTTCCGCGGCATGTGAGCGATTCTGTGGAAAAACTCACACAGGAGACGGATCGGTCGATTCGCTCCAGGATCGGCGAATTGTGCCGTCAGGTCGAAGAATCCGTCGCGGAGGAATGGCATATATCTTTTCCGGCACCCGCGGAACGGGCGTCGAGGGCGGTTCCCGCGCCGGGTCCGCGGCTGCGAGGTGCGGAGGACCACCTGGTGATCGCGCTCGGCGCCTCGGCCGGCTTCGGACTGGGCCGGCTGGTGGTGGCTCCGCTGGCCCTGCTGCAGGCCTTCGACTTCGCGATCGTGCCGGTCAGTCTGCTCCTCGGTGCCGCCGCCGCGGGCTGGGTGGTGCGTGCCCGCCGGCACCTCGCCGATGGCGCTCACCTGCGGCAATGGGTGGCGGACATGCTGGTCGACGCCCGGGCGCAGCTGGAACAGCGGGTCGCCACGGCCCTGGTCGACGCCGAGGAACGGCTCACCGACGAGGTGCTCGGCAGTGCCACCGCGCGCATGGTGGAAACCGATCTGCGGGTCGGTGAATTGGAGGCGCAATTGCGGCAGGCGGCGCAGCGGCGCCCCGCTTTACTGCTGGCATGCGACCGTGACCTGGCCGCACTTGAATTCGCTCAGCGGCTGGTCGGAGGTTTCGACCCGGTACCGAGTGGACAACCCGATTCCGTACACCCCGATATATGGCGTTAACCTCTATGGCAGGAACCAGGGCATCCGTTGCGTTCTTGTACGCGCGTCCAGCCGGTACGGGCAAGCGTCGAGACCAGTGGGAGCCCTGCCGCAATTGGTGGCACTCGGTGTCGCGAGCCGTGGTCCTCGGCTCGATGACCTCGGGGCCGCCCATCTCAGGAGAGTTTTCATGACCTCAGCGACCATTCCTGGTCTTCACGATGGCACCGCGCCCACCGAGCACAAGGAACTGCTTGCCTGGGTACAGGAGGTCGCAGAACTCACCCAGCCCGACCGCGTGGTCTGGTCGGACGGTTCCGACGAGGAGTGGGACGCCCTCACCACCAAGCTGGTCGAGGCGGGCACCTTCAAGAAGCTGAACGAGAGCAAGAAGCCCAACTCGTTCCTCGCGCTCTCCGACCCCTCCGACGTCGCCCGCGTCGAGTCCCGCACCTACATCTGCTCGAAGACCGAGGCCGACGCCGGTCCGACCAACAACTGGGTCGACCCGGCCGAGATGCGCGCCACCATGACCGAGCTGTACCGCGGCTCCATGAAGGGCCGCACCATGTACGTGGTGCCCTTCTGCATGGGCCCGCTGGGCGCCGAGGACCCGAAGCTGGGCGTCGAGCTCACCGACTCCGAGTACGTCGTGGTGTCGATGCGCGTGATGACCCGCGCCGGCAAGGCCGCCCTGGAGAAGCTCGGCGCCGACCGGCCGTTCGTGAAGGCGCTGCACTCGCTGGGCGCGCCGCTGGCCGAGGGCCAGGCCGACGTGCCGTGGCCGTGCAACGACACCAAGTACATCACCCACTTCCCCGAGGACCGCGAAATCTGGTCCTACGGTTCGGGTTACGGCGGCAACGCGCTGCTGGGCAAGAAGTGCTACTCGCTGCGCATCGCCTCGGCCATGGCGCACGACGAGGGCTGGCTGGCCGAGCACATGCTCATCCTCAAGCTGATCTCGCCGGAGAACAAGGCGTACTACGTGGCCGCCGCGTTCCCGTCGGCCTGCGGTAAGACCAACCTCGCGATGATCCAGCCGACCATTCCGGGCTGGCGCGCCGAGACCCTCGGCGACGACATCGCGTGGATGCGTTTCGGCAAGGACGGGCAACTCTATGCCGTCAACCCGGAGTTCGGCTTCTTCGGCGTCGCGCCGGGCACCAACCACTCCTCCAACCCCAACGCGATGGCCACCATCGACGCGGGCAACACCGTCTACACCAATGTCGCGCTGACCGACGACGGTGACGTGTGGTGGGAGGGCCTGGAGGGCCAGCCCGATCACCTGATCGACTGGAAGGGCAACGACTGGTACGAGCGCGAGTCGGAAACCCTGGCCGCGCACCCGAACTCGCGCTACTGCACCCCGATGTCGCAGTGCCCGACCCTGGCCCCCGAGTGGGACGACCCGCAGGGTGTGCCGATCTCGGCCATCCTCTTCGGCGGCCGCCGCAAGACCACCGTCCCGCTGGTGACCGAGTCCTTCGACTGGCAGCACGGCGTGTTCATGGGCGCCACCCTGTCCTCGGAGCAGACCGCCGCCGCCGAGGGCAAGGTCGGCACCGTGCGCCGCGACCCGATGGCCATGATCCCGTTCATGGGCTATCACGTGGGTGACTACATCGGCCACTGGATCAACCTCGGCAAGAACGCCGACGCCCAGAAGCTGCCGAAGATCTTCTACGTCAACTGGTTCCGCCGCGGCGAGGACGGCCGCTTCCTGTGGCCCGGATTCGGCGAGAACTCCCGCGTGCTGGAGTGGATCGTCAACCGCATCGAGGGCACCGCGGAGGCCGAGGCCACCCCGATCGGCAATGTCCCCACCGCCGCCAACCTCGACCTCGAGGGCCTGGACGTGAACACCGCCGACGTCGACGAGGCGCTCGCGGTCAACGTCGAGGAGTGGAAGCGGGAGATTCCGCTGATCGAGGAGTGGTTCGAGTTCATCGGCGACAAGCTGCCCTCCGGCATCCGCGACGAGTTCGAGGCCCTGAAGCAGCGTCTCGCCTAGGGGCATGACGAAAACGGCTCGCCCGCACTGAGACTGCGGGTGAGCCGTTTGTGTTATGGGACGGGACGACTGATTTCGGGTGGCGAGGGTAACTCGCCGGGTACCCCCGAAATTGTGTCGGCTCGTAACCGCCGGCACGGGTGCACGTCTGGAAACGGCACCCGAGCCGCCCGCTAAAGGCTCGGGGAGGCGGGCGGCATGAGCAGGGACTTCTGCTCGCAGTAGGCGTCGAGGCCCTCGGGGCCGTTCTCGCGGCCGATGCCGGAGGTCTTGTAGCCGCCGAAGGGGGCGCAGGGGTCGAAGGCGTACCAGTTGATGGCGTAGGTGCCGGTGCGGACCTTAGCCGCGATGGCGGCGCCGTGTTCGATGTCGGTGGTCCAGACCGAGCCGGCGAGGCCGTAGTCGCTGTCGTTGGCGATGGCGACGGCCTCCTCCTCGGTGTCGTAGGGGAGGACCGAGAGGACCGGGCCGAAGATCTCCTCGCGGGCGATGGTCATGGCGTTGGTGACGTCGGCGAAGACGGTGGGGCGGACGTACCAGCCGGGGAGGTCGGCGGGGCGGTCGCCGCCCAGGATCAGGCGCGCGCCCTCGTCCTGGCCCTTGGCGATGTAGCCCTCGACGTGCTCGCGCTGCTTCTCCGAGATGAGCGGGCCCAGTTGGGCATTGGGGTCGTCGGGCAGGCCGACCGGGAGCAGGCCCACGGAAGCGGTGAGGGCGTCGAGGATTTCGTCGTAGCGGCCGCGCGGGGCGAGGATGCGGGTCTGGGCCACGCAGGCCTGGCCGCTGTTCATCAGGCCCGCGAAGGCGAGCTTGGGCATGTCGGCAATGTCCATGTCGGGCAACAGGATCGCGGCGGACTTGCCGCCCAGTTCCAGCGAGCAGCGCTTGAGCTGGCTGCCCGCGATGGCGGCGATCTTGCGGCCGACCGCGGTACTGCCGGTGAAGGTGACCTTGTCCACGCCCGGGTGGGAGACCAGGTATTCGGCGGCGTCGGCCTCGGCGGGCAGCACCGACAGCACACCCTCGGGCAGGCCGGCCTCGGCGAAGATGTCGGCGAGCAGGTTGGCGGCCAGCGGGGTGAGCGGCGCGGGCTTGAGGACGACGCTGCAGCCGGCCAGCAGGGCGGGCGCGAGCTTGTTGACGGCCAGGAAGAGCGGGACATTCCAGGCGATCACCGCGGCGACCACGCCGACCGGTTCGCGGGAGACCCGGGTGGTGCCGAACAGGCCGGTGCGAGATTCGGTCCAGGGGAAGGACTTTCCGAGCCCGGCGTAGAAGTCGAGGGTGGCGCGGGCGGGGACGTAGTTGAGGGTGCTCGCGGCCAGGGCGGGCGCGCCCATCTCGGCGGAGAGGGCGGCGGTGAGGTCGCCGGCCTTCTGATCGAGCAGGGCGACGACGCGGGTCAGCAGGGCGGCGCGCTCCTCCGGCGGGGTGGCCGGCCAGGGTCCGCTGTCGAAGGCCCGCCGGGCCGCGGCGACCGCGGCGTCGACGTCGGCGCGGGTGACGACGGGCACGCTGCCGACGGTTTCCAGGGTTGCGGGCGAGACGACGGGCAGGGTGTCGGCGCCGGCCGGCGCGGTCCAGCGGCCACCGATGAACAGACTCTGGTACTCCATGAGAACACGTTACAGTTTTGCGCTCGGTGCTGTCCCCCGCATGTGGGGCAAATGTCCCGCTGACCGGGATCTTCTTTGAAATTGGACTCCTCGGTTTCTAAGTCGTCCGGTTACCGGCGCGGCGAAACCTGATTCGGATTCGGGGTTGCCCGGCAGTGGCCTATGCTCGGCTCGGTACGCCTTTCTCCACCAATCCGGTCGGTTGCTATCTAATAGCTCTTCGAAAGGTAGATCCCCGCATGTCCGATGTGCGCCTCGACGACTTCCTGCTCGGTGAGCTGTCCGATGTCGATTCACCGGATACCAGCACTCCCATGCAGCGGGCTGCGGGTCAGTTGCAGCGGGTGCTGCCGCCGGGGTGGCGCGTCGAGGTGGTGGAGGCGACCTATCCGACGGTCCGGAAGGGGCAACCCGTCCTGCGACTTCGATTGCCCAAGGACTGATCCGCTCCGGATGTGCAGGGGTGTAAGTCATTCCGCATCCTTGCGGCAAACTGGTAGCAGTCCGCAGTATCGAATTCCGACCTGTTGGTTCGCTTTTCACCGAACGCACTATTGCATTCGGCAGCCGCAGCGAGCATGCTTTATAGCTACCGTGGATAGCTCGCTCGATTCATGAACCGTTACCGCACAGGGGAGTCCGAGTCATGGCGGTGCAAGTGGTCGGCAGATCGCTGATGACCAGCGATCTCACGCCGCATCAGGCGAAAAGCGTCGGCGCAGGCGGTTGGGTGGTGTCCTTCCTGCCGGGCCGGACCCTGACCACCGAGCAAGCCGCCGCCGCATTACAAGCGGCCGAAGCGGTTGCCACCGTGAACGCACTCGCCGGTCAGGTCGGCCTGACCGCCTTGGAGACGGTCGGGTTGGCTACCCAGGAGTCACCGTGGGGCGAACCCGAACCCTGCACCGGTCTACGCCGGATCTGGCGGCGCGGACTCTCCATACGCTGACCGCGGCAGCTTGGTCGCCACCACCACCAGGTTGCTGACCAGCAGCTCCCGCAGTAGCGGGACGTGCACCATCCACCAGGCCCAGCGCGGGTGATAGCGCGGGAACACCGCGAGAATCCTGATGTCGTCCGGAGTTTCGCGCGCCCACCGCACCCCCTCGGCAGCCCGCACCGCGAACAGCGAACGCCCGAAACGGTTCTTCGGCTCCCGCCCGTGCGTGCGCCGATACCGCCGCGCCGCGTACTCCCCGCCCAGGTAATGCCACGGCCCGGTCTCGTGGCCGCCGAACGGCCCGTGCCACACCGTGTACGAAAAGACCATGAGGCCACCGGGTTTGGTGACCCGCAGCATCTCCGCGGCCATCACCCAGGGCTGCGGCACGTGCTCGGCCACATTCGAGGAGATACAGATCTCCACCGCGTCATCGCGGAACGGCAGCGCCATCCCCGACCCGCGCACCGAGCCCGCGACCCGCAAACCGGCCGCGTGCATCTCCGACGGATCCGGCTCCACCGGCAGATAGCGGGCCCCCGCCCGGCCGAACTCTTCCGCGAAATAGCCCGGACCGCCGCCCACATCCAGCACGATCGTCCCGCGCAGCGACTTCCCGGTCAGATCCCGGTAGAAGTCCGACACCAGATCGGCGGTATCGGCCGCCACCCCGCCGTAGAACACGGCCGGATCGGACTGCTCGAACCGGAAACTGCTCAGCAGCCGTAGCGACCGGCGCAGCGTCGCCCGGCGGGCGAATCGCGGGCGACGCGGTCTGGTCTGATCGGCTCGAAGCACGGCGGCAAGTTTCGCACAGCCGCGCACCGGCCCGGACACCCGCTCACAACCTCGCACCACGGCATCGATTCGCGGCACGCGCAGGTCGGATGACCACTGCTGGCCCGGAACGGGCGGGCGCGCTATATGGTGGAGCCCATTGTCCGCCTGTCCCCGACCGACCCTGACCCCCTGGAGATCCGCCCGTGCGTGAAGTGCTGCTGCTGTGCTGGCGCGACACCGGGCATCCGCAGGGCGGCGGGAGTGAGCGGTATCTGGAGCAGGTCGGGGCACAGCTGGCCGCACGCGGTGTCAAGGTCACGCTGCGGACCGCGGGCTATCCCGGTGCGGCAAAGCGGGAGTCGATCGACGGCATCGAGATCAGCCGGGGCGGTGGGCGGTTCACGGTGTATCCGCGGGCGCTGGCGGCCATCGCGCTGGGCCGGTTCGGGATCGGCCCGCTCAAGGGGTTGCGGCCCGACGCGGTCATCGACACCCAGAACGGCATCCCCTTCTTCGCCCGGGCCGCGACGGCCGCGCCGACCGTAGTGCTCGTGCATCACGGGCACCGCGAGCAGTGGCCGGTGGCCGGGCGGCTGGTCGGGCGGATCGGCTGGTGGATCGAATCGCGAGTGTCGCCGCGTGTGCACCGCGGCAATCAGTACCTGACGGTTTCGCTGCCGTCGGCCGAGGAACTGACCGCGCTCGGGGTGGCCGGGACGCGGATCGCGGTGGTGCGCAATGGCGCCGAACCGATTCCCGCGCAGGTGCCGGCCGGCGACGACGCCACCCGCACCGCGCACCCCAGCATCGTGGTGCTCTCGCGGCTGGTGCCGCACAAGCAGATCGAGGACGCCATGGCCGTGGTGGCCGGGCTGCGCGGGCGGATCCCGGGCCTGCACCTCGACGTGGTCGGCGACGGCTGGTGGGCCCCCAATCTGCGCGCCCACGCGCACCAGCTCGGGATCGCCGACGCGGTCACCTTCCACGGCCACGTGGACGAGGACGAGAAACACCGGCTGCTGGGCCGCGCCTGGGTGCATGTGCTGCCCTCGCGCAAGGAGGGCTGGGGGCTGGCGGTCATCGAGGCGGCCCAGCACGGGGTGCCCACGGTCGGGTACCGCAGTTCACGCGGGCTCACCGACTCCATCGTGGACGGCGTGACCGGGCTGCTGGTCGACGATCCGGCCCAGCTCGTCGAGGCCGTGGGCGAACTGCTCGGCGATCCGGAATCGCGGATGGTGCTGGGGGAGAAGGCGCGGGCGCGGGCGCGGGAATTCTCCTGGGAACAGACCGGGAACGGCGTCTACGAGGTGCTGTCCGCGGTGACGCGCGGCGACCGGGTGAGCGGATTGATCGCGCCCGCGCGAGTGTGATTCGCGGGCATCGCGATTCGGCAAAGCCGCGACGCGTTTCTCCTATGGTTCATAGCATCGAGGCATGTGGATCATTCTCGTCATTGCGTTAATCAGCATTGTCGTGATCGGGGTGGGATTCGCGCTCGGCTTCCCCCGGGACTGACCGCCGTGTGACGGAATGGATTGCGGCGGTGAGGAATCCGCTGGCCAGCAGTGCGGCCCATAGTAGATGTGCGGCGCCCGACAGGCGGCGGTTCGCGGCCGAGGCGTCGTGGGCGGCGATATCACCAGGTACCCGGTACAGCTGCACATCCCGGTCGGCGTACACCGGATTCAACTGCGCCAGTGTGGTTTTCGATTCACCCATCGGTCCGGGCGTACCGCCCTCGACCAGCACCCAGCCGACCCCCAGCTCGGCCAGCCGGTTCGCGGATCCGCCCTGCAACAACAGGTTCTCCACCTTCCGGGCCCGCTCGCCCTCGCCGGACACCACGCCGCCGCGCACGGGAAGTTCACCGGTTTGCAGCACATCTCGCTTCAGCATGCGCGGAGCCGGATCCAGGACCGGCGCACTCCCCGAATACCGGAACTTCCGGAACATCCCGCCCGGCAGCACCGCGACATCACCCGGCGCGTCGACCGCGCCGGCCACCCGCTGCCATCCGGCCGGATAATGCACCGGCCGCAGCGCGCCCCCGACTCCCCACGCCAGATCCGGAAGTGTGAGGAACAGGATCGCGAGGAAAAGCACTGCGGCCCCTCCGGTTCGCGCCCGCGGCGACGCGGTGCTCGCACCATCCACGACCATGGTGGAAATCCAGCGCCCCACCACCCGGCATCCGGCGGCCGCGCACAGGGCATACGCAGGAACGGCCAGCGCCACGAACTTCTGCGTATCCCGCAGCAGCCCGGCCCCGGGCACCCTCGTCACCAGAAACTCGCCCGCCGACAACCCCCACCCGGTAGCCCCCAGCGCGGGCAGCACGATCGCCGCCACCGCCAGCCAGACCAGCCGCCGCCGCGCAACCCGCGCCTCGTCGTGCCTCGGATCCCGGGAAGATTCACCATCCGGCACGCTGCCTGGTTCGGCCGAGCCGTTCGGACGAACACCGGTGTGATCCGGGTCGTGGGCCGCTGTGCCCGAACGAGATTCGATGTCCGTATCCGGCACGCTGCCTGGTTCGGCGGTGTCGTCTGGCCGTACGTCGGTGTGATCCGGGTCGTGGGCCGCTGTGCCCGAACGAGATTCGATGTCCGTATCCGGCACGCTGCCTGGTTCGGCGGTGTCGTCTGGCCGTACGTCGGTGTGATCCGGGTCGTGGGCCGCTGTGCCCGAACGAGATTCGACGTCCGCATCCGACACGCTGCCTGGTTCGGCCGTGTCGTCTGGCCGTACGTCGGTGCGATCCAGGTTGTGGGCCGCTGCGCCTGAACGGGATTCGGAGTCCGTGCCGGCGTCGAGGACCGCGCGTACGCCGGTTGCCACGAGAGCGAGCAGCAGCACGGTTGCGACCAGGGCGAAGAAGGTGGTGCGCGACCCGGGTACGGCGGTGCTGTTCCAGATGCCGCCCAGACCGGCGAGGCTGCCGAGGGTGCCGAGCCAGGGTTCCGCGCGGGCCGCGAAGGCGGCGATGCCCGCCGGATCCGAGGGTTCCGCGCCCGCACCCGACAGTGCCGTCGCTGTCAGCCACGGGGCCGCGGACAGGATCCACAGTGCCGCCGTGACAGGCAGATTCCGCTTGCCGACCAGCAGTAGTGCCACCAGCCCCGCGAGCAGCGATCCGGTCGGCGTGAGCCCCGCCGCGGCGAGAAACCCTGCCGGCCCGGCCCACGCACCGAGCCCGCCCGCCCACCCGGCGGTTGCGGAGCGCGCACGTAAGCGAGTGGCGAGCAGGGCAATCCAGGGCAGCGCCGCATAACCGGTGAGGAGGCTCCAATGGCCCTGTAAAAGGCGCTCGGCCACATAGGGATTCCAGATGGCGACGGTCGCCGCCACCAGCTGTGGGCCCAGCGATACGCGGAGCAGGTCGCGGGCCAGGCAGGCCGCACCCCAGCCGGCCTGCCACAGCGCGGTCAGCAGTATCGCTTTGACGAGGAGGCCGCCGTCCACCACCGTCGATCCGACGGCGATCAGCGCGTCCTGCGGCACGGCGCGCGGCGCGGCATCGCCGAGCCCCAGCGCGGAATCGGTGAGATACGACCGCGGTGTACTGACCGCGTCCCGCAGCAGCAGGTATCCGGACCCGAGCAGTGGCCCCAGCACGATCAGCGCGAGCACCAGGCTGTACCCAGCGGGTACCAACCTGACCCAACCCCGCTCCCGGCCCTGCGAACTCACACCGGCACCCTACGTTCCGTTCGGCCCGAGTTCGGGGACCCGCGTTGGGTTCTCGGTCTCGTCGCGCGCGCCCCGCAGGGCCAGACCGGTGATCACCAGCGTCGTGAGGGCAGCCGTCGCCGTGGCGATGACGATCAGCGACAGCACCGAGTGCGCGCAGGTCAGCATGACCGCGATCCCCACGCCGAGCCCGACCCAGGTGATAGCGGCCGGTGCCGTCCGGTCGGCGGCGATCGCCGACAGCAGGGCGGCCTGCAGGACCGCCAGCAGCGCGCCCTCGAGCGCGAACAGCCACAGCAGTCCCTCGATCGGTGCGTAATCGCGCCCCGCGAACAACGGGGCCAGGGGTGCGGCCACCGCCGCCCCGAGGACCGTGATGGCCCCGATCCCCACCAGCACCGCCAGCGCCGACCGCACGGCGCGCACGGAGTGCTGCGGGTGCGCCATCTTCGGATACAGCACCACGCCGACCGCCTGCGGCAGCCAGAACGCGATCTTCGCGGCAATGGCCCCCAGGGCGTAGCGCCCGGCGTCGTTCTCGTCCAGGATGATTCGCGACACCAGCAGATCCGCCGCCGACAAAGCCGTCAAGGCCGCTTGCACCTGCACGGCCCGGAACACCGCCGCGACGCCGAGCCCCACGGCCGCCGTCCGGCGCGGTGCCGCGGATCCGGAATCTGCTCCCGGACGCGGGGCTACGGCCGGAACTTCCTCGGTGACAGCGGGACTCGACCAAGTCGGCGAGCCGGAGGTGCTGTCGTCGCTGGCGTTCGGCAGGGTCGCGCCGGCCTCGCGGCCGTGGCCGGTCAGCGCGCGATCGGCGATCCGGCGGGCCACGATCGCCGCCAGGGTCGCACCACCCGCGCCGGCCCACAGCGCGGGCGCCGAACCGAAACCGCAGGCCAGCACGATCAGGGCCGGCGTCACCCGGACGATCGTCGCTCCGCCCAGTACGGTGGCCAGCTCCCGGAACCGGCTGCGCCCCTGCAGGATTCCCTGCTCGCCCGCGAGCAGCACCAAGGCCGGCGCGGAAAACAGCGCACCCGCCGACGCCGCCACACCGACCTTCAGCACCGCGCCGACCACCGGAACCAGCACCAGCGCCACCACCGCGACCAGGCCGGCGCAGCGCGCGGTCAACTCTCGCGCGGCGCGCACCGGTGCACCCCGCACCACCTCCCGCGCGACCACGTTCTGCAGTGCGAGCGCGGGCACCGCGCACAGCATCTGCACCGCCAGCAGGCTCGCGAACGAGCTGTATCCCGACACCCCCAGCCATCGGCTGGCGAGCAGCTGCAGCAGGTATCCCGCCACGTTCGCGGTCATCGCCCCCGCCGTCACCAAGGTCAGGTCCTTGACCACGGGCAGACGGCGTACAACGGGCACGCCCGCAATGCTCCCATCCGTCTCGACCACCCCGGCCGCGCACCCCTGCGCCACGCTCCCGCCCCTGTGCCGCCGCCATCGACCAGCGCGGGACCGTCAGCGGCACCTCGGGCGGAAACGGAAGCGGCCCAGCACCTTCACAGGTGCTGGGCCGCGGTGAACCGGGAGCCGCTAGGGCTTCTTGTTCATGTCGATCTGCTGGGTCGGGGCGTCGAAGTTGCCGGGACCGCCGGAGGGGGCCGGGGCGACGCGGCGGACCGGGGTGCGCCCGTTGCCGTTCTTGCCGAGGAAGCCGAGCAGCAGGCCGACGATCAGGAACACCAGGGCGAGGACGCCGAGGACGATCGGCAGGATGCGGCCGTACAGCGACAGCTTGTCGATGTTGTCCTTGGCCACCGAGATCTGCGACTCGATGGTGTTCTCGTCGAATACCAGGGTCGACTTCAGGGCGGTCACCTCGGGCTTGTCACCACTGCGGGCGTAGAACAGGTGGATCTGCTCCTGGCCCTTGATGACGGTGCCGGTCTGCGGCTCGACCCACAGGTCGCGGGTGTTGGTGTAGAAGCGCGCCATGGTGACGTCGCCGTCGCCCTCCACGCCCCACTTCTCGGCGGGCAGGGTCAGCTTGTTGGTCGGCGAGTTGGCGACGGTGGAGAGATCGGTGACCGGCACGGCCATCTGGAAGTGGTAGACCTTCAGATTGTTGATCTCGGTCTCTTCGACGTAGTTGATGTCGTAGGTCTTGCGCACGTTCAGATCGAAGTACGGGTAGGTCTTCTTGTCCGTGCCGATCGGAAAGCGGTACTGGAGGCCGGTGTGCTGCACCGGGTCCATCACGCTCTCGCCCTTCTTGTCGACCGTCACGCCGATCGCACCGTTGGGGCCGCCGTCCACCGACTCCACCGGCTCACCGGTCTTGCGGTCCACGGTGACGCGGTCGATGGTCGCGGTCAGCAGGCCGGTGTCGCCCTGCTTGTCGGTGCGGCGCAGGGTCTGACCGGCCTGGATGGTCATTTCCGAAGCGTCCGACGGGTCTTCGACGGTGAGGAAGCGCTGCGAGACGAGCGGGACGTTCTGGTCCACCTTCGCCGAGCCCGTTCCCGAGGTCAGCGACTTGGAGTCCAGCACCTCACTGGGAGCGCCGTTCTGCGGATTGGTCGCGACGGTCGTGATCTCCAGGTCCAGCGGGGTCTTCGCCAGCCGACTGACCGTATAGGTGGGGACCATGATCGCGGCGACGAGCAGCATCGCACCGAGCCCCACGAGTACGCAGGCCACCGTCCTTCTGGTACCGGCACTGAGTGCCATGCAGGTTCTCCTCGTCGTCGAACACGTGTTTCCTCCAGTACTGCGGTCGCCGCGCAGCACTCGTGAGCCCAGACACTAACAGTCCGAGCGGTCCCAGAGTGTGGCCGAGGCCGGAAAACTCCCCGAAATAGCCGCCCGGTGCGGTCGTGCGGAGACGGCCAGGCGCTCGGGCGAACGGCGACAGGGCAGACTGGGGCGCGATGACGACCACCCTGAATCCCGAGACGAACCCGATCCCGGCCGAGCCGCCCGCGGCCCGTCTGGGTCGCTTCGTTCCGGCACTCGAGGGCATGCGTGCGCTGGCGGCGCTGGGGGTGGTGCTCACCCACGTGGCCTTCCAGACCGGCGCCACCGGACAGCCGGTGCTGGGCCGGGTATGGGAGCGATTCGACATGGCGGTCGCGGTGTTCTTCGCGCTGTCGGGATTCCTGCTGTGGCGCCCGCACGCCGCCGCGGCCCGGGGACAGGGTCGCGCGCCGAGCGCCGGACGATATCTACTGCATCGCGCGGCCCGCATCCTGCCCGCCTACTGGGTGGTCGTGGGCGTGGTGCTGATCCTGCTGCCCAGCGCGGCGCACACCGCGGGGTTGCGGGTGTGGCTGTCGAATCTCGGTCTGCTGCAGGTGTTCGTGCCCTTTACCCTGACCGACGGACTCACCCAGATGTGGAGCCTCTCGGTGGAAGTCGCCTTCTACCTTGTGCTTCCGCTGCTGGCGTTCGCCCTGGTCTGGTTGCGCGGGCAACGGGCGCGGCTGCGGGTGCCGGTGGTGCTGGGGCTGGGATTGCTGTGCCTGGGCTGGAACTTCCTGCCGGTGCCCACACCCGAGGGCATTCACGCCGACAACTGGCTGCCGGGCTATCTGCCGTGGTTCGCGGCGGGCATGCTGCTGGCCGAACTCGCCGACCTGCCTGCCCCGCGCTGGCGGCGGGTGGCCGGGAACCAGTGGCTGATGTGGCCGCTCGCGTTCGTGGCCATGCTGCTGGCGGCCACCGATCTGGCGGGGCCGGCGGGTCTCGTGCACGGGCAGCCGTGGCAGTACGTCATGAAGATGGCGCTCGGCGCGGTCATCGGGTTCGGCCTGCTGGCCCCGCTGGTGCTGCGGCCCGATCGGCGGCACCGGGTGCTGGAGGGCCGGGTCGCCGCGACGCTCGGACGCTGGTCGTACGGCATCTTCATCTGGCATCTCGCCGTGCTGTCGATCATCTTCCCGGTGTTCGGCATCGTGCCGTTCCACGGGCATTTCGTGGCGGTCTACCTGCTGACCGTGGCCTTCACGCTGCCGCTGGCGGCCGCCAGCTACGCCCTCGTCGAGGAACCCGTCCGGCAGTGGACGCGCCGCCGCTCCGGTTGAGCGGCAGCACGATTCATCGGCGCGGCGGCACTCCGATTCAGCGGCGTGGCGGCAGGGCCGCGATCCCCACCGCGATCACCGCGACCAGCGCCGGGAACTGCACCCACAGCGAACCGCCGGCATAGCCCTCCAGCGAACGCCAGGGCCCGGTCGACAGCGCGGCCGCGGAGATGGCGGTACCGCCGGCCGCGATCGCCACCAGCGTCCGCGGCAGCACGTGCGGCCGGAGCCGGTCGGCCATCAGGCCGAACAGGGTGAGCACGAGGGCGACCGGTCCGGCGATGAGACCGGCCCCGGCGGCCAGTCCCAGCCCTGCGACGGTGCGACTGCGCCAGGTTCGCGGCGGCGGCCCATCGTCGCGGACGGGCGAGCGCGCACCCCGGAACGCCAGCACGATCAGCGGAATCAGCAACAGCAGGCCGCCGAAGATGGCCAGGCGATACCAGCGATCGGTGGGGAATGCGACGGTGATCGGGCCCGTGGCGCCGGGCGGCACCAGCCACGCCTGCTGCCAGCCGTTGATCACCACGGGCTGCAGCGTGTGGCCGTCGGCGGACTTGGCCTGCCATCCGACATTGGTGCTCAGCGGCAGCACCAGCACCTGCGTGCCGGCACTACCGTTCGGATCGGCCACCGGGGCGAGCGGCGGGGTGCGGTCCAGGCGCAGTTCGTCGACGGTGAACAGTTCGGTCGGCGCGACCGCGACATCCACACGGCCGGACGGGAAGTCGAATCCGCTCTCGCTCGTCGCATCGTTGGCGCTGTTCGCGTCGGCCGCGCACACGGTGGCGGGCAGCGGTGCGCCGGAACGCAATTCGGCGGCGGTGCCGGTCACCGTGGTGTGCACGGTGCGGCCCGCGGCGGCGATGGTGGGCCCGTGCGCGCAGTCGATGGTGAGGAGCCGGCCGGGATCGGCGGGGGCGGGGTAGTCGGGGCCCAGCACGTTCACCTCGGCCAGGCCGGGCGGCTGCTCCTGCGCGAAACCCAGTGCGGTGCGGTCGAGTACGCCGTCCCAGGTCTGGATGCTGACCTCGATGCGATCGGTGACGTAGGGGTGCAGATCCACCCGGCTGGTCGCGCCGGAGTCCGGATTCACGGTGCGCACCTGCGGGCCGTCGCCGAGATTCACCGAGACGGAGGTGGGGTGCGCGGGCAGATCGCCGCGCGACGGCGTCACCTCGAGGCCGGTCACCAGGGTCGGGGCCGGAAGTTCGATGGTGAGTGTGGGTTTGGGCCCCGCCGGATTGCGGACGCTGGTCTCGGGCGCGGTCCAGCTGGTGCTCGGGTCTCCGTCGGTGGCCGCGAGGGCGGAGCCGCGCGGGTCGCCGACATCGGCGCGGCCCCGGGCGATGGGCCGGTCCTGATCGGTGAGCAGCGCCTCCAGCGCCGGACCGGGACGGGTGTGCACGATCAGGTCCGGGGACACGGTGACCGGCTGCGGCACCTGCAGGGTGCGTTCGAACAGGCCCGGCTCCTCGGCGGCCAGGGCCAGGCCCTTGCTGCACCGGACGCGGTCGGGGGAGTCGAAACAGGCGCTGCGGCCGGGGAATTCCTGTCCCAGGTCCCAGCCGCGCACCTGCGTGTCGGCAGGGGCGGGCGGCAGTACCGTGCGGTGCCGGATGTCCACGGTCACCGGGTTCTCGCGGTCGGCGTAATCGTCCAGGCTCAGTTCGCTGATCCCGAACTGGCCGCCGGCGCTGCCGTCCTCGGTGTGCACTGCGGTGATCTTGATCCAGTCGGTGCGTCCCGGCGGCAGCGAGATCGCCACCGGCGTACCAGGTTCGGTGATGCGGGCCGCCACCGTGCCCTTGGCGGTCTCCACCTCCACCCACTTCACCGGGCTGCCGATGGCGGCCGCGCTGGTGGTCAGCCGCAACACCGCGGAACTGATCGGCTTGTTCAGATCCAGCCGGAGCCATTGCCCGACAGCGTGTTCGGCGCCATTGCTGATCCACGCGGTGGCCGGATCGCCGTCCACCACGGCCGCGGTCGAGCTGCCGGGCGCGGCACCGCCCAGCTGGGTGGCGTCACCGGCGGAACTGGAGGCGGTGATGGTCGCGCCGGACCATTCGCCCGCCACCAGCTGGGCGCCGGGCACCCGATAGTCGGGCACCAGATTGTGGGTGCGGCGGGCGTCGCCCGGGGCCCGCAGCGCCGAGTTGTGGTTGTCGACGCGCCCGAAGTCGGTCTCCCGGTCCATCGGTGTGTCGGTGATGGTGACCCCGTCCACCGGCAGTCCGGCGGTGGCGGCGTCGGCGGTCAGCACGGCCGGCCCGGCGGGCGCCGCGGGATTGCGGCGCAGCCGTTCCACCACCTCGGGACCGCCCTGGATCACCGGGACGCTGTCCAGCGGGACGGTGAACGCGCCCGGGAACGACGTCGGCGCGCCGACGCCGCTGCGTACCTGGGCGGGGGTGCCGGGCACGGTCGACCCGACGCGATAGATCTCGATCGCCGGGTATACCGGGCGCAGATCGCCGTCCGCGACCAGGCCCTCCGCCCTGCCGGTCCCGATCGGATTCCCGAACTGGGCGACCTTGGTCAATCCGGGCGAGCCGTCGAGCGCGCGGTGGACCAGCATCGGCCGGGTGGAGCGCGAGGTCTCCGGGTCGAGGTCGTTGCGCAGCACCAGGATTCCGATGCCCTGCCCGGCCAGCGTCGCCGCCAGCCCCGCCGACGGCCGTCCGTCGGCAATGAGTCGCTGCACCGAATCCATGGCGCGGATCGCGCCGGGCGGGTTGAGCGGCACCGAATCCCGCACCGCCCACGGGGTGCTCGCCAGCGCCTGCAGGGGCTCGTCGCGGGTCAGACCCCACACCTGGCTGCCGAACGGCGCGCCCGGCACCACCAGTGCCCGGGTGTCGGAGGCGTTGTGCGCCAGCCAATCCGCGGTCTGCTGCCAGTACGCCGGGACCCGGTCGTAGCTGCCGCGCGGGGCGAGCTTGCCGGTCCAGGCCAGCGAGGTCGACAGCGTCAGCGCCGTCAGGATGAGCGCGGCGACCGCCACCATGCGGTCGCGCTCGGGATGCGCGAAAGCCCTGCGCCACACCGGCATCGGCACCGATGCGGGCAGCGGCACCCGGCTCAGCAGATGCGCGAGTCCCAGCACCAGCGGCAGCCGGATGAGCGGTTCCAGCTTGTGCACATTGCGCAGCGGCGCGCCGCCGGAGTCCAGGAAGACCCGCACCTGTTCCGCGAACGGCCCGCCCAGCTCGCCCGCGTAACCCGCGCAGATGCCGGCCAGTCCGACGATCAGGATCAGGGCGAGCCGCCCGCGATTCGGCATGGACCGCATGGCCAGACCGGCCATGCCCGCCGCGGCCAGCAGGCCGGTGGCCAGCACCGCCGCGGGCTGGGTCACCAGCACCGCGCCCGCGATGCGCTCCGGGGAGACGAACGGGGTCCAGCTGTCGGTGCCGCGCAGCACCTCGCCCAGCGAGGCCCACTGCGTCGTCACGCCGGAGGATTCGATGTAGTCCAGGAACGGCGGACTCACCTTGCCCAGCAACAGCAGTGGCACCACCCACCAGAAGGTGCCCAGCACCAGCAGCGGAATCCAGGCGCGGGTGAAGCGCCACCACACTCGATCCGGCCGGTAGGACAACCACCACAGCGCCGCGGGCAGGAACGCCGCGGCCGTGGCCACCGCGTTCACCGAACCCATCAGCGCGAGCGCGAGGGCGCTGCCCGCGGGAGTCGCCATGCCACGCCGCGCGGGGCGCTGCATCGCGACGCCCAGGGCGGCGGGAGCCAGCAGCACCCAGGGCGCGAGCATCATCGGCAGCGTCTCCGAGGAGATCGAGCCGAGTGTCGTGAGCACGCGCGGCGAGAACGCGAACGCGACCGCCGCGATCACCCGCGAGCCCCGGCTCCCGATGCCGAGGGTCTCGCAGAGCCGGATGATGCCCCAGAATCCCGCGAGCAGCAGCAGCGCCCACCAGATGCGCTGGGTCGCCCAGCCGGGCAGGCCGAGCAGATGCCCGAGCGAGAAGAAGGCGCCGTGCGGGAAGAAGTAGCCGTAGGCCTGGTTCTGCACCTGCCCCATCGGGGCCTGGCTGCTCCACAGATGGGAGGCGCGGGCGAGAAAGCCCAGCGGATTCTGCGCCAGATCGTATTTCGTATCGGCGACGGTCTGCCCGGGCACCTGCAGGAAGGTCAGCAGGAAGGCGGCGATGACACTGCCGAGCAGCCAGCGGCGGCCCAGCGGGGCCGTGCCGGCAGAGTCCTGAAGTGTCGTCGGAGACCGGTCCTCGCCCGGACCGGTCACATCGGACTGTGAGTCTTCGGGTTGGCCTGGTTCGGAGGTCGTCCGGTCAGCGTGAGCCGTACTCAACGTTGTTCAATAGCGACGAGCCAGCCTCGCCGCTGCGATCGATCTCGGGCCGCTTGTCCTGCGAAGCCGCCATTGTGATGACCAGGACCGCCGCCAGCCCGACCAGGGCTCCACCGACAGCACTCGCTGCACCAGGAACGGCAAACTTCATCGCGGTACTCCCAACATCGGACGCATGCGTAACCGGGCCAACCTAGCAGGTTTTGCCCCTCGGGCTCCCCGCAACCCCGAGCCTTCGGCGCGCATGTTGTCGGATGCCATGGTGGCGACTGATTTCGTGGCGGTCGGGGTAACTCGCCGGGGACCTCCAGAATGGGTTCGGCTCCCAGCCGGCACGCGTGCTCACTGCTTACGTCTCCCAGCCGTGCGCGGAAGTCTCGGGGAGGCGGGTGAGCGCGCCCAGGAAGGTGCGGAGCTTGGCGGTCGTTTCGTGGAGTTCGGTGTGCGGGTCGGAGGCGGCCACGATGCCGCCGCCGCCGAAGGCGCGCAGGGAGCAGGCGTCGGCGGCGAGTTCCGCGCAGCGGATGGCGACGAACCAGTCGCCGTTGCCGGCCGCGTCGCACCAGCCGACCGCGCCGCCGTAGAAGCCGCGGTCGCCCTCGAGGTCGGCGATGGCGTCCAGGGCCAGGGCGGTCGGGGTGCCGCAGACCGCGGGGGTGGGGTGCAGCAGGACCGCGAGGTCCAGGGCGGTGGTGGCCGGATCGCGCAGCACGCCGCGAATGGGGGTGGCCAGGTGCCAGACCTCGGGCGTGGACAGCAGTTCGGGCCCGTCGGGGATGGTCAGCTCGGCGCAGACGGGTGTCAGCAGTTCGCGGATCCAGTCGATGACGAAGGCGTGCTCGTCGCGATTCTTGGTACTGGCCAGCAAATCCCGGGCTTGGGCCGCGTCCGCCTCCGGATCGGCGAGCCGGGGCAGGGTGCCGGCCAGCGGGTGCAGGGTGACCGCGCGGCCGTGCCGGGAGATCAGCACCTCGGGCGTCGCGCCCAGCAGCGTGTCGCCGGGGCGGCCCGCCGCCGACAGGTCGACGGCGTAGACGGCGGCCCGCGGATGCCGGGTCACCAGGTGCGCGGCAATCACCTCGGGCTCCAGCGGGGCCTGTGCCTCGGCCAGTAGCGACCGGGCCGCCACCACCTTGCGCAGCGGCTGCTCCGGATCGCTCAGCTGCTCCACGAGTCTCGTCACACGCGCGACATGCTCTGCGGCACTGGGCATTTCGGAGACAATTCGGACCTCGGGCAGGTCCGGCAGGGCGGCCGGACGCCACGGTCCGGCGGTGTGCGCGGCCTGCTCGGGCGTCACCAGGGCGGCGGGACGGCGTGGATCGAACGGCAGCGCGCCCACGATCAGCTCGGCTGCCCCGGACCGCAGCGCCGCGTTCGCGGCGTCCGCCGAATCGAAGGCGGCGCGGGTGCCAGAGGTGCGTACGACACCGTCCGGCGTCGCGAGCAGAAATCCGTCCATGATGGTTCGACCATAGCCCCGGGGCCGGACGACCAGGACGGGGGAGCGACGCATCTCTCACCGGGTCGGTGGGCAGGTGCGGGTATTCCGGTGCGGCCCAGCATCTTTCCCGCAATGCCCTGCTCCGGCCGGGGGCGCGTGGACCCCGGCCGTCCGGGGTTTCCCGGCGTCAGGCCTGTTTTTCGGCGGGTTCGCGGCCCGGCGGCACCATGAGCACCGGGCGATGGCAGTGCTTGAGCACGGCGTCGGCGACGCTCGAATGCATGAGGGCCCGGATGCCGGTGGCCCCGCGGGTGCCCGCCACGATGACGTCCACGTTCAGCTCGTCGGCGGTCTCGACGATGGCGTTCCAGATGGTCGTGGTGCACTCGGCGGTGCGCGCCTCGGCGTTCAGGCCTGCCAGCTTGGCCAGCCGCACGCCTTCGGCATTGATATTCCGGGCGTCCACCAGCGCGATGTCCTCTATTTCGTCGTCGGTCATCCACTCCGGCTGCATCACCCCGGACAGTCCCGACAACCGCGCGGCCTGGCGCACCATCGGCTCCCACGCCGTCAGCACCACGGCTCTGTCGGCGGCCAGGAACCGTCCCGCGTATTCGACGGCCCGCCGGGCATTCTCGGAGCCGTCGTAGGCAATCAGCATCAAATCGCAGGGCATGACGAACCTCCTGGTAGGAACGCCTGGCTGTACCCCCGAGGCTACCCCCGAAACAGACCGTTCAGTGGACTAGGCACTCTTCGTCGCGTCGCAAGTTCTCCACAGTTCGCTCACGATTCACCCAAACCGGTGGTGCGATGCGGGGGACGGGTTTTCACTGAAAACGTCGGCTCTCGCCGACGATCGACATCGCCGTCGTTGGAGCAGAGCCCGGACGAGGGGTGGATTGTGCGGTTGGACGAGCTGACGACCCCGCAGGAGTGGGCGCGTGTGTACCGCTCCCTGTTCGGTCTCCCCCACGTGCATGTGACCACACCGGGCTTCGTGGTCCTACCGCTGGTCGACACCATCGCGGCGCTGAATACCCCGGAACCGTTGGGGGCCTTGATCCTTGACGAACTGGTCAGCCGCGGCCTGGCCGGCCCGGTGCTGGTGCGCGACAAGCCGCCGCGCCGCACCTTCCTGGCGGTCTTCGACGGCTACCCGTCCGATGAATGCCTCGCGCTGCTCGAGCGCAACAGCGTCGACATCGGCCCGCATCGCAGTAATGTCATCCTGCCCACCGGATTCGGCCGTCACACCCATGAGGGCCGCTGGTGGGCGCGCGCGCCGCAGCGCGAGGAATCCCTGCCCCTGCTCTCCGAGGTGGTCGCGGCCACCCAGGCGGTGTTGTGACCATAGAGTCGGCCTTCTTCGGCCATCATGAGGCCGATCCGCGCGCCCTGTTGTACTACGAGTGGTGTCAGCGTGCCGAATCCGGTTACGCGGTAGACGATTTCGCGGAGGAAGTGCGCGATCTCACGCACACCGAGCGGACGGTTCCGGGGGCCTGCTGGCGGCTGCTGGATCGGGTCGAGCGGGCTCCGCGACTGCCGGACTGGCCCTACACCGAATGGGTGGACGCGCCGCGGCATGCGAATCCGGCTGACATCGAAGAGGATTCGATTCCAGCATTGGGCGAGCCGGAGCTGCTGGACCGTATCCACGGCGGCTGGCTCGGCCGCTGCACCGGCTGCACGCTGGGCAAACCCCTGGAGAACGGCTTCGTCTGGACACCCGCACGTATCCGCGGGTATCTGGAGGCGAGCGGGGCCTATCCGCTGCGCGACTACGTCCCCGTCACCGACCCGCTGCCGCCCGAGGCCGATGACCTGAGGTCCTGGCACACAGCCACTCTCGGCCGGATCGACGGCTGTCCCCGCGACGACGACGTCGACTACCCGATTCTCGGTCTGCATCTGCTGGAGCGGCACGGGAGGTCGTTCATCCCCGATGACGTCGCCGCCCTCTGGCTCGAGCGCCTGCCGTTCCTGCAGACCTACACCGCCGAACGCGTCGCCTACCGCAACCTCATCGACGGTTTCGCCCCGCCCGACACCGCCACCTACCGCAACCCCTACCGCGAGTGGATCGGCGCGCTCATCCGCGCCGACATCCACGGCTACACCCACCCCGGACAACCCCGCCGCGCGGCCGCCGCGGCGGCCCGCGACGCCTCGATCTCCCACGTGGGTAATGGTTTATGGGCCGCCATGTGGTCGGGTGCGCTGATCGCCGCCGCCTTCACCGCCCCCGGCCCCGCCGCAGCGCTGGCCGTCGCGCACTCGGTCATCCCCGCCCGCTCCCGCCTGGCACTGGCCCTGGCCGAGGTCACCGGCGACCACCGCGGCGGCATGTCCTGGGACCGGGCCGTGACCGCCATCCACACCCGCCACTCCCACTACAACTGGGTCCACGCCATCGGCAACGCCTGCCTCATCGCCGCCGGATTGCTCTGGGGCGAAGGCGATTTCACCCGCACCATCGCCCTCACCGTCCAGGGCGGCTGGGATACCGACTCCAACGGCGCGACCGCCGGCTCGGTGGCGGGCATCCTCACCGGGGCCGCCGCCATCCCCGCCCACTGGACCGCCCCGTTCCACGACACCGTCCACAGCTCGGTCGTCGGCTACGACAGAACCCGCATCTCCGACCTGGCGCACCGCACGCTGAATCTGGTGCGCTGACATCGAATTGGGTCGTGGCGGTGATCCCCGACAGCGGCGAGGGCGGTGCCCGGCCGTCGTCCCGGCCGGTCACCGCCCTCGAACACAGAAACAGGGTTCGGGGGCAATGCCCCCATCCTCCAAGGGTTTTCAGGGTCGAAGCCCCTGGCGTACTACCGCTCGACGATGGCGACGACGCCCTGGCCGCCCGCGGCGCAGATGGAGACCAGCGCGCGGCCGCCACCCTTCTCGGCCAGCTGCTTGGCGGTCTGGGCGATGATCCGGCCGCCGGTCGCGGCGAACGGGTGACCCGCGGCGAGCGAGGAGCCGTTCACGTTCAGCTTCGCGCGGTCGATCTTGCCGAGCGCGCCGTCCAGGCCCAGGCGCTCCTTGCAGTACTGGTCCGACTCCCACGCCTGCAGGGTGGCGAGCACCACGGAGGCGAAGGCCTCGTGGATCTCGTAGTAGTCGAAGTCCTGCAGGGTCAGGCCGTTGCGGGCCAGCATGCGCGGCACCGCGTAGGTGGGGGCCATCAGCAGGCCGTCGGGGCCGTGGATGTAGTCCACCGCGGCGACCTCGGAGTCCACCAGGTAGGCCAGCGGGGACAGGTTGCGCGAGGCCGCCCACTCCTCGGAGCCCAGCAGCACCGCGGACGCGCCGTCGGTCAGCGGGGTGGAATTGCCGGCGGTCATGGTGGCGTCGCCCAGCTTGGTGCCGAAGACCGGCTTCAGGGTGGCCAGCTTCTCGATGGTGGAGCCCGGGCGCAGGTTGTCGTCGCGGGTCAGGCCGAGGAACGGGGTGACGAGGTCGTCCATGAAGCCGCGGTCGTAGGCGGCGGCCATGTTCTTGTGCGACAGATAGGCCAGCTCGTCCTGCGCCTCGCGGGAGATGCCGAATTCCTTGGCGGTGATGGCGGCGTGCTCACCCATGGACAGCCCGGTGCGCGGCTCGGCATTGCGCGGGATCTCGATGCCGACCATCGAGGGCCGCAGCCGGCCGACGAGCTTCACGTAGTCGGAGTTCTTCTTGGCGCGGTTGGCGTCGAGCATCCACTCGCGCATGCCCTCGCTCACGCCGATCGGCGCGTCGGAGGTGGTGTCGGTGCCGCCGCCGACGCCGTTCTCGATGCGGCCCAGGGCGATGCCGTCGGCCACGGTGACGATGGACTGCAGGCCGGTGCCGCAGGCCAGCTGCAGGTCGTGGGCCGCGGTGTAGGGCGACAGGGTGGAGCCGAGCACGCTCTCGCGGATCATGCCGTGCTCGCCGACGCGCTTGAGGACCGCGCCGCCGACGACCAGGCCCAGGCGCTCGCCCTGCAGGCCGAAGCGGGCGACCAGGCCGTTCAGGGCCGCGGTGAACATGTCCTGGTTGGACGCGTGGGCGTACTTGCCGTCGGAACGAGCGAACGGGATGCGGTTACCGCCGAGGATGGCAACCGGGCGCGCCTGCTTGGTGGTCTTGGCCGCGGCCTTCGCCGAACGGGCTTTGGTGGTCACTCGAGTCTCCAGTGTCTCGTCGGTGGGATTTCCGGCACGCGCGATCCCGGTGGATGCGCGCCACTCGGTTTACATTAAACTTACTCTGGAGTAAGTTCATTGTCGACACCGTACCCCGCACATGTGCGCAACACCGCTCCCGAGGCCGGTGCGCAAGGCCCGAGCGGGCGAGGACCACTCACCCACACAAGAGAAGGTAGGAAACGTGGCTGCCAGCAAGAGCAAGGGCGCTCCCAACCTGTACGGATCGTTCGTTCACTCCGCGCCGGGCGCGTTCCTGGCCTCGAAACTGGGCCTGCCGCAGCCGGAGACGCTGCGCCGCTACCGGGCCGGCGAGGCCGCGCTCCCGGGCCCGGTGCTGCTGGGCGGCAAAGGCCGCGTCGCCGACGCCGTGCGGAACCTGCTGAGCGACTACACCTTCGTGGATGCAGTCACCCCGGGCGTGAAGTTCGGCGCGCTGGTCTTCGACGCCACCGGCATCCGCACCATCGAGGAACTGCAGCAGCTGTTCGAGTTCTTCCAGCCCGCGATGCGCAGCATCGCCGCCTCCGGCCGCGTGCTGGTCATCGGCACCACCCCCGAGCTCACCGATTCGGTCGACGCCCAGATCGCGCAGCGCGCGCTGGAGGGCTTCACCCGCTCGGTCGGCAAGGAGCTGCTGCGCGGCGCCACCAGCAACCTGGTCTACCTGCACCCCGAGGCCGCCACGGCCGCAACGGGTCTGGAGTCCACCCTGCGCTTCGTGCTGTCCGGCAAGTCGGCGTTCGTCGACGGTCAGGTCTTCCGGGTCGGCAAGGACGACTCGACCGCCCCGGCCTCCTGGGACAAGCCCCTGGAGGGCAAGGTCGCCGTGGTCACCGGTGCCGCCCGCGGCATCGGCGCCACCATCGCCGAGGTCTTCGCCCGGGACGGCGCGACCGTGATCGTGGCCGACATCCCGGCCGCCGGCGAGGCGCTGTCGGAGACCGCCAACAAGGTCGGCGCCACCGCGTTCGCCCTCGACGTCACCGCCGCCGACGCCGCCGAGAAGCTGGCCGCCTTCGCCACCGAGCGCTTCGGCGGCATCGACATCGTCGTCCACAACGCCGGCATCACCCGCGACAAGTTGCTCGCCAATATGGACGAGGGCCGCTGGAACTCGGTCATCAACGTGAACCTGGCCGCGCCGCACCGCATTACCGAGGGTCTGGTGGCCGCGGGCGCGCTCCGCACGGGTGGCCGGGTCATCGACGTGTCCTCCATCGCGGGCATCGCCGGCAACCGCGGCCAGACCAACTACGGCGCCTCCAAGGCCGGTGTCATCGGCATGGTGAACGCCGAGGCCCCGAAGCTGGCCGAGCAGGGCATCACCATCAACGCGGTGGCCCCCGGTTTCATCGAGACCGCCATGACCGCCGCCATCCCGCTGGCCACCCGCGAGGGCGGGCGCCTGCTGTCCTCGCTGCTGCAGGGCGGTCAGACCGTGGACGTCGCCGAGACCATCGCCTACTTCGCCTCCCCGGCGTCGAACGCGGTGTCCGGCAATATCGTTCGCGTCTGCGGCCAGGCCCTGATCGGAGCATGATGACGCAGACCATCAACCTCACCGAGGTGCCCAAGAACAGCGGCCTGTTCGTCAAGGCCGCCCTGGGCGCGCTGCCCGTGCCGGGTCTGTCGGCCCGCAAGTCCACCCTGCCGGACCGCAGTGTCCGGCTCGAGGGCTTCAAGGTCGACCCGGACCACCTCGCCGCCTACTGCCGGGCCACCGGCCTGCGCTTCGGCGACGCACTGCCGCTGACCTACCCGTTCGTGCTCAGCTTCCCGCTGGCCATGCAGCTGGTCGTCGCCCGCGACTTCCCGTTCGTGGCCGTGGGCGCGGTGCACGCGGAGAACGTCATCGAGCGCACCCGTGAGATCTCGGTGTCCGAGCCGCTGGACTTCGCGACCCACATCGAGAACCTGCGCGAGCACCCCAAGGGCCTGCTGGTGGACGCCGTCACGGAGGTCAGTGTGGGCCGGGAGCTGGTGTGGCGTCAGGTCACCACCTTCCTGCACCAGCAGCGCACCTCGCTGTCGGGCGGGCCCAAGCCGGAGCCCAAGCCGGACGAGGTGCCGCCCCCGCCGCTGCGCGCGCTGCGCGTCGATCAGAAGATGATCAACCGCTACGCGGGCGCCTCGGGCGATCACAACCCGATCCACACCTCGGCATTGGGCGCCAAGGCCTTCGGGTTCCCGAAGCCGATCGCGCACGGCATGTGGTCGGCCGCCACCGTGCTCGGCGCGCTCGAGGGCCGGATCCCCGACCAGGTCACCTACGGGGTGAAGTTCGGCAAGCCGATCTTCCTGCCGTCCACGGTGAACCTGTACGCGGACCAGGTGTCCGGTGGGTGGGACCTGTCCTTGAAGCACCCGAAGAAGGGCTACCCGCACCTGACCGCTACGCTGCGCTGAAACCTCGCCGCGCGGGTAGGGTCGAAAACCCGCAGTGCGAGGGAGTGTCGAGCCTGACACCCGAAGGTTCGGGCGCGGCCGCCATCCGGCGGTCCGCCCGACGGGGGTGAAGAGCCGCACACTGTTTCGAATTCGGATGTCGCCACGCAGGGGTTTCTACATCCGGCCCGAAACAGTGTGCGGCTCTTGTATTTCCGGAGCGGGTCAGGCGATGGGCGAGCGCATCGGCGCACGGCTGCCGTCCACCAGCAGCGTCAGCACGTCACCGAGCCAGTCCGGCGTCAGCCCGGAATCGGGACCGGCCGCGATGTGGTGATCCGGCCGGACCAGCAGGGCCTCGCCGGCGGCCAGCCCGGCATGCGCCGCGCAGTCGGCCGCGGGCAGGGCGTGCACGGCCAGGTCGATGCCGGTGGCGCGCCGCGCCTGTGCGGCGGCCGTGCGCCACGCCCCGGCCGGACCCGCCACCAGCAGGGTGAAACCGGGGCCGCACAGGTCCAGGGTGGAGGGGGTCCACCAGCCGGCGTCGACGCACCAGTGCGGGAGGCGGGTTCCCGTCCGGCCCTGCAGAGTCGCGACATGCGGGGCTGCGCCGGGCGCGGTGAGGACGGCCGTCGAGGTATAGCGGTAGCGGGTCATCACCGTCGCCGTATCCAGCCTGCGGGCCAGATCGTCGGCATTGCCGGGGGTTTCGATGCCGTAGCGGGTCCGGAAGTCGGTGCCCAGACGCGACTGCTCGACCGCCAACTCGGCGCGCGGGCGGCGCTCGGCCGCGTAGGAATCCAGCAGCGCCGGACCAGCGTTCCCGTGCAGGGTGGCCGCCAGTTTCCAGATCAGATTGTGCGCGTCGGCGACGCCGGTGTTGCCGCCGTAGCCGCCCCAGGGCGCGTGGCGGTGCGCCGCATCGCCGACCAGGAAGATTCGATCGCGGCGGTACTCGTCGGCCACGAAAGTGCCGGTGTCCCAGGCGCTGCGGGCCAGGATCCGCGCCTCGAGATCGGGTGCGCCGACCATGGCGCGAATGGCCGCGACACAGCGCGCATCCGGCCAGTCGGCGGGCGATTCGGTGGCCGGGTCGTATTCGATGTGGAAGGACCATTCGTCGGTGTTGTTCTTGGACAACACGAGTCCGCGCACCGCCGGTCCGGTGATCTCGCACTGGCTGAAGGCGCGGCCGTCGAGCAGGCCGGTGAGGTCGGTGCGGGCGAACACATTCAGATAGTGGTGGGTCGGCGGCAGCTCCCGGCCGGTGATGCCCAGCGCCCGGCGGATCGGACTCCCCGCACCGTCCGCCGCGATCAGGTAATCGGCCCGCAGCAGCGACCGCGCACCCGAGGCGTCCCGCAGCAGTGCGCTGACACCCGTCCTGTCCTGCTCGAATTCCACCAGCTCCGTGCCGAATCGGAGGTCGCCGCCGCGCTTCCGGGCGGCCTGCGCGAGCACCGGTTCGAGCTCCACCTGCGGCAGGAACACGAACTGCGACGGACTCGGATCCGCGGCCGCCATGGCCGCGCCCAGCCCCGACAGATCCAGCGACTCCGCGGTCCGCACCGACTCGCCGGTCCACGCGCCGCCGAACTTCCCCGCCCGCAACGCGCTCGCCGCAGCCTTCAGGATCTGCGCCTCGACCCCGGCCTGCCGGTACATCTCACCGGTGCGGGTGTGCAGCCCCCGGGAACGCGGCAGCGGCGACGCGGTCGCTCGCCGCTCCACCAGAACGTAAGGGACGCCGTGGTATTCGAGGAACAGTGCGGCGGACAATCCGACCAGACCGCCGCCGGCCACCAGGACCGGAACATGTGCCGTTGTCATGCCCCCAGCCTGGGCACGACCGCTTGCACGCCCCTTGCACGGCGATCACACGACCCAGAAGGGTCGGCCGCGCCGGTCTCGGCTCGCGATGTTCAGCAGCTGCAGTCACAGTCGCAGCAGTCACAGTCGCAGCAATCGCAATCACACCCGCCGCAATCGCAGCAGCCGTCGCAGCAGCCGCCACCGCCGCCCGCGGCGTGGTGATGGCCGCCGCCGCAGTTGCAGTTGCCGCAGCCATCGCAGCAGTCGCAGTCGCAGCGATCGATCCACGGCGCCTTGCGATGCCCGCTGCACGGGCGGGTGTGCCACTTGAAACACGCGTAGCCGGTGCAGTACTGGGCGCCGATGATCCCCAGCCCCTCGAGCGGGTTCGGCCGCTGTGTCGGCGGTCCTCCCGGCCCGGGCGGCACCAGCCCCGGCTGCGGCGTGAACGGCGCGCCCGGCTGCCAGGGCTGCTCACCGCGCGGTGCCGCCTCGGATGCCGTCGCGGAGTGGGTGCGGCAGGTGTGGGTGGTGCAGGTGTGCGCGATGCCCGCGGCCCGGCCCAGCTTGCGGACCACGCCTCCCAGCGGGTCGAGCAGGATCCAGCGGACCGTGGCGGCGCGGTCCAGGGCGACGCGGGCGAGGGCCGCGCGCAGGAGTGAATTCGATTCGGCGACCAGGGCGTGCGCCTGTTCCCGGGTGGTTCCGGTGGCCGACAGCGGGTTGAAGTGGCCCTGGGCGTTGTCCGCGTCGAGGTCCTCGAGCGCGTCGGCCAGGTGCGCGATCCGGCCGAAATGCCATCCCGCCTCACGCAGGGCGTCGGTGTTCTCGGGCCGGTTCGCGAGAACCGCGGTGTGCGCGAACAATTCCGCCGCGCAGAGCTGGGTCGGCGCGGTCAGCTCGGCGAGGGTGCTCTCGGGCGAATTCTCCAGCCGCAGCTGCGACTCGATCGCGGTGATCAGCGGTTCGACGTCGAGACCGAGGGGCTCGGCGGCGGCGCGCGCCCGGGTGTGCCACCGGGTGGAGACGCGGGTGAGCGGGCGGCGCGCCAGGCGGTGGGCATCGCCGTCGTCGACATGGTCGCGAATCTTGGCCGCGCCCAGCAGCAGTGAGGCGGTCGCGGCGAGGCGCACGCCGGGCGCGTCGGCGGCGACCACCTCGGCGCGGCGCATGCCGCGCAACGGGCAGGGACCCGCGGCGGTGCGGGCGGCCGGCTCGGATTGCTGTGCCTCGGTGAGTATTTCGAGGACGATGGCATCGGTATTGGTCGCCGCGCGCGCGAGCTGGCCGTGGCCGTCACGCAAACCCAGGCAGAGACCGCACAGGTGGGTCTGCCAGGCCGACGGGTCGATACCGTGCCGCACCGCACTGTGCGCACACGGCTTCAGCAAGCCGAACAACGACGATCCCCATCCCCGGCCGAAGCGGCCGTCCTGCAACACGATCGCAGCGAACTGTGGCAGGCGAGGGGCGTGGCGGCAAGTCGGCCGGGCGACGGACGGCCCGGACGCCGGTCAGACCGGTTCGGTCTTCTTCTTGCTGCCGGACAGACCGCGCCAGGCCAGATCGTCGAGCAGATCAACGGCCTCGGCCATATCGATCTGCCCGCTGGCGACCCGGTCGGCGATGGCCTCGCCCGCGCCGATCACGGCCACCGACACCACCTCGAAATTGGTGCCCGGTTCGGCGTATTTGGCGCTGGATTCGAGCAGCTTGGCGGTGAGTTCGATGACCCGGTCGCGGCTGTTGGCGATCTCGGAGGCGAAGGGCTGCTGGCCCAGTGCCTGCCGGTAGAGGACCTGCCAGGACAGTCGGTTCTGGTCCACGTAGGACAGGAAGGCCTCCAGGCCCGCGCGCAGCTGCTCGTGCGGGGTGAGCTTGGGGTTGCCAGCGACCGCGACCGCCTCGATGAACCGCATGCTCTCGCGGTGGATGCAGGCGCGGAAGAGCTCGTCCTTGGATCCGTAGTAGAGGTACAGCATCGGCTTGGAGATCTTCGCCTCGGCGGCGATGGCGTCCATGGAGGTGTCGTGGTACCCCTTGCGCGAGAAGACCTCCACGGCGGCGTCGAGCATCTGCTGCTCGCGCACCGCGCGAGGAAGCCGTTTCGTTCCGCCTGCCATTCACTCTCCTAAGACCGGACAGTCGACGCTCTCGACGAGCGTCGAAGTCCTTATCTTACTCCATGGTAAGTTCCATGAGCGTGAATTGCCGGTCATCGCCAATACCGCGCTCAACAGCGCTTTCGCGCCGCGGCGGGCCGATCCGTGAGATGTACTCGAAACCGGAAGTTTGCTCAGCAGTGCGGCGCGGAGCCCTTGAACTTTGCCATGCGAAGCACCGAGGCATCCACCTGGGCTCCCGGTAGGCGGCCGCTGCTGACCGCGTCGACGAGCCGGTCGAGCACCTTCGGCACCGCGTCCGTGGTGATCCACAGCGCGTTGTCGGCGCCCGCGATCAGGGCGGCCTCCACCGCGTCCTCGATGCTCATGCGGTTGGCGATGGCCGCCATGCCGCCCAGATCGTCGGTGAAGATGACGCCGTCGAAGGGTGCTGCGCCGTAGCCGGTGCCCTGCCGCAGCAGTGCCATGGCCTGCGGGCTGATACTGGCCGGCACATTCGGGGTGGTGAGCCCGGGCACATCCAGGTGGCCGACCATGACCGCCGCACCCGAATCGACCAGCTGCCGGAACGGCACCAGGTCCTTGTTCTGCAGCTGATCCAGCGGCGGGGTCTGCACCGCGCCGGTGTGCGAGTCGCCCGAGCCCGAGCCGTGGCCCGGGAAGTGCTTCATGACGCTGCCCACCCCGGCGTCCTTGAAGGCCCGGATGAACGCCCCCGCGTACTGCACCACCACGTCCGGGTCGTCGGAGAAGGAGCGGTCGCCGATCACCGAATCGTCGGGCTGGCTGCTGACATCGGCGTCGGGCGCGAAGTCCACGGTCACGCCGAGCGCCTTCAGTTTCTGCGCCCGGTCCAGGCTGAAGGTGTAGAACTCGTCCGGGCTCATGGTCTGCGCGATCACCCGGGACGAGGGCGCGACCCCGATCAGGTCCTTGGCGCGCGAGACCCGCCCGCCCTCCTCGTCGATGGTCACCATGAGCGGGGTCCGCGAGGCCTTCTGGACCGCGTCCACCTGGTGCTGGGCCAGCATGGCCTTGTCGGTCCAGCTGCCGATGAAGATGCCGCCGATCTGCTCGGTCTTCACCA
Organism: Nocardia sp. NPDC059228; assembly: GCF_042754245.1. NCBI lineage: Bacteria > Bacillati > Actinomycetota > Actinomycetes > Mycobacteriales > Nocardiaceae > Nocardia > Nocardia sp. NPDC059228. The sequence goes on along the minus strand of NZ_JBHZAL010000021.1, from coordinate 21,843 downwards.
CGTTCTCGGCATCGGCCTCGCCGGTGACGCCGACGGTGAGCAGCTGCGCCAGCTTCTGCCGCAGGGTGAACTGCGACAGGTAGCCGGCCGCGCAATCCTGCTGCGCCGGAGTCGTCGGCGGCGGTGCGGCGATGGTGGTGGTGCTGTTCGGGGATCCGCTGCTGGTCTGCGCGGATTGAGTGGACGAGTTGTCGCTGCTGGAACAGCCGGACAGCACGAGTGCGGTCACCGCGATGACGATTCCCGGTACAAGGCGCATGTCCCGACCGTAGCTCCTCCGCCTCCCCGCGACTCTAGCGGCCCGCTGACGGCCGTTGCCTGTTTCGCACCCGTGCCGGCGGTTGGATGCCGAACCGATTTGGGGCGTACCCGGCGAGTTACCCCGAACTTACGAGATCAGTTGTCGCCCTTCGTATCCCAGTCATGGTTTCGGCAATTCGTGGTGCCCGCCGAAGGCCTGGCGCATGGCGGAAAGGATCTTGTCGGCGTAGAGCCCCTCGCCGCGGGAGGAAAAGCGCTGGAACAGGGCCGCGGACAGGACGGGGGCGGGCACGCCCTCATCGATGGCGGCATCGAGGGTCCAGCGACCCTCGCCCGAATCGGAGACGCGGCCGCCGAAGGAATCGAGGTTCGGGTCGGCGTAGAGTTCGGCGGCGGTGAGGTCGAGCAGCCAGGAGGCGACCACCGAACCGCGCCGCCACACCTCGGTGACCTCGGGTACGTCGATGTCGTAGCGGTAGTACTCGGGGTGTTCGAGCGGGGTGACCTCCGCGGAGTGCTCGGTGTCCTGGTGCTCGCCGGCATCGGCCCGGTGGAGGATGTTGAGGCCCTCCGCGTACGCGGCCATCGCGCCGTACTCGATCCCGTTGTGCACCATCTTCACGAAGTGCCCCGCACCCGCGGGGCCGCAGTGCAGGTAGCCCTGTTCGGCGGTGGAGGGCGTACCGGTGCGGCCGGGGGTGCGCGGCGCGGCGTCCACGCCGGGCGCGATCGACTTCAGCAGCGGGTCCAGGTGGGCGACGGTGTCGTTCTCGCCGCCGATCATCAGGCAGAAGCCGCGCTCGAGCCCGAACACGCCGCCCGAGGTGCCGATGTCCACGTAGTGGATGCCCTTGGGCCGCAGGGCCTTCGCCCGCGCGATGTCCTCGTGGTAGCGGCTGTTGCCGCCGTCGATGATGATGTCGCCGGGTTCCAGCAGCCCGGCCAGCGTGTCGATGACCGCGCCGGTGGCGCCCGCCGGGATCATCACCCACACCACGCGCGGGGCGGTGAGCATGGCCACGAACTTGGGGAGTTCGGTGCTGCCCTGGAAACTGTCGCCCAGTTCGGCGGAGAGTTCCTCGATGTGCTCCGGGTGGCGTTCGTAGCCGACGGCGGTATGCCCGTCCCGCACGATCCGGCGCACGATATTCGCGCCCATCCGGCCGAGTCCGATCATTCCGAGCTCCATGAGTGGTCTCCTCGCGTCGTACGGTTTCGATCCGTCTCGATTGTCCTCCCGGCGGTGGGCCGCGAAATTTTTTCCATTCGGGCGGAACGGGTGTGTAACGCCCTGGAATGGGTGTCGATAGAAGGGATGGCTCCGTGCTGTTGCCAGACCCCCGACCCGGCAACCGCACGGAGCTCTATTTTTGCCCCCAGCTATCGTTGCAGAAAATTCGCTGACAGCTGAATGGGATGGTCGCGAGCCGTTGGGCTCCTGGCATTCGTTGACTTCTGAACACGAAAACCGCCCACCGCATTGAGATTGCCGACAGTGTGCTGTCGGTCGCGGCGGGAATCGGATGCCGCATCGACCGAGCAGCCGTGAGGTTCATGCCCGGGAAGTTCGGGGCAACCGTTCGGCATCGGTTGTGGACAGCGTTCTGAGGCATTCATTTTTCAGTACGACAGACGGGTACCTCATGGACTGGCTGGCTCACTTCATCCTCGGCTTCATCAGCACCATCTCGGCCTCCGCCTCGGGTGAGCACTGGTAGGCCGCCTCCGAAGAAACGCCGAAAGCGATGCGGCCCGGAAGATTCCGGGCCGCATCGCTGTGGTACTGGGGGTTCGGGGGCACAGCCCCCGGGACCCTGCGTCAGAAGGCCGCTTCGTCCAGCTCCATGATGTCGTTGTCCAGGTTGGACAGGACGGTGCGGATCGAGGTCAGCTCCGGCAGCACGTTGCGGGCGAAGAACTGCGCGGTGGCGATCTTGCCCTGGTAGAACGGCTCGTTGGAGCCGTTGTCGAGGGCGTTGATGGCGACCTCGGCCTGGGCCAGCAGCAGCCAGCCGATGATCAGGTCGCCGACTGCCAGCAGGAAGCGGACCGAGCCCAGGCCGACCTTGTAGAGCTCCTTCGGGTCCTGCTGGGCGCCCATCAGGTGCCCGGTCAGGGTGGCGGCCATGCCCTGCACGTCCTCGAGGGCGGTGGCCAGCAGCTTGCGCTCGGCCTTCAGGCGGCCGTTGCCACCCTCACGCTCGATGAACTTCTGCACCTGGCCGGCCACGTGGGCCAGCGCCACGCCGCGGTCGCGGGCGATCTTGCGGAAGAAGAAGTCCTGCGCCTGGATGGCGGTGGTGCCCTCGTACAGCGAGTCGATCTTGGCGTCGCGGATGTACTGCTCGATCGGGTAGTCCTGCAGGAAGCCGGAGCCACCGAAGGTCTGCAGCGAGTCGGTCAGGTACTGGTAGGCCCGCTCGGAACCGACACCCTTGACGATCGGCAGCAGCAGGTCGTTGACGCGGAACGCGGTGTCCTTGTCGGCGCCCGAGACCAGCTCGGCGATGTCGGCGTTCTGGTGCGCGGCGGTGTACAGGTACACCGCGCGCAGGCCCTCGGCGTACGCCTTCTGCATGGCCAGCGAACGACGCACGTCCGGGTGGTGGGTGATGGTGACGCGCGGGGCGCTCTTGTCGGTCATCTGGGTCAGGTCGGCGCCCTGCACACGGGTCTTGGCGTACTCGAGCGCGTTCAGGTAACCGGTCGACAGGGTGGCGATGGCCTTGGTGCCCACCATCATTCGCGCGTTCTCGATGACGTCGAACATCTGCGCGATGCCGTTGTGGACCTCGCCCACCAGCCAGCCCTTGGCCGGAACGCCGTGGCCGCCGAAGGTGACCTCACAGGTGGCCGAGACCTTGATGCCCATCTTGTGCTCGACATTGGTGACGAACACGCCGTTGCGCTCACCCAGGGTGTCGGTGTCGAAGTCGAAGTGGAACTTCGGCACGTAGAACAGCGACAGGCCCTTGGTGCCCGGGCCGGCGCCCTCGGGGCGGGCCAGCACAAGGTGCATGATGTTCTCGAACAGGTCGTCGGAGTCGCCCGAGGTGATGAAGCGCTTGACGCCCTCGATGTGCCAGGAGCCGTCCTCCTGCTGGATCGCCTTGGTGCGGCCGGCGCCGACGTCGGAGCCCGCGTCGGGCTCGGTCAGCACCATGGTGGCGCCCCAGTTGCGGTCGGCGATCTTCTGAGCCCACTTCTTCTGCTCATCGGTGCCGTTGTTGTAGAAGACCTGCGCGAAACCCGCACCGGCGGCGTACATCTGGGCCGGCGGGTTGGCGCCGAGGATCATCTCGCCCAGGGCCCAGCCGATGACGGACGGGGCGCCGAGGCCACCGAGCTCCTCGCGGACCGGAACCTTGGACCAGCCGCCGTCCTCGAGGGCGCGGTAGGACTTCTTGAAGGAGTCGGGGAGGGTGACCGTGTGGGTCTCCGGGTCGAAGGTCGGCGGGTTGCGGTCGCCGTCGACGAACGAATCCGCCAGCGGGCCCTCGGCCAGACGACGGACCTCGTTCAGCATCTCCTTGACGGTGTCGGCGTCGAGGTCGCCGTAGGCGCCCGCGTCGAGCAGCTTCTGGATGCCGAGGAACTCGAAGAGGTTGAACTCGAGGTCGCGAACGTTGCTCTTGTAGTGACCCATGGTCGTACTCACTCTCCATTGAGATGGGTGCGGTTCGGTGTGTGCCGTTCCCGCCCGTTAGGTCTCCACCGGGTAGACACCGTAAAGCAGCGCTACTGGCGGGTAACTTATGCGCCATGTTACCGACCGGTAAGAGGTGCGCCAAGGTCATCACGGCCGAATGTGACTGAAAGCACGCGAGTTGCCGGGACCCGGGGTTGGCCGGGGTGATCGCGGCCTGGTCGATCGAGGTCCGGCGGCGGCGGCGCGATCCGCCGGTGTGCCGCGCGAGCCCGGTCCGTGCCTCTGATTACGGTGCCTCCATGCGCATCGAGACGAGTGCCGGACCGGCGGAGGTGGAGATCGAGCGGCGCGGGCGGGCGAAGCCCCGGTTCCTGCTCGTGCTCACCCATGGCGCCGGTGGCGGCGTCGAGGCGAAAGACATACTGGTCCTGCGGGATTCGGCGGTGGAAATGGGCGGCGCGGTGGCGCTGGTGACCCAGCCGTACCGGGTCGCGGGGCGGCGCGCGCCGGGCAAGGCCGACGTGCAGGACGCGGCGTGGCTGGAAATCATTGCGGCACTGCGGAAGAAGGTGCGCGGGGTGCCGCTGGTCCAGGGCGGGCGCAGCAATGGCGCGCGGGTGGCGTGCCGGACCGCGCGGGCGGCAGGGGCGCGGGGCGTGGTCGCGCTGTCGTTCCCCCTGCATCCGCCGGGCAAGCCCGAGAAGTCGCGGCGCGAGGAGCTGCTCGCTCCCGGGGATATCGAGGTCGTCGTGGTCAACGGCGCCCGCGACCCGTTCGGCATCCCGGAGGCCGCCGACGCGGCCGAGGTGCATGTCATTGCGGGACAGGCACATTCGTATCGGGCGGGGTTCGAGGAGATCGTCGCCGTGCTCACGCCGTGGCTGGAGCGCTGGTCCGCGAGCTGAACGCCGCATCGCGCTGCGCCTGTCCGACCGGGCCTGCAGAGCACCGGAATTGGCGTCCGCAGCTGGCGCGGGGTGCCGTCAGGAGAGGTCGAGCGCCGGCGGCTGCGGGGCTTCGAGGGCGAGCGGCTCGTCCTGGGGTTCCGGCGCGAGCCTGGTCGCCACCACCAGGGCGTCGATGGCGTCGCGGTCCTCGGTGGGGCGGTGCACGCGGTCGGCGATGCGGATGCGGATATCGGGCTCGGCGGGGGACAGGTCGGCGAGGATGTCGGCCGGGGTGAAGGTCCGGGCCGGATCCTGCTCGCCGCCATAGCCTTCCGCCAGGTTCAGGGTGTCATTGCCGATCACCAGCAGGGTGCCCTCGGGGGAGAGCATCTCGGTCGCGCGCAGCAGCAGGGCGCGGCGGTCCGCGGCGGGCAGGTGCAGGAAGGCGAGCAGGATGAGCTCGTAGGGTCCGGTGATGCCGGCGACGTCCAGGTGCATGACATTCGCGTGGATCCAGTGGATGCGCCCGCGCACCGAGCGCGACAGCCGCGAGGCGACGGTCCGGCCCTTGTCGATGCCGGTCTGGGAGAAGTCGACGGCGTCCACCTGCCAGCCGTGGGTGGCCAGCCACAGCGCGTTCCGGCCCTCACCGCACCCCAGGTCCAGCACCCGCGGCAGCTCCGGCCGCGGCTCGCCGATCCCGCCGCCGACCGGCGCCCGCCGCTCCAGCCCGAAGACCTGTTCGACCACCGTGGCATTCGGAGGTGCGCCCCACACCAATTCGGTATTGGCGTAGTGCTCGTCCCATTCGGCGGCATCCATGGGGACGAGTCTATGAGCTGTGCGCCGAGACGAGTTCGGCCGCGAACGCGGAGGCGTTCGCGGCCGAGTGTCGCATCGGGGTTCCCCGAGAATTGATTTTTCTACAGCGTGGTGTGCATCAGCAGCACGTTGTACTGGCTGTGGACCGTGGTGAGGAAGTACAGGTCACGCCCGGTCTGGTACGGGAAGATGTACGGCGCGTACGCCGTCGGCAGTTCCCGCGTGTCGATGAGCACCGACGGTGCGCTCCAGGGACCTTCGGGACTCGGCGAGGTGTACATGACCACCGAGTTCCACGGATCCGTGGTGAGCATGACGTACTGGCCCAGGTAGTCGTTCCACTGCACCGACATCTCCGCCACGCCGCCGCCGATCACCGGCTGCGCCGCATTGACGTCCTTCTGCCACTTGCCGCCGTCCCAGTACTCGTACGCGCCCATATCGGTGACCGCCCCTTCGGGAACGCGGGCGACGTATGCCGGGTGGTTGCGGCCGGATGCGGTGCCGAACTCGTAGAGGAACCCGTCGCGCTTGGCGAAGGCGTTCATCTGGAAGTTCCCGTTGCCGCCGTCGTCGGGGCGGCGGGTGGCGGGCAGCTCCACCCAGTTCTCGCCGTTGTCGCCGGACACCGCGAGGCTGGAGTAGTTGGTGGTCCACTCGCCCACGTCGTCCCAGCTCTTCACCGACATCAGGCTCATGATCTGGGTGCCGCCGACCGAGATGCCCGCGGTGGGGATGCGGCTGATCTCGATGAACGGGATCTTCGGGCTGGGGATCAGATCCCTTGCCTGGCCGAAGATGTCGCGCACCACCGAGTCGAAGTAGATGCCGTTCGCAGGGTCCTGGGTGTGTGAGCGCAGCAGGATGTTCGAACGCCACGCCCAGGTGCTACCGACGAGCAGATTCGGCAGGCCCAGGCCGGCGGTGTCACCGAATGCGGTGAGCATCTCGCCGTTTCCGTCGTCCCACATGATGCCCAGGTCGGTCCCGAGCACGTTGTAGGTCTGGGTGTTGTTGGGGCTGGCCATTCCGGTGACCTGGAAGACCGCCTTGGTGCGGCCCGGCAGCTGCGGCAAACCGTTCGAGCCGTTCAGCACCGGAATCGGGTTGATTGCATTCGGATTGGCTGCAGCCGGCATGGTCACGGTAAGGAGCAAGGCCGTGGCACCTGCTATCGCGGAAAGCAGCAGCGGGGCGGTCTTGGTCAATGCGGTGCTTCCTCCGGGTCTCGCCGAATAATGCGCGGACCACACCGTATGTGACGGGCCGCACAATGCGTTCGACTCGTTGGCAAAGTGTGAAAATGCTAACAGCCATACCCGAAATTCGGGGCTTGCAAACCGAGTTATTTGCCGTGAATTGGCTTACTTTCCATTCCTACCATGGTCGAGCGCCTGCTTCAGGATGAGCGGCAGCTGCGTGGCGCGTTCCACCGCGAGGGTCCGGCGCACCGACGCGTGCCAGGAGCGGTCGAACAGTTTCTTGGCGCTCGCCACCGCCTGCGGGGAGCGGGCGGCGATGCGGTCGGCCAGTTTCTCGGCGGCCGCGCGCGGGTCGGCGGTGACCTCGGTGACCAGGCCGATGCGCTCGGCGTAGGCGGCGTCGACCGGGTCGGCGGTCATGGTGAGCAGCAGCGCCTGATCGAGGCCGATGAGCCGGGACAGGGTGGCCGCGCCGGTCATGTCCGGGATCAGCCCGTGCTTGGCCTCCATGACCGCGAACTCCGAATCCGGTGTGACGAACCGGAAATCGGCGGCCAGCGCGATCTGCAATCCGCCGCCGTAGCAGCGCCCGTGCACCACGGCGATCACCGGCTGCGGCAGTCGCCGCCAGGCCCAGCAGGCCTCCTGGAAGGTATTGGTGCCGCGCCAGGGCAGCGGCACGAAGTTGCGCACCACGTCGAGCGGGTTGCCCATGGCCTTGGCGATATCCAGGCCGGAGCTGAAGCTGGGCCCGTTGCCGGACAGGATGACGGCGCGAATGTCGGTGCGCTTCCCGATGATCCCGGCAACCCGGACCAGCTCGTTCAGCATGTCGATGGTCAGGCCGTTGTGCTTGTCCGGCCGGTCCAGGGCCACGTACGCCCGGTCGCCGTCGAAGGTGAGGGAAACGTTGTGGCTCACGGTCTCTCCTTATCCGAGCTGGTCCAGGAGCAGGCGCGCGCAGCCGGCCGGATCGTCGAAGAAGGGCGTATGGCCGCTGCCGTGCAGGGTGACGTGCCGCGCGCCGGGCAGTTCCGCGCGGGCGCGCCGGGACTGTGTGGCGTACGTGAGCAGAATGTCACGGTTGCCCCAGGCGATGGTGATCGGGATGTCGCCGAGGGCGGTGCGGTCGGGGAGCCGGAAGTCGGTGAAGGAGGCCAGCGCGGCATCGAATCCCGCCGCGCCGAGCAGGCCCTCGACGGTGTCCACGGCCACCTGGGTGTCGATCGCCCAGGGCTTGCCGAACACCAGCCCGAGGAAAGTGGAACGGCCGACGATGTTTCCGAGCACCGCGGGCACGGCCGGATGCAGCGCCCTGGAGAGCTGTTTGGCGCGGCCCAGCGCCTGCTGGCACCAGACGCGGCCCGCGGTGTCCCAGAACGCGATGGGGGAGTAGGCGGTGACCGAGCGTGCCAGGCCCCGTGCGGCCAGGTCCAGCACGATGCCACCGCCCATGGAATTGCCTGCCAGATGCGGATTCTCGATGCCCTCGGCATCGAGGAAATCGACCAGGGCATCGGCGAGGGTGGAGACGGTGGTGTGCTCGATCGGTGCGCTGTCGCCGAATCCGGGCAGGTCCACCGCGATCACGTCGAAGGATTCGGCCAGGGCTCCGATGATCGGCTCCCAGACCTGCCAGCGGCTGCCGACGCCGTGCACGAGCACGAGAGGGTCGCCGCTGCCGGTCCGGTGATGGTTCAACTTCGTCATGCGTGACTCTCCCCTGTCCTGATCCCTGCGAATCTCACCCTACAGTCGTTGACGTGTCGCCAACAGGCGGGAAAATTCTGCTCCGGCGGTACGATAAAAGGTATGGCAACCCGGAAAGTGACACTGTCGCTGGACGAGGCGGCCTGGTCCTATGCACAGGACGCCGCCGCCCGCGCGGGCATGTCGCCGTCGGCGTGGATTTCCCGCGCCGCGCGCCGCGAAGCCGTGCGGCTGGGGTGCGGCCCGGTGCCGGACCCGGTCGAACTCGCCGCGGCCGACGAGGCGGAAAAGCTCGCCGCCGAAAAGGAGCTGCGTGCGCAGGGGTGAACTCTGGGTCTACCACCCGCACGGCACCACCCGAACCCGCACCATCATCCTCATCTCGAGCGACGGCATCAACGAGTCGCCGCGCCCCTGGCTGATCGCCGCCGAGGTCGAGGCCGGGGATCCCGGGGACATCCTGGCCGTGCCCATTCCCGGCCACGGCTGGGTCCACGCCGGCAATCTGGGCCGCATCTATCGTGGCTGGTTGGAGCGTCGCATCGCCGACGTCGACAGCGAAACGGCCGAGCGAATCGACACAGCGCTGCGCGCCGCCATGGATCTGTGAGAGGGTGCCTGCGGCAGTTCTCCCGTCGAACCTCGAGAGTAGAGGCACCAGTGCGCATTTCCTTGTTGGCCGCCGCGCTCGTCGCGCTTCCCCTGCTGGCCGCGTGCGGCGGCAGCGGCGACAAGCCCGCCGATGTCACCCAGGCTGATGTGTCCAAATCCCTGCAGGCCGGTGGTCTCGAAGCCAAGTTCGCCGACTGCGCCGCGAAAGTCTTCGTGGATCAGGGCATTTCGCAGGACGGACTGCGTCGCATGATCAAGAACGACGCCAAGTCCGGCAATGTGACGGACATGGAGTCGGCCGGCATGAGCAAGGACGACACGGACAAGGCGCAGGCCGCGGCCACCAAGATCGTCACCGCCTGCATGCAGTCGGCGCAGTAGCGCGGCGGTCACCGCGGTAGCGCGATCGTCACCGCGATCGCCGGGGGCCTTGGCGGCCCGCGGTTTTCGATCTCCGCTTGTTAACTCCCGGGTGCCGGTGTGCAATCTCAGAATCGACCGGGATCGGCCCGGCGTCCGGGAGGGATCACAAATGCGGAAATCCGTCGTCGTGGTGGCGCTGCTGGCGCTGCCGTTGCTGTCCGCGTGCAGCAATGACCAGCAATCGGCCACCCCCGCCACCACGACCGCGCCCGCGGTGACGGCCACCTCGGCGGCCGCGACCAGCGTGTCCGGCGCGCCGGCCACCTCGGCGGGGGCGGCCACCAGCCCGGGCGGCGGCGCGCTGACCGCCGAGCAGATCTCGAAAGCCTTGCAGGACAAGGGCAAACTCAGTCAGCAGACCGCGGATTGCGTGGCCAATGTCTACCTTCAGGAAGGCCTGTCCGACAGCGGCATCCAGAAGATCGTCGACAGCGCCAACGGCACCAACCCGGCCAAGGTCAGCCTCGGCACCGAGGATCTGATCAAGGCGGGCAAGGCCACCAAGCGAATCGCCACGGAGTGCGTCAAGTAGTGCGATGACATGCGGAAAGTCCTGCCGTGGCATGTGAAAGGCCCCCGTCCGATGGACGGGGGCCTTTCCTTGTGGAGCCGGTGACGGGAATCGAACCCGCAATTCGACCTTGGGAAGGTAGCGTGTTGCCACTACACCACACCGGCGCGGTCCTGCTTGCGCACGCGACTCTATCAGACCACTTCGCGCCCGGTGCAAATTCTCGGATCTCCTCGCAGGTCGCGGGTGAGTGAGCGCGGGTGTGTCCGGCCCCGGCGGTTCCCCGTGTCGGAGGCGACGCGCCGAAGATCGCGGAGCTCTTTCGCGGAAGCAGCTGGTTCCGCCTACGGGCGGTCGTAGACTGGCCCGCAGGGTCGAAAACCCGTCCACCACAGGAAGTTTGGATGCGCTGAACGTTAGCTGAAGCGTGCGCTCGGTGCTCCTGCTCGGCGGTCGAGGAGGACGTATGACCGCGGTGCCCGCTCGTGACGTTCCCGAGCTCGAACCCGTGCGGCCATTTCCACGGCGGATGGGACCCCGGGGGTCGTATCTGTGGAAGGCCATCACCACCACCGATCCCAAAATGCTCGGGAACATGTACCTGTTCACGGCCATGGCGTTCTTCCTGGTCGGCGGCCTGATGGCGCTGCTCATGCGCGCCGAGCTGGCGCGGCCGGGCATGCAGTTCCTGACACCGGAACAGTTCAACCAGCTGTTCACCATGCACGGCACCATCATGCTGCTGTTCTACGCGACGCCCATCGTCTTCGGATTCGCCAATGCGGTGCTGCCGCTCCAGATCGGCGCGCCGGATGTCGCCTTTCCGCGGTTGAACGCGCTCAGCTACTGGCTCTACCTGTTCGGGGCCACCATGGCGACCGCCGGATTCATCACGCCGGGCGGCGCGGCGGACTTCGGCTGGACCGCCTACACCCCGCTCAGCCTGGCCGAACACGCACCGGGCGTGGGCGCGGACCTGTGGATCATGGGCGTCGCGGTGTCCGGCGTCGGCACCATCCTGGGCGGGGTCAACATGATCACCACCGTCATCTGCCTGCGCTGCCCCGGCATGACCATGTGGCGCATGCCCATCTTCACCTGGAACATCCTGGTCACGAGTGTGCTTGTGCTGCTGGCGTTTCCGATCCTCACCGCGGCGCTCATGGGCCTGGAGGTGGACCGGCACCTCGGCGGGCACATCTACGACTCGGCCAATGGCGGGGCCATCCTCTACCAGCATCTGTTCTGGTTCTTCGGGCATCCCGAGGTCTATATCGTGGCGCTGCCGTTCTTCGGCATCGTGACCGAGATCTTCCCGGTGTTCAGCCGCAAACCGCTGTTCGGCTACACCACGCTGGTGTACGCGACGCTGGCCATCGGCGCGCTGTCCATCGCGGTGTGGGCGCACCACATGTACGCGACGGGATCGGTGCTGCTGCCGTTCTTCTCGTTCATGACCTTCCTCATCGCGGTGCCGACGGGGGTGAAGTTCTTCAACTGGGTGGGCACCATGTGGCGCGGGCAGCTGACCTTCGAGACACCCATGCTGTTCTCGGTGGGCTTCCTGGTGACATTCCTGTTCGGCGGGCTCTCGGGCGTCATCCTGGCCTCGCCGCCGCTGGACTTCCACGTCTCGGACACGTATTTCGTTGTGGCGCATTTCCATTACGTGCTGTTCGGCACCATCGTGTTCGCCACCTTCGCCGGCATTTACTTCTGGTTCCCCAAGATGACCGGGCGGCTGCTGGACGAGCGGCTCGGGAAACTGCATTTCTGGACCACGTTCCTGGGTTTCCACACCACGTTCCTGGTGCAGCACTGGTTGGGTAACCAGGGCATGCCGCGCCGCTACGCGGATTACCTGCCGAGCGACGGATTCGCCACGCTCAACACCATTTCCACCATCGGCTCGTTCATTCTCGGATTCTCGATGGTCACGTTCGTGTGGAATGTCTTCAAGAGCTACCGCTACGGCGAAGTGGTGACCGTCGACGACCCGTGGGGTTACGGCAATTCCCTGGAATGGGCCACCACCTGCCCGCCGCCCCGGCACAACTTCTACGAACTGCCGCGCATCCGCTCCGAGCGCCCGGCATTCGAACTGCATTACCCGCACATGGTCCCCCGCATGCGCGCCGAGGCTCACGCCACCTGGGGTCTGCGTAAACCGAAACAGGTCATCGAGGTGTTCGCGCCGGAAAACCCGCCGGTGGAGCACTGAAAGTTCGCGGCCCGTCTCGTTCTGGACTGAGCGGAGCGACGGAGCGCAGCGGAGGAGCCCAGGGAGGGAAGAACGAGACCTTGGGGGCCGCGAACCGCCCGGAGCGAAGCGGAGGGCAAAATGGCACGGTGCTGCTTAGTGATCGCGACATCCGTAAGGAAATCGCCAATGGACGTCTCGGGGTCGAGCCGTTCGACGAGAAGCTGGTGCAGCCGTCGAGTATCGATGTGCGGCTGGACAGTCTCTTCCGGGTGTTCAACAACACCCGCTATACGCATATCGATCCGGCGCAGCGGCAGGACGAGCTGACCACCCTGGTGGAGCCCGCCGAGGGGGAGCCGTTCGTGCTGCATCCCGGTGAATTCGTGCTCGGCTCCACGCTCGAGGTGTGCTCGCTGCCCGACGATCTGGCCGGCCGGCTGGAGGGCAAGTCCAGCCTGGGTCGGCTGGGCCTGCTGACCCACTCCACCGCGGGCTTCATCGACCCCGGATTCAGCGGGCACATCACGCTGGAGCTGTCGAATGTGGCGAATCTCCCGATCACCCTGTGGCCCGGCATGAAAATCGGGCAGCTGTGTCTTATCCGGCTCACCAGCCCGGCCGAGCACCCGTACGGCAGTGCCGCGGCGGGCTCGAAATATCAGGGTCAGCGGGGGCCGACACCGTCGCGGGCCTATCTGAATTTTCCCGTGTCCAAGTGAGTTGCATTACGGGGTAGCGGTTTCGATCCGGCGCGCGGCGTAATTCGGCCGCTGCCTGGACAGTTGACCGTCGTCCGTGGCGCGAATACGCCGTCCGATGGGCGGGTACAGCGGGTGTACGGATGGCCCGGTACGTCGTAAGGTGGCGACGACGGGTGTGTGTCGACGAGATGGGCAGCGGATGAGTTCGGTTCTGGGAGTTTCGGTGGGGGCGGGTGCGGTTCGCGTCGCACGTCCGTTCACCGGCGATTCCGCCGAACAGGCCGCACGCAATGTCGGCGCACCCCCACAGCAGCGATACGCCCGGGCCCGCAGCGGATTCGACGGCCCGCCGGACGCGTTCGACGTGCAGGCGGTGCCGGTCGGGGAACGCCGGGTCGACGAGCTGGTCGCCGACGCGGTCGGGGCGGTGCTCGCCGCGGATTCGCGGATCAGCGCCACCGCCATCGCCTACCGGGACGAGAATCACGCGCGGGCCATCCGGGCCGAGCTGGCGCGGCGGCAGTTCACCAATTACGAGCTGGTGCCCGACGTGGTGGCGGCGCTGGAATTCCTCGAATACTCCGGGGAGCTGCAGGGTTTCGGCACCGTCGCGCTCTATGACCTAGGCGCGTCCGGGTTGTCGGTGACGGTCGTCGATACCGGCACCCGGCAGGTCTGCTTCAGCGAACGCACCAGCGATATCAGCGGCGACTACCTCGACGCGCTGATCCGCGAACAGCAGATCGCCTCCGGGCGGATCGCCCATCCGCCGGACCACACCGGGCTCATCGCGCTCGACAAGCTCTGCCGCGAGGCCAAGGAGCAGCTCTCCAGCAGCAGCGCGGTGGCACTGCCCTCCACCGAGGGCCTGGTACTGCTGTCGCAGGAGAACTTCGAGGCCCTCATCATGCTGGCCGTCGAATCCTCCGCTCGCATGACACGCGATGTCATCCTGCGCTCCGAGCAGCCGGTGCAGGCGGTCGCCCTGCTCGGCGGCTGCGCTCAGATTCCGCTGGTGGCAAAGGTTTTGCGACGCTGGCTGGGCGTCCCCGTCATCGTCCCGGCCGCCCCCGACACCGTGGTCACCCGCGGCGCGGCCATGCTGGCCCGCCCGGTCCTGCACCGGCCCGCACCCGCGCCCTTCCCCACCGCCCCGCGCGAGGACGCCGTACCCGCACCCCCGGAGCCCAGCCAGTCCTGGCCGGCTCGGCCGGGTGAGGCGGAGAAATTCGGCCGCCGCCGCGAGGTCAGCCTGGCCGGCGTCGCCGTCGGCGCTCTCGTCGTGGTGGCCGCCATCGGCATCACCCTCGGCTGGGGATCCCAAGTCCTGACCCATGATTCGCAGCGCCAGGACGCCGTCACCAGCTCGGTCCCGGCCAGCACCACCCGCCCCTCCACCGAACCGGCGGTCGCGTCGCCCACCACCACCGACGCCACCAACGAGTCCCTGGCCGCACCCCAGCCCCACACCTACACCACCACCACCGAGGCCCCCACCACCACGCCCGGCCCGAACACCATCACGATCATCCCGGGCCTCCCACCCGTGGTCGTTCCCACCCTCCCTCCGCTCTTCCCACCCGCCCCGCCCCAGCAAGCGCGCTGACGCTCCCTGCCGAGCTCGAAAGCCGTTGTGGGCCAGACTCATCGAAAGAGCCGAGTCCGCCCCGTCGACTGCCAGGTGGGGCGGACTCGGTGGCGCGAGGACCGGCTGCGTTCAGTCCTCGCTTTCCGCTCCCACCGCCAGAGCTGTCGTGATGATCGCCGACAGGGGTGGGAGTTTGGAATCACGTGCGGGTGGCGTCACCCAGTGGCAGCCCTCGCGCGTCCAGCGGCCGAGGCCGGTGGGGAGCATGACCGCGCTGCCGATGGCCGGAATGCCGATATCGAGGCGGTTGAGCGCCATCATGATCTGGTCGCCGGGCCGCGAATCCGGTTCGGCCAGAAAGCTCCAGCGAATCTGCCGGGCCAGCATGGGCCCGCCGCGGCGCTGCTGTTGCAGTGCGCCGCGCAGCATTTCGGCCCGCGCGACCGGTAGGTGCACCACCCCGATCTGCGCGGTGACGGGAAGCATGACGAATCCGCCGCGTTCGATGACCGGCAGCCCGAACTCGTGCCGGTAGTAGGAAACCCAGTCTTCGACTGTTCTGAGCCTGTCCGCGTTCATGTCCCCGCCTCCTTCCCCTGGTCACCAGGGTCGCGTGCCGGGGGCCGCGGTGAGAACGCCCGCACACCCGCATTCCGCTGCCTTTCCGCCGCCACTATTACCGGTGCGTATAACGCCTGGTACCGAGAAGGTTTCGGATGTGGTCGCGGCCACTTTCCGCTCGTACCCTGGAGTTCGGAGTTCGTTCGGAAGGGATGGCACCGTGGTCCGGCACTGGTCAGGCAAAGAGGCCCGGGCCCTCCGCGATGCCAAACGCATGAGTATCCGGGAGTTCGCCGCCCACCTGGGTGTGCACGAACGACTGGTCTCGAAATGGGAGGCCGGGGGCGATCGGGTGCATCCCCGTCCCATCAATCAGGCCGCCCTCGATACTTCCCTTGCCAGGTCCGACGATGTTGTGCGGGCACGGTTCGCGGCCTTGATCGACCAGCCCTTGATCGACCGCCCCGCCGTTCCCGGTTTCGATGTGCGCCAAGGCGGTTCCGAGTTTCGGAGCGGGATGCCGGCGCAGGCCAGTTATTCCAGCGACGCGGAACTGCTGGCACTCGTCGATACGGGTGCGATGAGGGGCGATGCGTTAGCGGCGATTTCGGAGAGGGATCTGATCATGGCGGCTGCTCACGAAGCAAGCGAGCACGCGGGGAGGGCCGAGGGCACCAATGTGGGTGCGACCCTGCTGGAACAGCTCGATGCGGATGTCACGCGCATCGCCAACGATTACGTACACATGCCGCCGGTGCCGATGATGGTGGAGATGCTGCGGGTGCGGCGTCGGGTCTACCGCTTGCTGGAAGGCCATCAGCGTCCGTCCGATACGGCCCACCTGTACCTTCTGGCCGGCACCCTGTCCGGTCTGCTGGCGAATGCCAGTACGGATCTGGGCTATTTCGACGCGGCCGGTGAACAGGCAAGGGCCGCTTGGGCTTACGCCGAACTGTGCGAGCACGATCCGCTGCGCGCCTGGACCCGCGGCATGCAGGCGCTCATCGAGTATCGGTCCGAGCGGCCGCGCCGCGCGGTCCTGCTGGCCCAGAGCGGCCAGCGCTACGCCGAATCCGCGACCTCGCGGGTGCGGCTGCTGAACATCGAGGCCCGCATCTGGTCGCGGCTGGGCAGCACCGCCGACACCGAGCGCTGCATCCGCGCCGCCGACGACGCCCGCGACAGCGAATCCAGCGACAACCTGCACGACGACGTCGGCGGCGTGTTCGGGTTCAACCAGCCCAAGAGTCACTACTACGCCGGCGCCACCTATATCCACCTGGGCCAGGCCGAGCCCGCCCTGGACGCCACCAGCCGGGCCATCGACCTGTACGTGAACGGCCCGACCGACAAGCGCTCCTACGGCGCGGAGTCGCTGGCCCGGGTGGACAATGCGGCCGCCCACCTGATCAACGGCAGCCTCGACGGCGCCGCCGCCGCGCTGGAGCCGGTGCTGGAACTCGACGAGGACAAGCGGATCGCGCAGTTGGAGGAACGGCTCAGGGCGCTGCGCCAGCGGCTGGCCGGCCCGGAGTTCCGGGACGCCGCTGAAGCGCAGGACCTGGACGAGAGGATCGAGGAATTCTGCGGCTCCACCGCCGCACGCAGCGTGCTGCCGCCCGATACCTCGAGGTAGCCGCCCCGCTACCGTCCGGTAGCCCTGTGCTGGACACGAAGAAACCTGGTTGCGGGCGAATGGCACCATTAACGGGGTGAGCCCATCGAGTCACCTTCCGCATCGGTCCCCCCGCGTCCTGGAACAGTCCACCAAACTCCAGAACGTGCTCTACGAGATCCGGGGTCCGGTACACGCGCACGCGGCACGGTTGGAGGCCGAGGGTCACCGGATTCTGAAGCTGAACATCGGCAATCCCGCGCCGTTCGGATTCGACGCGCCCGACGTCATCATGCGCGACATCATCGCGGCGCTGCCCTACGCGCAGGGCTACTCGGAGTCCAAGGGCATCCTGCCGGCGCGGCGGGCCATCTTCACCCGCTACGAATTGGTGCCCGGCTTCCCGGAATTCGATGTGGACGACGTCTACCTGGGCAACGGCGTCTCCGAGCTGATCACCATCGTCATGCAGGCGCTGCTCGACAATGGCGACGAGGTGCTCATCCCCGCGCCGGATTACCCGCTGTGGACGGCCATGACCTCGCTCGCGGGCGGCACCCCGGTGCACTACCTGTGCGACGAGTCCAACGACTGGCAGCCGGACATCGCCGACATGGAATCCAAGATCACCGACAAGACCAAGGCGATTGTCGTGATCAACCCCAACAACCCCACCGGTGCGGTGTACTCCGCCGAGGTGCTGCAACAGGTGGTGGACCTGGCCCGCAAGCATCAGCTGCTGCTGCTGGCCGACGAGATCTACGACAAGATCCTCTACGACGGCGCCAAGCACGTCTCGCTGGCGACGCTCGCCCCGGACCTGCTGTGCCTCACCTTCAACGGCCTGTCCAAGGCGTACCGGGTGGCGGGCTACCGCTCGGGCTGGCTGGTCATCACCGGTCCCAAGGAGCACGCGGGCGGCTTCCTGGAGGGCATCGACCTGCTGGCCTCCACCCGGCTGTGCCCGAATGTGCCCGCGCAGCATGCCATTCAGGTGGCGCTGGGCGGACATCAGAGCATCGACGACCTGGTGCTGCCGGGCGGGCGGCTGCTCGAGCAGCGGGATGTGGCCTGGGAGAAGCTCAATACCATTCCGGGCGTCTCGTGCGTGAAGCCCACCGGCGCGCTGTACGCGTTCCCGCGGCTGGACCCGGAAGTCCATGAGATCCACGACGATTCGAAGCTGGTGCTGGATCTGCTGCTGCAGGAGAAGATCCTGATGGTGCAGGGGACCGGGTTCAACTGGCCGCATCACGATCACTTGCGCATCGTCACGCTGCCCTGGGCCCGCGATCTCTCGGTCGCCATCGAGCGATTCGGGAACTTCCTGGCGAGCTATCGCCAGTAGTTCCAGCCGGAAATTCTCGATCACCGGGTACGCGCGGGGTACGCTGTGGTACCGGCGCGCCTTCGCGAATACCCGGTCTGACCTGCGGTTGATCGGTCTTGTCCGGTTGTGGACACCCGCGCTCGGGGTGGATGGCGCGGGTGAGACCCTGGCTAAAACAAACCGCTGGTACGAAAAAGTTGGGTTTTTAGAGACTTAGCTAGCGCAAAGAACCGTCTTTTGTGTACAGTGGTCCTCGGCACTCAGAGTGCCCGGTCGGACCGCCTACCCCCCCTGGGCCGTCCGGCCCTGGTTAGCCGGCCTACCCCCCCTGGGCCGCTGACCCGGGCGGCGGAGACATCCCCCTGCTCTCCGCCGCCCCTCCCAAACTTCCCACTCCCGCCTCCCCGGGCCTTCAGCGGACGGCTTGGAGCCATCGCCGGTTTCGTATCCGTGCCTGCGTTGGGAGGCGAGACGATTTTGGGGGTACCCGGTGAGTTACCCCCAAACATTGCGAAATCAGTTGTCGCCTTGGGGATCGGGAAGAAACCTTCGTTTGACGGGCGGGGAGAACCTCTCAGCATGTCAGGAATGGTTTTCGTTTAGGCTCGGCGGGTGAGCGATCACCAGCACTCTCATCATCACCATCACGACCACTCCGGACCCATTGCTATTGGGACCAATGCGGCCCGGGTCGTTGTCGGGCTATTGGCGGTGATCGGGGTGGCGGTGGTCGTCGGGCTGGTGTGGCTTTGGCCCAGTTCTCAGCACATCGATATTCCGTTGCCCATGCAGAACGGGGGCGGGGGTGCGGTGCACTCCGAGGCGGGGACTGTGGTCAAGCAGGATCTCGGGCCTTGTGGGGATGTGTCGAATGGGAAGGTCTTCACTGTTGAGCCGGAGTTGCTCGCGGCGGCTCAGCGGCAGTGTGCGCGGAGTGTGATCTCGATCGATTCGGGGGCGGACAAGGGGAGTTGGACGGTCTTCGTCAATTCGCCCACGCCGGATCAGCCGAATTTGAGGGTGGGGGACAAGATTCGGATCGTGCCGCAGGCGGCGCCGAAGACGCCGCAGGATCCGGGTGGGGCGACGCTGTACTCCTTCGATGATTTCGCGCGTGGGCTGCCGTTGAGCATCATCGGGATCGTTTTCGCGGTGGTCATCATCGCGGTGGCGCGGTGGCGGGGATTGCGGGCGTTGATCGGGCTCGTCATCGCGTTCGGCGTGCTGGTGATGTTCCTGCTGCCGGCGCTGCTGGACGGGAAACCGGCGATACCGGTGGCGTTGGTCGCGGGGGCGGTGATCCTCTACTCCGTGTTGTATCTGGCGCACGGGGTGAATCTGCGCACCAGCTCGGCATTGCTGGGGACGCTGACCTCGATGGTGCTGGCGGCGGTGCTGTCGTGGGCGTCGTTGGAGGCCACCCACCTCACCGGGTTGTCCGAAGAGCAGAACACCAATGTCGCCGCCTATATCCAGCACGTGAGCATTACCGGGCTGCTGCTGGCCGGATTCATCATCGGCTCGCTCGGTGTGCTCAACGATGTCACCATCACCCAGGCCTCGGCCGCCTTCGAGCTGGCGGCGCTGGACCAGAAGGCCAACCGCCGCAGCATCTTCTCCGCGGCCATGCGGGTCGGCCGCGACCATATCGCGAGCACCGTCTACACCCTGGTGCTCGCCTACGCCGGTGGGGCGCTGCCGCTGCTGCTGCTGTTCAGCGTGGCCGGGCGGCCCATCCGGGACGTGCTGACCGGCGACGCGGTGGGCATCGAGATCGCGCGGTCGGCGGTCGGCGGTATCGCGCTGGCCCTGTCGGTGCCGCTCACCACCGCCATCGCGGTGCTGCTGGCCCGGCCACTGGGCGCCAAGCCGGCCGAGGTGCGCGCGGGTGCGGGCGCCAAGCGGACGCGAAGTGCGGGGGCGCAACGGAATACGCCGCGCCGCGCGGGTGGGCCGCGCACCGGATCCCAGCCCGCGATGCGTCGTGCCGGTGATCCGCGCACCGGCGACCAGGCGGCCGTGTCGCGCAGCGGATCTCAGCCGGTCGCGCGGCGCGCAGGGGAGACCGGCGGCCCGCGCACCGGCGAGTACCCCTCGGGATCGCAACCTGTGGTGCGCCGAGGTGCTCAGCAGAGCGGACCGTACAGTGGGGAACAGCAGGCGGTGCCGAGAACCGGTGCGCAACAGCGGGATTCGTGGTCCGGGGAACAGCCCGTGGCGCGAACCGGCGCGCAGCCCGGTGGGAGTGAGCCGCCGACCGTGCCGAGAACCGGTGTGGTGCAGCCGAATCCGAATCCGCCGGAGGAGCGGCAGTACACGACCTCGTCGTGGTTCAATCCGAGCGAGCCGTGGTCGGATTCGGGAACGCGGGGCCAGGCCCGGCAGCAGGATCAGGGGTGGCAGCAGGATCAGGGCTACTCCGATGATCAGGGGTGGCCGCCCGAGCCGCCGCGTGGCGGACGGCACTCCCGGCCCTGATTCCGGCGGCGACCGTCAGTGTGTGTTCCGCGCCGCCTCGCAGAGCGCCGATACGCCGTCGGCGTCCGTGACGAAATGATCGAAGCCACTGGGCACTCCGAATTCGGCGAAGGAGACCTCGGAGTCGGACTGCGGGCGGCCGGGCACCGGAATGCGCACGGCCGCATGCAGATCGCGAGTTCCGGTCAGCTCGATCACCCGGCGGGCATTGTCCGCCCGCAGGCCGCCACACGCCATCACGTCGATGCGGCCGTCGGCCAGCGTCACCAGCCGGCCGATCAGGGCTGCGCCGTCGAGCACCGACTCCTGGCGGCCCGAGGTGAGCAACCGGGTGAAGCCCAGCTCCAGCAATTGGTCGAAACCCGCATACGGATCCGCGCACACATCGAACGCGCGGTGGAAGGTGACCTCCAGTTCGTCCGCGGCGGCCAGCAGCTCGGTATTGGCGGCCGGATCGACATGGCCGTCCTCGTCGAGGACGCCGATCACCACCCCGTGCGCGCCCGCCGCCCGCACCCGCTCGATATCGGTGCGCATCAGCGCCACCTCGTCGGCCGAGTAGCGGAAGTCGCCCGGCCGGGGCCGGATCAGCACGTGCACCTGGGTGTGCCCCGCCGCCTCGACCGCCGCCTCGATGAGCGACGGCCCGGGCGTGAGTCCCCCGACCGTCAGCCCCGTACACAATTCCACCCGTGCGGCCCCCGCCTGTTCGGCGATCCGGACCCCGCCCAGAGACTCCACCCCGATCTCGACCCGCACCGCCCGCGCATCCGTCATACCTTGCAGTATGGCGAACTCCGGCCCGTCATGTTGCCTGAGATTAGCCAACGGGCTGCGAATGGCCCGTGAATTGCCGCCGAAGCGCCCGCCGAATCGGCACGAACGGGCTGGTACGCGGCGGGAACGACGAAGGCGGCGCTACCGGGTTGGTAGCGCCGCCCTCGTCGATCAGGTTCGGCTGCCCGCTGTTTCGGGCCGGGGCCTAGTTCTTCCGGCCCGGCGCCTTCATCCCCGACTTGAACCCCAGGCCGCCCGGCTTGGCGGTCGGCGGCTCGGCCGCGCCATTGCCCTCCGAGGTGCCATTGCCCTCCGGAGCCGCCGGAGCGGCCGCAGCGGCGGGCTCGGCGACCTGAGCCGGAGCGGTCTCGGCCGGAGCCGAATCCGCCTCAGCCGCAGGCGCTTCCGGAGCCGGAGCAGCGGCCGGAGCCGCAGCGCCCGGAGCCTTCGGGCCGGGGCGCTTGAGGCCGGACTTCATGGCCAGGCCCTTGGGCGCGATGGACGGCTTGGCCT
>NZ_JBHZAL010000020.1:120807-153663 GCF_042754245.1 Nocardia sp. NPDC059228 | reverse complement strand
CGGTAGCACCCACACTCGTCTTGATGTCCCAGGAATCACTGTCATTACGCATAATCATCACTTTTCTCCGGCCAAAGCCGGGCTGAGAATTCGGTCGTCAGGCTCAATGCGGATCGCGTGCGGAGAAGAGACAGACGACACCTGACTGCTGGATATGAACCTCGGCGAAACGCGTCTTCAGCTCGTGCGAGATGGACTCGATGGTGTCCCCCCTATTGCCGAACACCTTTTCTCGATTCAGGTAACGCATCAGTGCGCGTGACCAGGGGGTATGCTCGGCGCTTTCGCCCAGAATAGTACTTCCGAATACCCGGGCACCGGGCGCGAGATGAGGTATCACGTGGTCGAAGACCACCGATTTTTGCCGGACCGAACCGGGCAAGCAGTGTAAGAGGAAGTTCATCCCGACAGAATCGAACTGCGCGGCAGGATAGAGGTCCAGTGGTTCGAAAACGTTGCTCTTGCAGATGGTGGGGTGAAAGCGCTCGATGCGTCTCGCGGCGGTGTCGAGCACCACGTCGTTCAGATCCAGCAATGTAATCGACGGATTCGGCGGGAGTTGACAGTTGTCCAGAAACCATCCCGTTCCCGGGCCGATGTCGAGATGGCGACCGGCGATATTGGCGTCATAGTGCGCCAACATTCTTGTGCGTGGACATCGCCAGATCCAGCGACTCACTGTCCCTAATACCATCCGGTCATACACGGCCAATTCCGACCGATTATAGTGCTCGGCGCCGGCGCGAATGCGTGCGGCAGTCGGTGCCGAGATGTCTTCTTCAGATTTGTTCGATACGACTTTCGAAATGCGCATGATGATCACTTCTCCGACCGTGTCGGGTTGATGTTTCGGTGGTGTTGGGGTGGCTCGGCCCGATCTACCAGGCCGTCTCGCGAGCTGCGCCGGTCGTGACCGCAACGATGGTGAACTTCAATGACCTTGCGGCGGTGAAACATTCACGCATCGGACCGACGAGCGTGCGGTGTTCCGGCGTGGCTTCCCAGTCGTAGAAGTCCTGGAGGTCTTGCCACTCGCTCGTGATCAGCCATTGCTCGGGATCGGTCGCGGATTGGCAGACCTGGTCGACGATATGCCCGGGCACGCCCTCGGCGACGACGTGCCGGATGTCCTCGTAGGCAGCGAGGAACTCGCTTTGCCGTTCCAGTGGCACGGTGATCAAGAAGACGACACGACCGCGCCCGAGGCGGCTGCCGTTGGTGCTCTCGGTGTCGTTCACAGTGAGACTCCTTCGGGTCGGCGCAGAATCAGCGCACTATTGAAGCCGTCGTATCCGCGTGCGGCGACGGCGGCGATGTCGATGGCTGCTCGCTGCGGAGCAGCGACGAAATCGAGTTCGCACCCCGGGGCCGGGTTGGGCAATGCCCCGAACGCGGGCAGAGTGCGTTCCCGCATAGCCAGCACGGCGGTTGCGACGTCGAGCGCGGAGCTGCCCTGGGAAGCTCTGCCCAGCAGTCCTTTCTGACCGGTGACGGGTACCCCGTCCGGGAAGACGGTGCGGATCGCGTCGGCTTCGGCCCGGTCGGCAGCCGGTACGCCGACCGCGTCGGCGAACACGACATCCGTCTGCCCTGGCGCGGCCTGCGCCCGGTCCAGTGCTCGCCGCAGTGCGGCGGCAAGGTATCTCGACGGCGGCTCGACTGTCGTGTCACCCCAGGGGCGTGAGGTACGACCGTCCTGGGTGGCCGCATACCCGGCGAGCTCCGCATACACGTACGGTGCGCCGCGCCGTAGTGCGTGCTGCTCTTCTTCCACCACGAAGATGGCGCCGCCCTCGGCGGGGACATATCCGGCGGCATCGGCGTCAAAGGGCAGATATGCGCGTTCGGGGTCCGTCTGCCGGCTCATCCATCCGCTGCGACGCGAGGCGGTGATCGCGTAGGGGCACAGTGGCGCCTCGGTGCCGCCGGCCAGGACGACGTCGGCGGCGCCGCGACCGATCGCGCGCGCGGCATATCCGAGGCTGTCCAGACCGCCCGCCGCTTCGGCGACGAGCACGCTCGACGGACCCTTCATCTGATGCAGGATCGAGGTTTGCCCAGCACTTGCCGCATAGAACCAGGCGATCGATTGATAGGTGCCGACGGTGTGCGTCGATCCCGACCACAGCCGCTGCATCTCCCGCTGGCCGAACTGATTTCCGCCGGTCGAGGCCGCCAGGGCCACCGACTGCCGATACGGATCGATGGTGGACGGATCGAGTTCGGCATCGGTCAAGGCCTGTGCCGTCGCCGCCAGCGACATCCACGTCCACCGGTCGGTCTGCACGATCAGACGGCGATCCAGGTATTCCTCCGGCACGAAGTCACGGACCTCTCCGGCCAGCGTGGTCGAATACGCGGAGGCATCGAAATGCGTGATCGGCGCGATCCGATTCTCGCCTGCCACAACGGTTTTCCAGTGTTCGCTCGCCGAGTTTCCACTCGGGGCGACGACACCGATCCCCGTGATCACTGCGCGGCGGTTCATCGCGCTCTCTGCGCGGTCGCGGCGCCATCGGTAGACGCTTCCGTGTCCACATGGCCGAGTTCGGGTCGCGGCGCGAGCGGTCCGAGGTGAAAGACGATGCTGGCGGTCTCGGTCCCGGTATTGCGCACCCGATGCCGGATACCGATCGGCACGAACAATCCCTGCCCCGTTGCCAGCGACCACTGCTCATCGTCGAGGTCGACAGTCAGGTCTCCCTGCACGCAATACAGAAACTCCTCCGAATACGGGTGATAGTGCTCGGCGATGCGCTCCCCCGGCTCCAGCGTGGCAACTCCGGTGAAACCGGACGTGCTGCCAACGGTTTTCGGACTCAGCACAGTCTTGATTTCACCGCCCCGTCGACGGTCTGCGGGCAGGTCGGCGATATCGATGCGAGCCGGCGGTAACTTCGTCATAGTCAAAATTCCTCTCGATGAGTGATGCGACGTGGTGGCTTCAGGGGCTTCTTGGTGTGGCGGTCAGGCACGCGGCGGCGCGCCGACGAGATGTCCTTCGACCTTTTCCTTGATGAGCTGCATCTGAATCACGCTGTTGGTGTTGATGCGATCGGTCATCCCGGCGTCGTCGATCGGCGCACCCGGACGCATATGGAAGTCCTGAACCCAGGTCATCCGCGTACCCGACCCGGACTCGGCATAACTCCAATGGATCCGCATGTACTCGAACGGCCCGGTCTCCACCCGATGCGCGTCCACGGTCCGGTTGACCGGATCAACGGTTCGTTCGCTGACCCAGCTCCACACCTGCCCCGCCTCGTCGGGGTGCATCGTGAGCCGGAAACGAACCGTGTCACCGTCCTCGGCGAGAACATCGACCGCGGCATACTCGGAGAACAAATCCGGCCAGGACCGAACATCATTGGTCGAATCCCACACCACCTCGAGCGGCGCATCGATCAGGATCGAATTCTCTGTATGACCGAACATCACGCAACCTCCTTGATAAAAGCGAACTCGACGAACCGAACCACGTCACCACCGGTCATCCCGAGCAGCTGGGCAGGCAACCTGACATCGAAGTCACGTTCCACAACACTCTGAATCTCGAAGACCGCCAACGAATCCACACCGATCTCCTCCAGAGTCAGCGCGTCCGCCCTCTGCAACTCGTCCGGACCGATGTCGACCCCGACATGCTCGTCCAGGATCGCGCGCAGCGTCTCGATGGTGAATACATCCGACATTTACTTCTCTTCCTTCCCTCGTGTGGTGAAACCCGAAGCTGATCGGTTCGGGATCTCCAGCCTCGGACCGGATTCCGGTGTCCAGCTGTAGAACATGCGAGCCCGCGCATCCTCCGGCGATTGCCAGTTCGGGAGATAGGGCGAAACGAACTCGCGCAACCGGGCACTCACCCGGGCGAACTCCGGATGCCGCGCAGCCCTGCCAATAGCGGCGCCACCGGGCTCCTCGGTCTCCACCAAATGCACATACAGATCATCCAGAGCCCACAGCTCACGCCGGGTCACACCCGCAATCCCCGGCAGATCCGTCAACGAATCAGATTCCGCGAAGATCTCGCCAACGTTGGAAATAGCATCCGGACGCACGTGAGCGACGATCAGCGAACGATGTGGTTGAAATACCATCGGCCTTCTCCTACTTGAGCTTTGGTGGGGAACGTGGAACCCGTATCTGTCTTTTCGGGGTACAACGAACCTACGAGTTGAGACCGGTCGGTATCCATCACCCTCGAGGCCATCCGACTCGTCCCCAGGGTGAAGACAATCAACACCTGAGGTGACGTCCGGGGGTGGGACACTTTTTGATGACTCTCTCGGTGCCGTTGCGCGCCACACCGTCGAAGCGGTGTTAACAATGAATGCCGACGACGCGATTCGCCGACACGAGAATGGACGGAGAAATGATCCAGCGGATTGCCATAGTCAATAGAGGCGAACCAGCAGTGCGTCTGATCCGGGCTGTCCGCGAGCTCAATGCCGAGTACGACCACGGGATCCGCACCATCGCCCTGCACACCCATGCCGAGCGGCGTGCGCTGTTCGTTCGCCAGGCCGACGAGACCGTCACCCTGCGGCGCAACGGCACCACCAACCCCTACCTCGACCATGCCGAACTCGAGCGCGCGCTGATCGAGGCCGCGGCCGACGCGGTCTGGGTGGGCTGGGGCTTCGTGGCCGAGGACCCGATGTTCGCCGATCTCGTCAGCAAGCTCGGCATCACCTTCATCGGTCCTTCCTCGCACGCCATGCGCCTGCTCGGCGACAAGATCGAGGCCAAACTGCTGGCCGAGAAGGTCGGGGTCCCCGTCGCGCCCTGGTCCGGTGGCCCGGTCGAGACCGGCGCCGACGCCCGCCGGCACGCACGCGCCATCGGCTATCCGCTGATCGTCAAGGCCCGCTCGGGCGGCGGCGGCCGCGGCATCCGCAAGGTGTACGCCGAGGACGAACTGGATCTCGCGCTCGAGCGCACCCAGCGCGAGGCCGAACGCTCCTTCGGCGATCCCGTCGTGTTCCTGGAACGCCTGGTCACCGGCGCCCGCCACATCGAGGTCCAGGTGATCGCGGACAGCCACGGCACGGTGTGGGCGCCCGGCGTGCGGGACTGTTCCATCCAGCGCAAGAACCAGAAGGTGATCGAGGAATCCTCGTCTCCGGTGGTGACCAAGGACGACGCCGATCACCTGCGCAAGGTGTCCGCCGACCTGGTGAAGGCGGCCGGCTACTGCGGCGCCGCCACCGTCGAATACCTCTACCAGCCCGACGAGCGGCGGTTCACCTTCCTCGAGGTGAACACCCGCCTCCAGGTCGAGCACCCGATCACCGAGGCCACCACGGGCCTGGACCTGGTCAAGTTACAGATCCACGTGGCGTCCGGTGGCGCGCTCGACGGCGACTGCCCGTCGGAATTCGGCCACGCGATCGAGGCCCGGCTCAATGCCGAGGACGCCGACAACGGTTTCGCTCCGGCACCCGGCCGGCTGCAACTGCTCAGGTTCCCGCTGGGCTCGGGCCTGCGGGTGGACACCGGCATCGCCGAGGGCGATGTGATCCCGCCGGACTACGACTCGATGGTGGCCAAGGTGATCGCGTGGGGTCGCGACCGCGACGAGGCGCTCGCCCGGCTGCGCACCGGGCTGCGCGAGACCACGGTCGTCGTCGAGGGTGGCACCACCACCAAGTCCTTCCTGCTGGACCTGCTGAACCGCCCCGAGTTGATCTCCGGCGAGGCCGACACCGGCTGGCTGGATCGCACCGGCGCCGGCACCGCGGACGGCCCGACCGCGGTCGCCGATGTCGCGCTGCTGGCCGCCGCCATCGACACCTACGACACCGAGGAAGCGCACGAGCGTGCCGCCTTCCTCTCCTCCGCACGCGGCGGCCGCCCACGGGCCAGGCACGCCATCGGGCGGACGGTGGAACTGTCCTATCGCAACCAGCCCTACACGCTGGTGGTCGGCCAGGTGGGCCCGCGGCGCTACCAGGTGAGCGGCGATTCCGGTGATCTGGAGGTCGTCGTCGATCGGCTCAGCGCCTTCGAAAGCCGTTACGCGATCGCTCACCGCCGCCATCACGTCGTCTCGGTGGCCGGGCCGACCGGCTACCTGGTCGAGGTGGATGGCGTCGGCCACCAGATCAGTCAGGACGAGGCCGGCATCGTGCGCGCGCCCGCGCCCGCCGTCGTGGTCGCGGTTCCGGTCGCCGTCGGTGACGAGGTCGAGGCCGGCGCCACCCTGGTGGTGCTGGAATCGATGAAGATGGAGACCGCGGTCCGCGCCCCCGGTCCGGGCCGGGTCCGGGAACTCAACGCCGTGGTGAACTCGCAGGTGGATGCCGGTGCGCCGCTGCTGCGGGTGGACGCCGTCGATACCGGTGACGCCCTCGGGAGCGTCGCCGAGAGCCGCCGCGTGGAGTTCGCGCCGCTCGAGCAGATCCGCGGCGACGCCCGCTCCGAGGCCTTCGCGCGGCTGGACGCCCTGAGCACCCTGCTCACCGGTTACGACGTCAGCGCCGCCCGGGCCCGCACGCTGCTCGGGGAGTACAACGAGCTGCGCAACGAGCTGTCGGGGGACGACCCGGAGCTGACCCAGGCCGAACTGGCGATCCTGACCACCTTCGCCGACGTCTGCGAGCTGTCCCGCAACCGCCCGACCATCGGCGAGAGCGAGGTGGCCGATCCCGTGCACAGCCCGCGCGAGCACTTCCACTCGTTCCTGCAGTCACTCGACGTGGATGTGCAGGGATTGCCGGAGTCCTTCCGCGCCAGGCTTTCTCGCGCGTTGGGACACTACGATGTGACCTCGCTCGACCGCACGCCCGAACTGGAGGAGGCGGTCTATCGTCTGTTCCTGGCCCTGCAACGGATGGACAACCAGGTACCGGTGATCGCCGGGGAACTCGAGCGCTGGCTGGCCAACGCCGACGAGCGCACCGCGGAGGTGCCCGAGCTCAGGGAGGTGCTCGACCGTCTCATCCTGGCCACGCAGTTGCGTTACCCGCTGATCGGCGACGTGGCACGCACCCTGCGCTTCCGGGTATTCGACGAGCCGCTGATCCGCGCGGCCCGCGAGGATGTGTACGACAAGGTGCGCGGCAGCCTCGCCTACCTGGCCCGGCGGCCCGGCGCCTCCTTCTACGCGCGGCGCGTCGCGGCCATGGTCAACGCCCCGGAACCACTGACCGGCCTACTGGGGCAATACATCTCGGATCCGAACCCGCTGCTCGAGGTGATCACCCGGCAGTACTACCGGATCCACGACCTCGACAACGTGATGGCCTTCGACCGCTCGGGCCGGCACCTGGTGACCGGCACGTTCGAGCTCGCCGGGGAGCGGCTGCACCTGGTCTCCACGGTGGCCGAACATGCCGACCTGGCGGCCACGCTCGACGTCGTGGCCGATGTGGCGGGGCCGAATGTGCCGAATCTCGTTGTCGACGTATACATTTCGTGGGCCGATGCACCGGCTGACGGGGACGAGCTGTCGGCGGCGCTGCGCACCGAGCTGGAAGCGCATCCGCAATCGGGCACCTGGCGGCGTATCTCGGTGGCCGTCCTGGACGGCGACACCGCCGACGTCCGGCACGTCACCTTCCGCCGCACGGAATCCGGACTCTCCGAAGACCTCATCATCCGCGACATGCATCCGCTCACCGGCCAGCGCTTGGACCTGTGGCGGTTGAAGAACTTCAACGGCACCCGTCTGCCCGCGCCGTCCGGCATCTATCTGTATCACTCTGTCGCCAAGCACAATCCGGCCGACGAGCGGTTCATCGCACTCGCCGAGGTTCGCGACTTCTCCGCCCAGCGGGACGAGAACGGCGAGATCGTGACCGTACCGGCGATCGAGCGCAAGATCGCGGCCTGCCTCGACGGCATCCGCCGGGCGCAGACGCAGCGTGAGCCGAAGCGGTTGGACCACAACCGGATTGCGCTGTTCGTCTGGCCGGTGATGGAGATCCCGGCCGACCGCATCGAGGTGATCGCGCGCACCATCGCGCCACTGACCCTGGGCGCCGGACTGGAGGAGATCACCGTCATCGGCCGCCTCTCGACGGGCCCCGACGAACCGATTCGTGATGTGGCGCTGCGCTTCTCGTATCATTCCAGCGACGAGATCAGTTTCGCGATCACCGAGCCGCCGACCGATCCGCTGCGCCCCCTCGACGAGTACGCCCAGCGGGTGCAGCGGGCCAGGGCTCGCGGCACCGTCTATCCGTACGAACTGATTCCGCTGCTGACCCGCGGTCGCGGCAGCTTCACCGAGCTCGACCTCGATTCGTCCGGAAAGCTGGTGCCGGTGGACCGCCCGTACGGCCACAATACGGCCGGTGTAATCGTGGGGCAGGTGACCACGATCACCGACCGCTATCCCGAGGGCATGACCCGTATCGCCCTGTTCGGCGACCCGACCAAGGCGCTGGGAACCGTCGCCGGGAACGAATGCGCACGCGTGGTCGCGGCGATCGATGTCGCGGAAAGCCTTGGCGTGCCGGTGGAATGGTTCACGCTGTCCTCCGGTGCCACCATCTCGATGGACAGCGGCACCGAGAACATGGACTGGGTGTCGCGCGCGCTGCGCCGGATCATCACCTTCACCCAGGGCGGCGGCGAGATCAACATCATCGTCGCGGGCATCAATGTTGGCGCCCAGCCGTATTGGAACGCCGAGGCGACCATGCTGGCGCACACCAAGGGCATTCTGGTGATGACTCCGGACAGCGCGATGGTGCTCACCGGCAAGCAGTCGCTGGACTACTCCGGTGGTGTCTCGGCCGAGGACAACTTCGGCATCGGCGGCTACGACCGGGTGATGGGCCCGAACGGCGAGGCGCAGTACTGGGCGCCGAACCTGACCGCCGCCTGCGACATCCTGTTCGCGCACTACGAGCACGCGTATGTCGCTCCGGGCGAACGTTTCCCGCGTCGGGCGGTCACCACCGATCCGGTCGACCGCGACGTGCGCAGCTACCCGCACGTGCATCGCTCCAGCGACTTCAGCGTCGTCGGCGACATCTTCTCCGCCGAGCGGAACCCGGAGCGCAAGAAGCCGTTCGATATCCGCACGGTGATGCGGTCGGTGGTCGACCAGGACCACACGGTGCTGGAGCGGTGGGCGGACATGGCCGGCGCCGACACCTCGGTGGTGTTCGACGCCCATCTGGCCGGCTATCCGGTGACCGTGGTGGGCTTCGAATCTCGCACGATCCAGCGCAAGGGCTGGGTCCCGGCCGACGGCCCGGACACCTGGACCTCGGGAACGCTCTTCCCGCAGTCGTCGAAGAAGACGGCCCGCGCGATCAACGCCGCCAGCGGCAACCGGCCCGTGGTGATTCTGGCGAATCTCTCCGGTTTCGACGGCTCGCCCGAATCACTGCGCAACATCCAACTGGAATACGGCGCCGAAATCGGCCGCGCGATAGTGAATTTCGACGGCCCGATCGTGTTCTGCGTGATCTCGCGCTACCACGGTGGAGCGTTCGTGGTCTTCTCCGGCGCACTCAACGACAATATGGAGGTGCTCGCGGTCGAGGGCTCGTTCGCCTCCGTGATCGGCGGCGCACCCGCGGCGGCGGTCGTGTTCTCCCGCGAGGTGAACAACCGCACCGCGGCGGACCCGGAAGTGCGCGAGCTCGAGGCGCGAATCGCCGCCGACGGCGCCGAAAGGGCCCGGCTGCGAGTCGAATTGGCCGCCCGGCAGGCCGCGGTGCGGTCGGACAAACTGGGCGAGGTCGCCGCCGAGTTCGAGGCGATCCACACCATCGCGCGCGCCCGCGAGGTCGGTTCGGTGCATTCGATCATCCCCGCGGCCGCGCTCCGCCCGCAGATCGTCGCGGCCATCGAGCGCGGCATGGCCGGCGCAGCGGCCTCCTAGCGGCCCGCGCCGGGAGTTGTCATGCGTCCTCGATGCCCGATCGCTTCTCGACGACCCGCTCGAGGGCCCGCAGGTCGGCCTCCAGCTTTCGGAACAGCCAGTAGGTGGCCACGAACGCGAGCCCGGTGATCACGCACAGCCACAGCACCGTATCCATGATGCGCGCCCGCTCGTCCTGCCCGAGGAAGCTCAATCCGGTCACCACGGCGACCAGGGGCACCGATGCCGCAATGCCGAGGTAGACCGTGCATCTGCGGCGCAGCGCGCGCAGGTGGGCGGCATCGCGAGCCGTCGTGCGGCCATGGCGCAAATAGATCGGGTACACGCAACGGACGATGTAGAACGTCTGCACGAAGAACGTGTAGGAAACCGCGAACGCGGCACACACCAGCACGAACTCCACCGAATGCACCAGCAGCCGCGGCGGAAGGCGGACCACCGTGGCGAGCAGGGCCACGAACACCCCCGCGCCGATCGTCCAGAACACGAGGCCGAAACCTGCATCGAGGTCGGCCCAGTACAGGGTGAACGACCGGGTCCGGGCAAGCATCGCCTCGTCGTAGCGTTTGCCCTTGCGCAGGCCGCGGGGCACCGCGATCAGATGCCGACAGATGTAGAACCAGCTCACGACGGCCAGCGGCCAGGCGATCAGGTGGAAGAGGTTCGTCAACCGTAAGAGCTCCGAGCGGGTGGCGCCGGACAAGAGCCCGCTGCCGAACTGCACGGTTTGCCCGTACAGGTAGCCCGCCGCCAAGCCGTCGGCGGCCAGCGCGATGAGCCACAGGATCGGGACGTAATGGGGCGAAAGCCGTGCCCGCCAACTGTTCTCCGGTGGATAGACGAGGTCACGGGCGCGCTCGTCGAGGCACAGATCGAACTGCAGAGCCAATTCCGATCCACTGCCGTACCGGTGCTCGCGATCCGGTGACAGGCAGGTCAGCAGCACCTGCCGCAGCGCCGCAGGGCAATCGGCGGGAACATCGGACAGGAACCGCGGATCGATGGGCCGGCGACGCAGCTCGAGCATGCGACCCAGCGACGTCTCCGACATGCCCGCGCATTCCTCGTCCGCGAACGGGATCCGCCCGGTGAGCAACGCCCACAACATCACCGCCAGCGCGTAGATGTCGCTGCGCGTGTCGAGGTCACCGGCGGTCGCCGGAAGCTCCGGATGGCACGCTTCGAGCTGTTCGGGTGACATGTAGGCCAGCGATCCACCGAAGTACGCCAGCGGGCTGGTTCCCCGGATGTGTTGACTGAAGCTGACATTGAAGTCGGCGAGCTTGGGTATGCCATCGGCGCTCAGCAGCACGTTCGCCGGTTTGATGTCGCGATGCAGCACCCCGCGCCCGGCGGCGTGCCCGAGCGCGTCGGCGAGCCGGCGGCCCAGCCAGGCAACCGTTTCCGGCCACGTCATCGCCGCGATCCGGGCCCGCACCGCCGTATCAGCAGCACGAACCTCACCCTTGTCCTCGAGTACCCCGTCGATGGTGTCGAGCAACACCCGCCCACTACGGGCATCAACCGGGGTCGACCGCAGTCGATTCAGCACGTCGAGCAGCGTGCCGCCCGGCAGATACTGCATGTAGAGCAGCTTGAGCTCGCCGTCGGCGATCAATCGCTGGTCGAAGATCCGCACGATGTACTCATGGTCCAACTGGGCAAGGGTCTCCGGCTCGGTGCCGTGGTTGTGCGAGATCTTCACCGCGACCAGCCGCTGCATCGAGCGCTGCCGCGCCAGATATACGCGCGCGAACGTGCCCTCCCCGATCATCGTCAGCAAATCGAAGTCCCCGACCCGGTCACCGGGATTGATCGCCCCGAGCGCGACCTGCGCGCTCGGACGAGCAACCATCGTGCTGCGATATTCGGTCGTGTCCAGCTCGACAGGAGGCCGGCCGATCTCGGTGGCTTCGGGCTCGGCAGCCCCGGCTTGCGTCGGCTCCTCCCCCGCGACCGGCTGCGAGCCGGAGCCACGGCGGAGGGCGTGGTATTCCTCGTAGACCAGGTCCGCAGGCGGTGGGCCGCTGCGCAGTTCGGCGTACTGCTCGCAATATTCGGCGAGTCGCTTGGGAAAGTGGTGGCGAACCCAGCGGTTCTCGAGGTCGACCTTGATCAGTTCCACCAGCACCGCACGCCGCTCGGCATCGGCGTCGGGCAGGTACGCCGACAAGTCGGGAGGACACCCGGACGCGGCCCACGCCTGCTCGAATCGGGCCGCGGCCGCGGCGAGCGCCGTGCGGCTCCGTTCGGCTGGATCGATGATCAGATCCTCGAAGGGCTCATGCACCACATCGGTACCCCGAGACGTGAATCCCCGAGGTGTGGCCCCACGCGACGATCGACAACCACACCTGAATAAACGACACAGCTTCGGTGCCATCCCCTTACCGGCACCTCCAAAGCGTATCGCGCAACCATCGAGCACACACCGATACGCGAGGACCTCAAGCCTTCAACCGGGGGAACAACGCCTCCGCGTTGCCACGGTCGATGGCCGCGCGCAGGGAATCGTCCAGCGGGTAGTTCTCGTATTCGTGATTGATGAAGTCGACCGCGGCGGCCGGGGCGAAGGGGAAGTCGCTGCCGTAGGTGATGTGGTCGGGTTCGGCGACCGCCAGCAGGCTCGGTAGTGACGCGGGAGAGGCGGACAGGGCGACGTCGTAGTAGAACCGCTTCAGCACGGTCGGGTCGACGGCGGTATCGTCGGCCGGAAGTTGCTGCTGCGCAGATGTTTTCGCGAGGAACATCGTCAAGAGGATCCGAGAGGCGATGTAGGGGACGAATCCGCCGGCGTGGGCGAGAATGAATGTGATGCCGGGGTACCGGTGCATCGCGCCGGACAGGATGAGACTGAGCGCCGTGCGGGTGGTGTCGAGCAGGAAGTCGGCCGCGAAGCTCGGGATGCCCGGCACCGGCGCGGCCGGCAATTCACCCGGGTGAACGAAGACCACGCTCTCGCGCTCGTGCAGCAGTTCCAGCAGTGGCGTGAACTCCGGATCCCCGAGGTAGCGGCCATCATTGTTCGCCAGCAGCACGATCCCGTCGGCGTGCAGGGCGTCGAGCGCGTATTCGGCCTCGGTCAGCGCTCCGTCCACGTCCGGCAGCGTCAGCGTGGCGAACAGCCCGAACCGGTCGGGTCGCCGCCGCACGATCTCCGCGCCGTATTCGTTCACCTCACGGGCCCAGGTCCGGGCTTCGGCCGTGTCTCCCAGGCAGACTCCCGGTGTGGACAGCGACAGGATGCCGGTCCGGATGCCGCGGCGATCCATGAAATCCACGGCCTCGGATTCCGACCACGTGGTAGATCGATGCCGCCGGGACGAATTCCCCTGGCGTGCAGCAGGTCCGCGTATTTCGGCGGCACGAGGTGTTGATGGGTGTCGATGCGGTTCCCGTGTCCCACGGTTCTCCTCCTTCAGGGACGATTCACGGTCGGCGAAATATTCGGCGCGCCGCGCAGTGCGAGCCGAAGCTACGGGTCACCCGCCCACTGCCTGTGCGAGCCGGGGAAGCTGTCGTAGCGGGTTGAGCCGTTCGACCTCCATACGCTGATCGGTATCGAAGATATCGCTCAGCCCCGGAGCAGGATCGTGTGTCCCCGATTGCGGGAGTGTCATGGCACTGAACGGCCAATCCGAGCCGAAGACGATGTGTTCGCGAGCGGTGACCGCGAGCACGCTCGACATGGCCGCGGCCGAGCCGCTCAGCGCCGTGTCGTAGTAGAAGTTCGAGATCTGACCCGCGGTATCGAGCAGCGAGGGCTTCGGCCACCCTTGCGGCCACCTCTGCCCCACCACGGTTTCCGAGGCCACCCCGACCCGCCAGGACAGGAAGGGCAGGGTGCCGCCGGCGTGGGCGAGTTGGAAGCGAATACTCGGGTACCGCCGGGTCACCCCGGTGAGCATCATCATGGTGGCGGCGCGGGTGGTGTCGAAGGTGAATTCCTCGAGGAAATCCGGCAGCGGCAGCGCAGGTTTCGCGGTGCCGGGGATGGCCGCGGGATGGACGAAGACATACGCGCGGCGTTGTTCGAGCGCGCGCATCAGCGGTTCGAAACGCGGATCGCCGAGATAGACGCCGTCGTAGGCCGACAGCAGGATGACCCCGTCCAGATGCAGGTCGTCCAAGGCGTAGATCGCCTCCTCGATGGCGGCCGGGATGTCGGGCATCGGCAGCACCGCGAACGCGCCGAAGCGGGCCGGGTCGGATTTGAAAAGCCCCGCCGCATAGGTGTTGCAGTAGCGGGCCATGTCGGCGGCTTCCTTGCCGGACAGGAACGATACGCCCGGGTCGGACACCGAAAGCGCCTGCGCCTGAATGCCGTAGTAGTCCATGAACGCGATCGCGGCTTCCGGCGACCACTCGGGCGTCGGGTAGCCACCGATGGTGAGGTGCCCGTGCTCGAGCAGTGCGGCTCGGTAGTCCGGCGGCAGGAAATGCGCGTGCAGATCGATGCGGTAGCTGCCGGTGGGCGCGGGCTGCTGGGCGCGGGCAGCAACCGCCGGGTCGATCGGCACGGCCGCAGCGGTTGCCGCGGCGCCGAGCGTACCGGCGACAACGCCGCCCAGAACCCGGCGACGGCTCATCGTCGCGGGCGGCTGCGGGAAGGATTCGCGCACTTCGTTCATCGCTTTCTGAATGGGGAATTGCGGGCGGGAGGGCGAAATCGTGTCTGATGGATTTCTCAGATATGATTCGCGTACCGTTTTCGACCGGAAGTGAGACCATGGCAGCCGAACCCGTGACTCGAAATCGCGTCGACCGGCGGCGCGAGCGCACTCGCAACGCGCTGCTCGGCGCCGCACGGAAGTTCTTGTCGGAGGGGCGATCCGCGGTCAGCATTCAAGAGATCACCGACGCGGCCGATGTCGGTTTCGGATCCTTCTACAACCACTTCGACTCCAAGGAGCAGCTCTTCGACGAGGCGGTGCGCTCGGCCCTGCAGATCTACGCCGAGCTGCGTGACGGCATCGTGAAGCTCTACGACGACCCCGCCGAGGTGTTCGCGGTCAGCTTCCGGATGACCGGGCGACTGCAGCGGCAGATGCCGGAAATGGTGCGGGTGATCCTGCATTCCGGCATGTCGATCCTGCTGCGCGAGGAGGGCCTGGCCCCGCGCGCCCGCCGCGACATTCTCGCCGCGCAGGAGGCGGGCCGCTTCGAGCCGATGGATGCGGACATGGCGATCATGGCAGCCGGCGGTGCCCTGCTGGGCCTGCTGCAGCTGCTGGACGCCCAGCCGGACGCGGACGCCGACGCGCGCACCGACGAGATGGCCTTCCACGTGCTGCGCATGTTCGGCATGAACAAGCGCGCCGCGCAGAAGCTCACCAGCAGTCCACTGCCGCAGCTGCCGCAACTGCCGGAATCCTGAGGTCACCCCGCCGCGCCGCCGATCAGGTCGAGGGCGATGTCGACGATCATGTCCTCCCGCCCGCCCACCAGGCCGCGCCGGCCGGCCTCGGTCAGCACGTCGCGGACATCGACTCCATAAGTGCCGGAATCCTTTTCGGCACGCCGCAGGAAGCTCGAGGTCACCGGGCCTCCTCGAGACGGTGTTCGTCAGTTGCGGACTCGGTCGATTCCGGATCTGCTGGCGCTGAATCGGATTCGGCCAGGTCAGCTCGCGCGAGGGTCGCCGCGGAGACGAGTTCGCCCGCGGTGACCCCGAGTTGGCGGAACAATTCGGCGATCAGCACACCACCCCGGCCTGCGGTGACTGTGCCGAAGACATACCGGTCCGGGCGCAGCAGGAGCAGCCCGCCGATGCCGATGCCGGCCTTGGCGAAGAAACGAGTCAGCGCTCCAGTGTGATCCTCGACGTCGACGTAGTCGGCACCGGCATTGCGGCCGTCGCCGGGCTTGCCCTGTGGCCGGCCGCCGATCGGGTAGACGGTGACGAAACGAGCGCCCAGCGCGCGCAATGCCGCCAGGTCGTCCGCGCCGAGTCCGGCGCGCGGGTCGACGCCGTAGCCGATCACCGAAAAGCCCAGGCCCAGCACATCATCGAATCGACGATGATGTCCGTCGTAGGTTCGGATCTCCGGCTGCGGGGCGAGTTCCCCTTCGACTCCACGCCATCCGCGGCGGGGCAGGCCGAGGTAGGCGTCGCGACGGAAGCGCGGCGAGGGTTTCATCTTCGCGCCCCGGATCCAGCCACCGAGGCCCGGCACCCGCAGCGCGGTGGTCAGCGCGAGATCACGGGCGGCGGCGATCAGCTTGTTGTCCACGGACACCAGCGCCTTGTTGAACACCGACAGGTCGATCATGGCCTTGGCGTGTGGGCGGCGCTCGGATTCGTAGCTGCTCAGAATCGTCTGGCTCGCACCGTATTTGATGATCGCGGTCAGCTTCCACGACAGATTGTCGGCATCGCGCACGCCGGAGTTCATGCCCTGACCGATGAACTGCGGGGTCATGTGCGCGGCATCACCCGCGATCAGGATCCGCCCGACCCGCCAGCGGTCGGCGATGACCGCATTGAAGGTGTACACGAGCTTTCGCAACACCTCGACCTCGTCCGGATTCACGAAGCGTTCGATGTGGCGGCGCACGGTCTCGTCGTCCTCCATCTCCTCCTTCGTCTGCGAGTCGTTGAGCATGAACTCGAATCGGTGGTGCCCGTCGGGCTGCGGACAGGACACGATCGGCAGCTCGGGATCACAGACGAAATCGAAGTACGGCAGATGCCGGAACGCGTCCACTCCGTCGCGGGCCTTCAAGTCCACGACCAGCCAGCGTTCCGGGAAGCTGGTGCCGGTCATATCGATGCCGAGATTGGTGCGCACCACGCTGCGGCCGCCGTCGCAGCCGACCAGGAACTTCGCCGTTACCCGCTCGGCGGCGTCCGCATCGGTAATCGGCACATGCTTGCCGTAACCGGTGCCGCGGCATGCGGCGTGTACCACGGTGACCGTGTCCGTGTTCTGGCTGAAGTCGACGACTTCCCGGCCGCGGCGCACCGTCACGTGGGGGTACCGGTCCAGCGCGCGTTCGAGGGTGTTCTCCAGGTAGGGCTGGTAAAGGAAGTTCACCACCGGCCAGCCCAGCCGACGTTCGGTCTGCTGGAACTGGATCAGTACCCGGCCGTCGGCGCGCACCCACTGCACGGCGGAGTCGACGTTCATGTCTGCCGCGAGTTCGTCTGCGGCACCGACGGTTTGGAAGATCCGCATGCCTTCGTCGTCGGTGTAGACCGCCCGCGCGAGGCCGTAGTACTCGGGCTCGCGTTCGAGGACGAGCACACTGACTCCACGCCGGCCGAGCAGATTGGCCAGGGTCAGGCCACTCGGGCCGAGGCCCACGACCACCACGTCGTAGTCGGTGTTCATCGGATGCGCCCTCCTGCCAGTTCCGGCACGGTGATCTCCGGCGTGCGCACGGTGCGCAGCGCCTGGCGGAACTGGCCGAACCGGTCCAGCACCGTCTCCCCCACCGGGGTGTGTCCCCACTTGCTGATGCCCTGGTAAGTCGTCGGCTCCCAGGTGGATTCGAGTTCCGGGCCGATGATGATCGGGTTCCAGCCGACCTCGAGTTCGAAGCCCGACGGGGTCACGCTGTAGTACGACAGCTGGCGATCGTTGGTGTGCTGGCCGACCGACCACGCCATCCGGAAGCCCAGATCCTTGACCCGCTGGAAGGAGGCGAGCATGTCGTCCAACGTCACGGACTGGATATTGATGTGCTGCACCCGGGTTCGGATCGGATCGATCTTCACGCCACGCAGATTGGCGATGGCGATGGAGTGGTGGCGCTCGTTGACCCGCAGGAAACGGATCTTCATCTTCAGCCCGGAGACGTTCTCGTCGATGTAATCGGACAACCGGGAGTCGAAAACGGTCTCGTAATAGCCGCGCAACGCCTCGGGCTCCCGCGAGACGATCGCGACGTGCCCCATGCCGGCTTCACCGGTCACCCAGCCGGAGCTGAGCATCCGCAAGGGCTCGGGGGTGGTCACCGGCACGGTGAAGATCTCCTGCACCATGCCTTTCGGCCCGGCGAAGCGCCACAACCGCTCTACTCCACGCAGCGCCGCCGCGTCGGCGGTGCCCTCGGCGATCGGCACGCCGCGATCGGCGACCCGGGCGATGATGCGATCGAAGGTCTCGTGGTCATCGATCTGCCAGCCGAGTGCGGTCACGTCCTCGGCGGGCCCACGCTGGACGAGGAAGCGACAGGTGTGGTCGTCGAGGCGGAAACGCAGACCGGCGTCGTCGAGGGCATCGACGTGCATCCCGATCGCATCGGCACCGAAGCGCCGCCAATCGGCCTGCCGATTCGATTGCACGACAATGTATCCCAGATGCACCGCGCCGAAGACCGAGCCGTCCGTGTTGGGACGCGGGAACTCCTTCACTGCTACGCCTCCAGAAAAGCGGTGGCCAGTGTGTTGAACAGGTCCGCGCGTTCCCACTGCACCCAGTGGCCGGTGTTGGCCGCCAGGTACAGGTCGCAGTTGGGCATGGCGTCGACCAGCATGCGACCGCCCTCGGGCCGGTTCACCTTGTCGCCGGTCCCCCAGACCACCAGCGTCGGCTGTTCGACCTTGCGCAGACGCGAGTCGCGCGTGAAATCCATGCGCAACAGCGTGCGCAGCGCCAGCGGCCCCGACGGCCGCCGCAGCGGCGGATTCGCCACCACGGCCGGATCGAGGCTGGCCTGATAACGCGCCTCGATGAGCTCCTCGGGGACCGCATCACCGTCGAACACCAGGTATTCGCGAATGAAGCGGGTGAGCTTCTCCCGGCTCGGGCCACCGCCGGTGTAGTAGTTCAGCAGCTGCTGGAGTCCGGCGGTAGGCAGTGCACGCGTGGTGCCCACACCACCGGGTCCCATGAGGATCAGCCGGTTCACCTTCTCCGGCCGGTCCATGGCCAGCCGCAGCGCCGCGGCACCGCCGTAAGAGTTGCCGATCAGATGCGCGGAGGCGATGCCGAGCTCGTCGAGCAGCCCGCCCACCGCCTGTGCGAGATCACCGAACGGGTCCGCCGGGTCGATCCACTTCGACGACTGCCCGTACCCGGGCATGTCCGGCACGATGACATGGAACCGCTGGGCCAACGCCTCGATATTGCGCGAGTAGTTCGACAACCCGGACGCCCCGGGCCCGCCACCGTGCAGCAACACCACCGCGGACCCGGAACCGGCCTCGTTGACGTAGATCTGCCGTCCGCCGACCCGGACCGTCCGCCCGGTGTCGACGCCCTTGTCGATGCTTGTCATCTCCGCCTCCAGAACCGATGTTGATCAAATCATCAGTTGCGATGACATCCCTTGTCAAGGCAATTCTGATAAGAGCATCAGAAGTGCTGGATGTTGACAGATACATCCGTACCCGGCGGCGGCGACCTGGTGAGGAGAAACAGTCCGACCATGCGCGCACCGGCCAGATACAAGGTCATAGGCGTGGACCCGCGGTCAGCACTCGGGCCTGTTCCTCGATCACGGCCGACCCGTAACCACCTGTGACGCTTCGGGTTCGGCATCTTCCGCGAGCCTGTGCTCCGCATGGGTGAATTGCAGGATGCCGTCCTCGAGTCTGTGGTGCCGGAAGGTCGGCAGGTCGCGGAGGTAGTTCATTCGCAGCCGCCAGGGGGCGCGGTCGCCGCCGCTCGGGAAGTGGGCGCCGCCCCGGCGGAAATAGCCCGGAGTGAAGTCGGGGACGAACGGTGCGCGGACTGCGTCGGGGTCGTGGACAGGCGTCACGCTGGTGTAGGCGCGCCTGTCGAGGTGGCGTAGGAGCCGGACGACGTAATCGCACACCAGATCTGCCTTGAGCGTCCAGGAGGCGTTGACGTAGCCGATGGTGAAGGCGAAGTTCGGGACGCCGGACAACATCATCGCCTTGTAGGCCAGCCGCTTCGGGACATCGACCGGTTCTCCGTCCACGCTCAGCGCGATGCCGCCGAATACCTGCAACTCCAAACCTGTTGCCGTCACGATGATGTCGGCAGGGACCTCGGTACCCGACGTCAACCGGACTCCCGATTCGGTGAGGGTGTCGATCCGGTCGGTGATCATCTCCAGCGCACCGGTACGGATCGCCTCGAACAGGTCGCCGTCGGGCACCAGGCACATCCGCTGATCCCACGGGTCGTAGCGGGGAGTGAAGTGGGTGTCGATGTCGTATCCGTGTGGCAAGGCCGATGTTTGACGGGCGCGCAGCCATGCCCGCGCCCGGTCGGGATACCGGCGGGAGAGTTGATAGATCGTGGTGTCGACGGCGATGCTCCTCGCCCGCAGCACCCGGTGTGCGACTCCGCGGGGAAGAATTCGCGGTAGCCAGGCGACCCAGCGGTCGCGAGCGGGCACGGACAGCAGGTAGCTCGGTGAGCGCTGCACCATGCTCACTCGCGCTCCCAGCCGAGCCAGCGCGGGACCGAGGGACATGGCGGTCGCTCCGGAACCCACGATCACGACTCGCTTGCCGGCCACATCCATATCGTGCGGCCAGTGCTGCGGGTGTACTACTGGCCCCGAGAAGCGTTGCCGCCCAGTGAACTTCGGCGTACAGCCGCGATCATAGCGATAGTATCCGGAGCAGCAGAACAGGAAGGACGCGGTCAGGACCACGGTTTCGCCGGTATCGGTTCGCTGCGCGCTCACCGTCCAGCGCCGCATCGTCGACGACCATTCGGCCGCGACCACCCGGTGCCCGAATCGGATCTGCTCGCCGATCCCCTCCTCGCTCACGGTGTCGCGCAGATACGTCAGGATCGATGCCCCGTCGGCGATCGACCGATCCCCCGCCCACGGCCGGAACCGGTACCCGAGGGTGAACATATCCGAGTCCGACCGGACGCCGGGGTACCGGAACAGGTCCCAGGTCCCCCCGATATCGGCCCGCGCCTCCAGGATCACGCAGCGGCGCTGCGGAAAGGCCCGCCGCAGGCGACTCGCCGCGCCGATGCCGGACAGCCCAGCCCCCACGATCAGCACATCGACATGCTCGACAGCGTCAGCCACGGTAGGAACCCTTCGATCCGGCCCGCCCCCTTTCGAATTACGACAGCCTAAACGGATGCCGACCACGCGCCGGACACGCCTGCGAGCTACTACCTGGTAGCCAGGTACACCTCAGATCGATGTCAATTGCCGAAGGGCCAGCGCCTACGTGACTGCGGCTGTTCGGCGCAGGTGCATCGCTGCGCCTTCGGCACATCATCGCGCACCTGCTCGACATGGCTGCGACAACCGGAGTAACCAGGCTTCCCGCATCGGCGACACAGCAGCGATTCCCGTTTCGGAATCACGCCGCCGACGTAATACGGCAGCCAACAGTTCGCGAACGACACGTGCTCGCCGCGTTCGAGCACGACGATCTCCGCGGACTCCTGCAGCCGTCGCAAGCGGGTGGTGGCCGACATACCCCCGGCCGCTCCGCCGATGATCAGAACTTTGATCCCACACCTCCCAGACGGGGCCACGGCAGCGCTTGTGCCGGATGCCACTCTTCCGATCTTCATACCCCAGGGGGTATCGTCGATTCGACAGCCGATATACCCCCAGGGGTATGAAAGGAAAAGTTGATGAGCGACTCTCTGACAGCGCCCCCAGCCCACGCCCCCTCACCACCGCGCCCATCCGGCGGAGTGCTGGGCAGGCTCGGGGCGACCATGGCGGGCCGGGCCCGGATCGTGGTCGGCATCTGGCTGGCCCTGCTCGTCGCACTCGGCGCGGCCGCGCCGACCGTCTTCGACTCCCTCGCGGGCGCGGGCTGGCAGGCCAACGGCTCGGAATCGGTCACGGTGCGTGAATTGGCGCAACAGCACTTCGGCGGGAACTCCTCCGCGGCGGTGCAGGTGGTCGTGCACTCCGATAGCCAGGCCATCGACAGCCCGCAGATGCAGCAGGTCCTCGGCAAGATCACCGCGGTGTTCTCCGATGACGCCCGGTTCGGCCAGGTGGTCCCGCCGCAGCCCGGGATGTCGATCAGCCCCGACGGGCACACCGGCATTCTGATCGCGGGCGCCAATGCCTCCACCGACGATATGGTCAAAGCCGTCGACGACCACAAAGACACGCTGACCGCCTTGTCCGGCAACGGCATCGACGTGTACCCCACCGGCGCCTCGGCACTGTGGAGCGACTTCAACAAGGCGAATCACGACGCC
Organism: Nocardia sp. NPDC059228; assembly: GCF_042754245.1. Lineage (NCBI taxonomy): Bacteria > Bacillati > Actinomycetota > Actinomycetes > Mycobacteriales > Nocardiaceae > Nocardia > Nocardia sp. NPDC059228. Next base: position 131,706 of record NZ_JBHZAL010000020.1, on the reverse strand, counting down.
ATGATCAAGGCCGAAATGTTCTCCTGGCCCGTCACCTTGGCGATCATGGTGCTGGCGTTCGGGTCGCTCGTCGCCGCCGGCCTGCCGCTGCTGCTGACCCTGGCGGGACTGGTCGCCTCCGCCGGCGGCCTGGTGCTGCTCAACCACGTCACACCGATTTCGGTGTGGGCCATGAACTTCGCGATGATGTTCGCACTGGCGCTGGGTATCGACTACGCGCTGTTCATCGTCGCCCGCTTCCGCGATGCGCTCACCACCGCTCCGAACCCGCGCGCGGCGGTCGCCGAAACGATGGATACCGCGGGCAAAGCGGTTGTGCTGTCCGGACTTACGGTCCTGGTCAGCCTGTCGGCGGTCCTCATCGTGCCGGCCCCCGCCGTGCGCACCATGGCCGTCGGCATCATGTTCGCCGTCGCCTTCGTCCTGCTGGCCACCATGACCCTGCTACCGGCCGCGCTGGGCGCCTTGGGCAACAAGGTCAACGCCGGCGCGCTGCCGCACGCCAAACGCCAGCAGCACCGCTCCCCGCGATTCGCCGCCTGGGGCCAACTGCTGCACGACAAGCCCTGGCCGTTCGCCATCGGCGCGCTGCTCGTGTTGATCGCCCTGTCGATACCCGTCTTCAGCCTGAAGGTGGCCATGCCATCGATCCAGGTCGTGCCCGCCGACGCACCCGTGCGCCAAGGCTACGAACTGGTGCAATCCCAAATGGGCACGGGCGCACCGGGAATGCTGCAGATCATCGCGCCCGCCGACCAGACCGCGCAGATCGCCCGGGCCGCCAAGACGGTCGACGGAATCAGCATGGTCACCCCGGCCCAACCGGCCACCGACGGCAGCGGCCTGGCCATGCTGCAGGCACTGCCCACCGTCGATCCCTCGGATGCGCGGATGGGCGAGATCCTCGACCACCTGCGCGACGCGCTGCCCTCGGATGCGCTGGTCGGCGGTGCACCCGCCGAGAATCTGGATCTACAGCATGCCCTGAACCACTACTTGCCGATCATCGTGGGCGTCATCCTGGTGCTGGGCTTCGCGCTGCTGCTGATCGCACTACAGGCCCCACTGATCGCCGCCCTCGGCACCCTGGTGAGCTTGCTGTCGACCGGCGCGGCCTTCGGCGTCGCGAAGCTGATCTTCCAGGACGGCCACGGCGCCGGTCTGCTGGGCTTCACCCCGCAGGGCTTCCTCGACGGCTGGGGCCCGGTGTTCTTCTTCGCCATGATCTTCGCGATCGCGATGGACTACACCGTGTTCCTGCTGGCGACCGCCAAGGAACACTACGAGCACTCCAACGACCCCAAGGTCGCGCAAATCGACGGCATGGCCCACTCCGGGCGAGTGATCTTCGCCGCCGCCGCGGTCATGGTCGCCGTGTTCTTCACCTTCGCTTTGGCAGACCCGTTGCCGCCCAAGGAAATGGGCATCATCCTCGGCGTCGCCGTGCTGCTGGACGCCTTCGCGGTGCGATTGGTGCTGCTGCCGGTACTGCTGCGGCTCACCGGGCACGGCGCCTGGTGGTCACCCGCCTGGCTACGCAAGGTGCTGCCGTCGATCAGCTTCGCCCACAACTGATATTCCCTTCCCGGGCTCGGCGCTCGCCGAGCCCGGGGGAATACCCCAGGGGGTATTATGAACTGAGGCGTTACAAAGAAAGGACACCACCATGGTCAGCAATGAAGAAAGCATCGCCCAGGTGCTGAACCGCCTCCGCCGCGCCCACGGTCAACTGGCGGGCGTCATCTCCATGATCGAACAGGGCCGCGACTGCAAAGACGTTGTCACCCAGCTCGCCGCCGTCTCCCGCGCTCTCGACCGCGCCGGCTTCAAGATCGTCGCCACCGGCCTGCGCGAATGCCTCACCGGCGACAGCTCCAACGGATCCGAACCCATGACGGAAGCCGAACTCGAAAAACTGTTCCTCGCCCTTGCTTGACCCAAAGGTGCAGGTAAGCAACATGATTGGAGAGAAACCCATGCCCCGACTACCCCGCCATGACGGCTGGTCCATCCCGCGCCTGGTTCCACTACTGGCAGGCACCTTCGTACTGATCAGCACGCTGCTGGCCGCGGCGTTCTCGCAATGGTGGCTGATCTTCACCGGCTTCGTCGGCGCGAACCTCGTGTTCTACAGTGCGGTTGGATGGTGCCCGGCAACATTGCTGCTCCTTCGCGCAGGAGTTTCCAGCGGACCAACGAGTTGCTCGATGGCGACAGAGGTTCCCACCGCCGACCGGTCGTGAATTCGAGATCGCCACTATGCATCTCGGCCTCCACTGGATACCGCTACATCGGCGGAAGCAGCGTCGCCTGAGCGGGATTCAGTGCGTCCAGCAGGAAACTCGGGTAGCGCCGCCGCGCGGGCTTCTCGAGTTCGACGGCGCCTAGCGCGGTGATCACCATGGCGAAAACGTATGGCACGTCGCGCGGCTGGAGATCGGGGCGCAGGTTTCCTGCGGCTCGAGCGCGTTCCACCGCAGGACCGAAGATCTCGTCACTCTGCGCTGCCGGCGCCCGCCCACGGCTTCGCGGTCACCGACATCGAGACCGCCGCGGTCATCGAGGGCGACGATGTCGTCATCATGGCAACAAGCGATTCATCACCGGCGCACCGGATTACGACCTGTACATCACCTTGGTGAGGTTGAGTGACACACCGGGCATGCCTATACGGTCTGCCGTGATAGTTCGTCCGGCACCTCTACGCCGAGCAGCGTCAGAAGTGCGGCGATCTTCTCGTCGAGAAGCCGGCCGACCGCGCTGATGTTCTCGTCGTCGAAGGTGTCGAAGCGTGTCGACGGCTGGTCGAAACTGACGAACGTCCGATCGTTGTCGGTGTAGATGGCGACGCGGATCGGTGCGTAGAGCATCACGCCCGGATCGTGGCGGAACATGCGTTCCGCGATCAGGTTGTTGCCCACCATGTAGGTGACCAACTGCGCGGTGCTCCCCCGCAGCGCCATCATGGCAGTCGGGTCGAAGGTCCAGAAGTTGGCGAAGGAGTTAGGTGTTCGCGCTTCGGTGTACTTCTTCACCTGTTCCAGATCACCGGTTGCGATCAACCGACTCAACTCGTCGAGTTCGATGTCGGGGACCAGCTGCTCGAAACGCGTACGCAGCTCCTCGAACGTGGCGTCGACTGCGATGGTGATCCGGTTCACCTCGTGCCGAACACGGTGGACGCGAGCGCTTTTGTCGATGGGGGTGGTGCTCATTGTGCTTCCTTTACTGCCGAGAAGTATTCAGGCCGGAACGGCCGCGACGGGCGCGGTGGCCCGCAGCTTGGCCAGCGAGATGACGTGGAAGACGAACAGGATGGGAACTCCGGTTGTCGGTATGAGCACCAACGGCAGCATCGACAGTGGCTGTGTCAATGGCGTCAGGTGCAGCAGCTGGGTACGCCCCGGTCCGCCCAGGAACCCGACGGCGAAGGCATACAGGAAGTCGATCAAACCGAATACGTTGAGCCAGAACATACTTCGGGTTCGACCTGCAGCATGTGGACTGCGGACCAGCCATGACGCAGCCAGACCTACTGCTATGTCACCGATTCCGGCCGGAAGTGCGAACGCAGGCGGCAACTGACCCAACGCCAAGGCGGTCAAGAAGACGATGCCGATGAAGCGCGCTTCGTGCGGCCGGACCGACGTTGCGGCAATGTCTGAATGGGAAAGCATCCGCTGGATCAGCGGTAGCCGGGAACTCGCCAGCAGGACGACGATCGGCGCGAGGATCGCCACGCCCAGCCACGGTTTGACCGTGTCCTCGTCCAGCCGTAGGGCGTTGTTGGCCGCCAGCACGACGACCAGGGCCGTCCACGCCATCCAGCCGACAATGAAGACGATCGAAATTCGTTGCGCCACAACCCTGTCGATACCGACCTGGACGGCCGATGACCGCAAGGTGCGGACAGTGACAAGAACTATCGCGACCAGCCCGATGATCTCGAGCGCCCAGAGATAGAGAGGTGCAGAAGACATCACATGCTCCGCTCGGTGTGTCAGGAGTGCCGTTCAGTCGAACCAACAGTATGTAACCACTGGTTACATCCGAGTGTGCGACTTCATGTGACCGTTGTCAACATCCTGTATCCGTGGAATCCTTACCCCATGGGTCAGGCCACCACCAGTCGCGATCGCACGAAGCCGTACCACCACGGCGCCCTGCGCGCGACCTTGATCGAGGCCGGCATCGCCCTCGCTCGCGAAGGCGGCCCAGACCGAGTGATCCTCCGCGAAGCCGCCCGAGCCGCCGGCGTGACGCACTCCGCCGCCTACCGCCACTTCACCGACCGAGAAGCACTCCTCGCCGAGGTAGCACATCACGCTCGCCAGGCCCTCGCCTCCGAGATGCGCCACCAAGTAGCCCGCACCAGCGATCCCCGCCTCCGCCTCCGCGCAGTCGGCACCGCCTACGTCCACTTCGCCCTAGCCGAACCAGGCCTGTTCCGAACAGCCTTCATCGCCTATCCCCCGGCACCCGAGCTTCCCCCGGTAGCCCTCCCCACCGAAGAATGCGGCCCCTTCGAAATCCTCGGCCAGGTCCTCGACGAAGCCCAAACCGCACGCCTCCTCAACCCGATCCGCCGCCCCGGCGCCGAAATAGCCGCATGGTCAGCTGTACACGGCCTCGCCGGCCTACTCCTCGACGGCCCACTCCCCACCACACCCGAGAACATCGAAGACTCACTCGAGCGAGTACTGGACGCAATCGAGCGCGGCCTCTTGACCCTGTAAGTCACTCCGGTGAACGAAGCCTCCCGACACCGCCCGGCACACACCCGGCGCGCGACGCCGCCCGCGTCATCGGTGAATGGATCCGGGCCGGGGGCGTCATGTCGTCCGCTCCGCAGGTGCAGATGACGTACATCGTGAAGCCGTCTGCGTAGTTGCCGAGCTACATCTACGTTCACCAGGTGGCGGTGGTATCTCGCTGCGGCCGCGTGGTGGCGACCGGTTCACGCGGCAAGGCTTGGGGGCGAGGGTCTTCGACCACGTGCGGCGTTCGCACCAGCACACACAGGCGACGGCGAGATAGGGCACCGCGATTCTGCGAGCGAAAAGCAGTGTACCCGAGGCCATTTCACGAGGGAAACCTACGCCGACACCGGTCCAGCCTCCGATATCGAGCGGGGCCGAACTGAGCGTGACCGAGATATGAGATCGATGGCGGGCCACGGGACGGCTGGAGCCGCGAGCCTGTTCCATCCGGTCCGCATTCACCCGTACGACAGCTCGACGTGAGGGCCGATTCAGACCCGCATGACACCGTGGGCACTCATGACGGTGGAGACGATCGCGCTGAGAACGTTGTGGGGCAAGGCAATTGCTGTCGCTTCAGTGGCACTCGCCACGGTGGCATTGCTTGTGTCAGGTGGGCACACGGAGCAGGTGACCCAGCACTCGTCGGTGGTCGGTGTCGAGGTTCGCCTGGTGGACTCCTCGGTTCCCCAGCGAGCCTGGACGACATTGAGTCTGATCGACCAAGGCAAATGGCCCCCGACCGACTGTCCCGGAACCAAGGGCGGTACCACGTGGCAGAACAGAGGAGGCCAGTTGCCCAATGATGTCGGCTATCGAGAGTGGGATGTCAACTGCAAGCAATCAGGCCGATCCCGCGATGCGGAGCGGATCGTGACCGGCAACGACGGTTCGGCGTGGTACACAGGCGATCACTACGCCAGTTTCACGAGAATGCGCTGATCGCGCTGCGCCACGTGGAGTAGCGGCTCGAAGATGGGGCGTGTTCGGGGGCATGACCGCGGCAGAGGCGGGATCCCGCTCGATCGAGCGACCGTCGGCGCTGGGCTGCTGCAGCTTCCGCGCGGCCGGAACACGCGGGCACGCACCCACTGCGACGCTGATCGCCCGGACGCCAGTACGTTTGCGGAGTGCCCAAGGACGAATCCGACTCCGGAGAGCGGGAGCAGAGCCCCGACGACGCTGCCGCGGAGGTCAGGCCGGACCGGCTGGTCGCGTCGGTGATCCCGGCCTGGTTGCCGCGGGCCTATCTGCTGGCGGCGGCCACGGTGGCCGGGGTCGTCATCACCTTCTGGGGGCTGATGCGCCTGCGCGGTCTGCTGACGGTGCTCGTGGTGTCGCTGTTCCTGGCCTTCGCCATCGAACCCGCGGTGAACTGGCTGGCGGCGCGCCGCTGGAAACGCGGTGCGGCGACGCTGGCGGTGTTCGTGGTGGTGACCGTGGTGCTGGTCGGATTCGTCTGGACCATGGGCGAATTGGTGGTCGGTCAGGTGACGACACTGATCGAGAACCTGCCGCGAGATATGCACAGTGCGGTCACCTGGATCAACAGCACGTTCCACACCGACCTCTCGGTCACCGATATCACCGATCGCACCTCGGACATCAGCTCGAAACTGCAGTCCTGGGCGCTGGACCTGGCCGACGACGTCTGGGGCATCGGCACCACGGCACTCGGCGTGCTGTTCCAGGGCCTGGGAGTGCTGCTGTTCACCTACTATTTCGCCGCTGACGGACCGCGCTTCCGCAATGCGGTGTGCTCGCTCCTGCCGCCGCAGCGGCAACGACATGTGTTGCGCGCCTGGGATATCGCGGTCGAGAAGACGGGCGGCTACATCTACTCGCGGGCGCTGCTCGCGTTCTGCTCGGCGCTGGCGCACTACGCGGCGATGCGAGTGCTGGGCATTCCGTCGGCGTTCGCACTCGCGCTGTGGGTGGGCGTGGTGTCCCAGTTCATTCCGACCGTGGGCACCTACCTCGCGGGTGCACTGCCAGTCCTGGTGGCCCTGGCCCACAACCCACGGTCGGCGCTGTGGATTCTCGGATTCATCGTCGTCTACCAGCAATTCGAGAATTACGTCCTGCAACCGCGCATCACCGCGACCACCCTCGACATGCATCCCGCGGTCGCCTTCGGCGCGGTTCTCGCGGGCGCGGCATTGTTCGGAGCGACGGGCGCGCTACTCGCCATCCCGGTGACAGCCAGCGCGCAAGCCTTCCTGGCCGCGTACGTCCGCCGCTACGACGTGGAGATCCCACCGAAACCCGAACCCACACGACGAACTCGTTCCCGACACCGAGCCCCGAACGCCGAATAGCCCACCTGCCGCTTACGATTCCGGGTGGACCACCATGACCGGGCAGTTCGCGCGCTGCACGAGCGCATTGCTGGTGGAGCCGAGCAGCATGCCGACGAACCCGCCCCGGCCGCGGCTGCCGACAACCAGCAGCTGGGCCCCCTCGGACCAGGTCAGCAGGTGCTCGACCGGATCGGCGAGGTGGATGTCACGGGTGACCTCGACGTCGGGGTACTTATCCTGCCACCCGGCCAGCCGTTCGACCAGCAACGCCCGCTCCGCCTCGGTCACTTGCGCGGCCTCGATGGAGGTATCGATGAATCCCGAGTACTGGGCCAGGTACAGGTCGCTCCACGCGTGCACAGCCACGAGCCGCGCATTGCGCACGGACGCCTCGTAGAACGCGGCGCCGACCGCCGCGTCGCTGACCGGGCTGCCGTCGACGCCGACCACGACCGGCGCCGTGCGGCGGTCCACCCATTCGGGGTCGTCGTCGCGCACCACGACCACCGATCCGGCCGCCTGGCTCGCCACCGACACCAGGATGGAACCGATCCGGTTCAGGCCCCGGCGCTCGGCTGGACCGCCGAGCACCGTCACATGGGCGGTGGCCGAGAGGTCGATCAACATCCTCGCCGGATGCTGCGGGGACACCTCGGTGCGCACCATCACGCCGGGCGCGGCCTTTTCGGCGACCTCCCGGGCCTGTGCCACCAGGTCGGCGCCGAAAGCCTGAATCGATTGCTCGACTTCGGAATTCGCACTCGAAAAGGTGCCCATCACCCCCACGATCACATTCACGTTCGTGCCGTGCGCGATCAACAGTTCGCGCTCGCGCGCCGCCGCGGTCTGCGCCGCCCAGCGCACGGCCGACAGCGCGGCCGGAGAATCGTCGACACCGACCACGATCGGTGCGGTGGATATCGAGTGCGGATCGCGCGACTTCGGGGAACTCATGACTTGCCCACCTCCTGGGATGCCGTGAACCGAGCAGAACCAGTGGGTCTCGCAAACCCGAACATAGCACCGCCCACCACACCAGCCCGGAATCGCCACTACAAGTGGAAGCCAGAGGGGTGTGGGTCAGCGGCCTCGGACGGTTACCGGGTTGAAGCAGCTGGAGGGGAGGTCCTGGATGGAGCAGAGGGCCGGAGGGCGGGTCGGGAGGTAGTTGGCGGGGACGCCGCCGGAAGTGGTGATGTCGCGGTAGGCGGGGACGGCGGCGGTGGGATGGCGAGTGAGGGTGGAGTCGGTGGTGACGTTGACGGTGTAGAGGCCGAAACGTGGTGAGTAGCTGCCCCATTCGTAGTTGTCGGTGATGCTCCAGTAGTTGTAGCCGATGACGTTGATGCCGTCGGCCTTGGCGCGCTGGACCCAGTAGACGGTGTCGCGCAGGTCGTCCTCGCGGGTCATGCCGTCGGTGGTGGGTGAGCCGTTGTCGGAGGGCATGCCGTTCTCGACGATGTAGAGGGGACGGCCCGGGAACTTCTGCGCGTATCGACGCAGGACGTAGTAGATGCCGTCGGGTTCGAGGACGAGGCTCGAGGGCTGGTTGGTCAGCAGGGCAGCCAGATTCGGCGGATTGGTCAGGGATCCACCGTAGTAGTAATCGATTCCGATGTAGTCGAGTTTGTCCGCGATCCGGTCGACGAACGACGCGTCGGCTTGTGCCGTTCCGATGGCCGAGAAGGCGATATTGCTCGTAACCATCGCGCCGGGCTGCCGGAGGTGGATGTGGTCGTAGATCGCGCGGTGCGCGGCGACCATCCGATCGATCATGGGTGCGACGTCGAGCACGCCGAGATCGCCGATCTGCTGCTCTTTTCCGGCATAGGCGAGGGGCTCGTTGAAGGTGACCCACAGCGGATCGAAGTGCGCGTAGCGGTCCACGACCGCGCGGGCGTTGGTGAGCCAGTCATCGACCATGCCCGGATTGCGCCAGCCGCCGCGATCCACCTCCCAGCCGGGGAACACCCAGTGGTCCAGGGTGATCATCGGCCGGATTCCGGCCGCGCGAATCCGCGCGATCATGCTGTCGTAGAAGGAGAAATCCCATTCGCCCGGATTCGGTTGCACCCGGGCCCATTCCACGCTGATCCGGTAGACACCGACACCGAGGTCGGCGGCGTGCTGGATATCCTCATCGTAGCGATGAAAGAAGTCGACCGAATTGCGGTAGTCCTCGGCGCGACCGGATCCCGCGTAACGGCTCCAATTGCTGTCCGGCGCGAAGCCTTCACTCTGAAACCCGGAACTGGACACTCCCCAGAGGAAATTGCCGCCCACCGGCGGTAGCCCCGGATCGGCGGCAACCCTGCCGGGCGTGGCGACCATACACCAGGCGGTGAGAACGATACATGCCAGTGTGAACAGTGCACGTTGTCCCATCGCATCGAGATTACCTCCCGGAGAACCGGGCTCGGGGCACTCTGACCAGATCGAACCCCCGTTGCCGGTCCCTGATCCGGAGAGTCACACAGCCGTCGGACCGCTCGCGACGAGAGCTCCACTCAATGCGCGATCAGCCAGCCGACTCGGTCATATGCGAGGACCTGGTACAACACCAAGACAACCGCCGACACGAGCGCCGCCATCGACAGCCCCGCACCCCACAGCGCGACCGCCCCGCCACCCAGCACGAGCACTTCGATCACCAGCCGCACAACGCCGGGCACGGCAACCGCCGCCTCCCCGTTCCGGCTCGGATCCCCCGGCACGGCAAACATCCCCCACACCGCCGCCACCACGATCGGCAGTACCAACACCAGCGCCAACCGCCACGGCGCATCGAACCCTCGCCACCCCAGAACTCCGAACGACACCACAGCGGTCAGCTCCAGCAGAAATCGCACACCGAGCATGAACGGGTTCAACGACATCCGACAATCCTCATCATTCACATCCCCATCTCGCCCGAGGACACCCGCCGACCCTACGAGCGGCCACCGCCCCGCCCGGTGGTCAATTCACGCCGAAAAGTTGACCGAACGTGACAACGAGCCCGCGGCCGGCCATCCTCTCGACAGAATCTGTTGTAGTGGACAAGATTTGGTCGTCTTTGCCCAGTTCTTCGGCACGCCGACCGGTGTGGTGCCGCTCGTGACGACCTCGGTGTGGCGGCGAGCATTCCGGTTCCCTGGGTGGCTCAACGAATGGACTCCGCGGGAGCATCTGGTCGAGGTTCGGGAACGAGCCCGGCCGCTTCCCGCCCGGTAGCTCTGGGGGTGCCGATGCCGGTTCGAATGGCGTTGTTGCAAATGAAATTTCATTTGCATTTCTCATCCGCAAGCGGCCAGGACCTGGTGTGCCTAGTGCGCGACAAAATGTGCCAGAAAACGGTTCCGGGGCGAAAAGCTCGTTCTTTGCCGCAACACTCGAGGGGCACGGTCCGGGGTGAGCGCACCCCGGGCCGTTGTCCACTTCGCTGGTCATCCGTTGGGACGGGACGGGTGACGGCGCACGAACGCTGGTGATGGAGGCGAACTCACGGTATGACCGAATCCGATGAAGAGCAGCAGATGAGCGACCTTGTCGCGCGGCTGTCCAATCGATTTCCTGATCTGACGGGTCGGGTCGTCGGGGAGGTGGTTCGGGGTATTCATCGGGATTTCGAGGGGCACCGGGTTCGGGAGTTCATTCCGCTGCTCGTGGAGCGGATTGCCGAGCGGCAGTTGAGCCGTCGGGTGTGCTACAGCTCGGCCGTGTGAGTCGACGGGTAGCAGTTGTTCAGCCGTGGTGGGGGGGCCCGGGTGGGGGGGGCCGGCCCCCCCCCCGCGGGCGGCGCAGGGTTTTGGGCCGTCCGGCCCCAGTGGGGGGGCCAACACCCCCCGCCGCGGGGGGAG
>NZ_JBHZAL010000020.1:0-120797 GCF_042754245.1 Nocardia sp. NPDC059228 | reverse complement strand
CTGTGGCCCCGCGGGGGGCGCGGCGCCGGGGGGGGCCCCCCCCCCCCCACCGCTCGGACCGATCAGTCGTTTGGCACCAGTCGCCACAGTGAGGTGACCTCATCCCGCCGGGCCTCGTAGAGAGGATCGCTGCTGTCCGACGCTCGCGGATGCCGCGGAGGTGTGTCGTACCGGGCTGCCACGCGCAGCCCGGAGGCGGCGACGCGGGCACGGAACTCGTCCCGGCTTCGCAATTCGAGGCGCTCGGCGAGGTCGGAGAGAATCAGCCAGCCCTCACCGTGCGGGGCGAGGTGGTGGCGCAATCCGTCCAGGAAGCGGTGCAGCACAGTCGATCCGGGGTCGTAGATGGCGAGCTCCAGCGCTGAGGTCGGGTGCGCCGGCAGCCAGGGCGGGTTGCACACGATAAGGTCCGCACGACCCTCGGGCCACAGATCGGCTTCGCCGACCCGAACCAGGCCGGTGAGACCGAGGCGATCCAGGTTCGCCTCGGCACAGGCCACCGCGCGAGGATTGATGTCGGTGGCGGTCACCCGCGCACCGCGCCGGGCCAGAACCGCGGCGAGTACCCCGGTCCCCGTGCCGAGATCGAATACGGAGGGCCGCTGCGCATTCGCCGGAAACGGCGCGCCGGCGACCAGATCGACATACTCGCCGCGAACCGGGGAGAACACACCGTAGTCGGGATGGATGCGCGCTCCCAGCGCGGGAATCTCGACGCCGTTGCAATGCCACTGATAGGCGCTGAGCACCCCGAGCAGCTCGGTCAGCGACACGCACATCCGCTGGATATCTGGGCAATTCGGGCGCACCGCCGCGTACGCGTGTTCGCACGCCGACCGAACATCGGGCGCGCGCCGGAGCCCGAGAGAGTAACCGGGTTCGAGCACGATCAGCAGCCTGCCCAGCATCTCGGCGCGCTCGGCCTGCGCGACACGCTGCTGATGGAACACCGCTGCCGGACTACTGTCGCGCCCAACCGGTCGCGCGGCTCGCCGCAGCCGACGGTCGAGCGCTCGCAGCAACTGACGAGCATTGTGAAAATCCCCGCGCCACACCAGGCCCGTGCCCGCCCGCGCGAGCCGGTGGGCGGTCTGCGCGGTCATGCGATCGTCGGCGACGACGATACGGGCCGGGGCCGGAGCCCCATTCTCGGAATGCCAGTGGGCGGTGTAGACCGATCGATTCTCGGTCCAGCTGAGGGTGGACATGACGAACTCCTGCGGAAACGAAGGTGCCTGGGGCCGGCGACGCTTCGAGGCAGGAGTCCGGAGAGCGACTTTCCGTCAGAACAAGGGCGATTCGGACCGTTCCCGCAACGAAGCGCAAGAGCGGTTGTCGCCCAGCACCATTCCCATGCCCACGGTCGGTCCCTCCGTCAGATGTCCGTCCCCATGATCGCACACGCCCGTTTCGGACGTGTCTCAGCGCCTTCTCAGCGACTGCCGGGCAGACTCCCCCGTGTCCGGTAACCGACTGTTCGAAAGGGATCCGCATGTCCGCGGCGCAACCGCATACGAACTACAAGCTCCCCCAGGTCACCGCCCTGTTCTGGGTGCTGAAGATCGCGGCGACCACGCTCGGCGAGACCGGTGGGGATCTGCTGGCCCAGACCCTGAACCTCGGCTATGCGGCGGCGTCGGCACTGTTTCTGGGTATCTTCGCCGTCAGCCTGGTCGCCCAGTTGCGGGCCCGCCAGTTCCATCCCGCGCTGTACTGGACCGTGATCGCCGCGACCAGCACGGCCGGCACCACCATCTCCGATTTCCTCAATCGCGGACCGGGTTCGGGCACCTCCACCGACGGCGGCCTGGGCTACGGCGCGGGCGCGGCCGTCCTGATCACAGGCCTGGCCGTCGTCTTCGTCATCTGGAAACTCAGCGGCCAGACCTACGACGTCACCGGAATCACCAGCGCGCGTGGCGAACTGCTGTATTGGGCAGCCATCCTGCTGTCCAACACACTGGGAACCTCCCTGGGCGACTACCTCTCCGACAGTTCCGGACTCGGCTACGGCGGGGGCGCGCTGCTCATCGCCGCGGTCATGGCCGCTCTGCTTGCCGCCCATCATCTGACCCGGATCTCGGGGGTCCTGCTGTTCTGGCTTGCGTTCATCCTCACCCGTCCGCTCGGTGCGACGGTGGGCGATCTGCTGTCCAAATCGCACGACAAGGGTGGGCTCGGTTTCGGCACCTGGGGCACCACCGCAGTTCTGGTGATCATTCTCGTCGTGGGAATCTCCTACAGCTACAAGAGAATACGCACCGAACCCGGGGTCCGACAGGATCGAGCGGACGTAGCCGCGGTCGAAGCGGAGCGCGCGGCCGGTGGTCTCCGACGCGAAGGGTGAGCCGAGGTAGCCCGGCACTGCCGTCGCCGCCGAGTCTATGGTCGCGGCAGGAGCCGACGGTGTACGAGCCGCGCGTCGGCGAGGCGACATCGGAGGGCGAATGGGTACCGGGAGCGAAACGAGCGGACGGCACAAGGACGCCAATGCCACCCGTTCGGCCCTGCTGGCCGCGGCGCGGAAGGTGTTCGCCGAGAAGGGGTTCGAGGGCACGACCGTGCGGGAGATCGCGGCGCGGGCCGGAGCGAATCAGGCACTGCTGTTCCGGTACTTCGGGAACAAGGACGAGCTGTTCCGGGCGGTCGTCGCGGATCGCGGACATCGGGTGCTGTCGGAAGGCCCCGCGGACCAGCTGCTCGGCCGACTGCTGGCTGGAATGTTGAATACCGCGGCGGATCAACAGCTTTGGCTGCAGGCCGCGCTGCGATCGAGCGGACACGCCAGCGGCGTGTCCGTGATCCGGCGGGAGCTGGACGAACGATACGTGCGGGCACTGTCCGAACTCGGCGACGGCCCGGACGCCGAGTTGCGGGCCGATCTGGTGGTGGCCTGGCTGCTGGGAATCGGCCTGCTGCGATCGGTCTACCACTGGGAGCCGCTGGCAAGCGCCGACCCGGCCGATGTGGCCGATCATGTTCTGCGTTCGGCACGTGTCCTTCTGGAGCGGGTGAGCACGAATTTCCCTCCGTCATAACGGAAATCGAGCGTTGACGGTTCGATGGCGCACTCCTACGATCGACCGCTGTAAGCATTTGCTTACACCAGAAGGAGTTTCGCGTGAGCACACCTACCGAAGTCCGCCACTACCCGTTCGGCGATCCGGTCCGGCTCGATCCGCATCCGACGGCGTTGAAACTGCTCCGCGAGGAACCGATTTCCCGTGTCCGGCTGCCCTATGGCGGCGAGGCCTGGCTCGTCACCCGCTACGCGGACGTGCGCTCGGTGCTCAGCGATCCCCGGTTCGGCCGCGCCGCCACGGTCGGCCGCGAGGATGTGCCGCGGGTGCGCGAGACACCGGCCATGCCGAACATTCCGACCAGCATGGACCCGCCGGAGCTGACCCGGCTCCGCAAGCTGACCATGACCGCGTTCACCACCCGTCGCGTGCAGGAACTGCGCCCGCGCACCGAGGAGATCGTCCAGGACATGCTGACGGCCATGGCCGCGGCCGGCTCGCCCGCCGACCTGGTGGAGGCGCTGGCGCTCCCGGTGCCGGTCACCGTCATCTGTGAAATGCTCGGCGTGCCACCGCAGGACCAGCATCGTTTCCGCGACTTCTCCGACGCGATCATGTCGACGACCGCCGTCCCCGATGAGGAGCGGGTAGCCGCGTTGGCCGCCGTCGCCGAATACCTGACCGAGCAGATCGCCGAGCGACGCGCCCACCCCACCGATGATCTGCTCGGCGCACTCGTGGCGGCCCGCGACAACGATGACCGGCTCAGCGAGGACGAACTGATCACACTCGGCCTCACCCTGCTGGTCGCCGGTCACGAGACCACCGCCAATCAGATCGCCAATTTCGTCTATGTCCTGCTCACCGCGGGCGAATGGGACCGGCTGCGTGCGGATCCCGATCTCGTCCCGGCCGCCGTCGAGGAGCTGCTCCGCTACATCCAGCTCGGCAATGGCGGCGCGTTCCCGCGCATCGCCGTCGAGGATGTCGAACTGTCGGGCACGCTCATTCGCGCGGGCGAGGCCGTCTTCGTGGATCTGGCGATCGCGAACCGCGACGAGACGGTCTTCCCGGATCCGGACACCATGGACCTGACCCGACATCACAACTCGCACTTGGCCTTCGGCCACGGCTTTCATCACTGCGTGGGCGCGCAACTGGCCCGCCTCGAACTGCACGTGACGCTGACCGCCCTGTTGCGCCGCTTCCCGAACCTGCGTCTGGCGGTTTTGGCCGACGAGGTGGAGTGGAAGACGGGCATGCTGCTGCGCGGCCCGAAAGCGCTTCCGGTCGTCTGGTAGCGCCGGCCGTGGGCGGCCCAGTCGGCGAGCCGCCCAGGGCGAAACCTACGCGTTCGCCGGAAGATCCGTCCCCGCACCACGTTTGCGCACCGCGACCAGGTCGTGGCGCGCCGGCGGCAGGGTCTGCTCCTGCGCACCCTCGATGGTGAACCCGGCATCGATGATCATCTGCCGGTCGTCGGCTCCGGGCTGCCCCTCGCTGGTGAGGTAGTCGCCCAGAAAGATCGAATTGGCCAGGTGCAGCGCCAGCGGTTGCAGGCTGCGCAGGTGGAGCTCACGGCCACCGGCCAGCCGCACCTCCACGTCGGGGAAGAAGAAGCGGAACAGCGCCAGGATGCGCAGGCAGCGGTCGGGCGTCAACTCCCACTGTCCCGCCAGCGGCGTTCCATCGAACGGGATCAGAAAGTTGACCGGCACCGAGTCCGGGTCCAGCGCCCGCAGCGCGAAGGCCAGATCGACGATGTCCTCGTCCGACTCCCCCATGCCGAAAATCGCTCCGGAACAAGGTGACAGCCCGGCCGCGCTCGCCCGCAGCACGGTGTCGACGCGATCGTCGAAGGTGTGCGTACTGCAGATGTCGGCATAGCGTGCCTCGGAGGTATTGAGGTTGTGGCTGTAGGCGTGGGCCCCGGCCGCCGCGAGCCGCTCGGCCTGCCCCTCCCCCAATAGGCCCAGGCACACGCAGATCTCCGTCTGCGGATGGTCGGCCGTGATGGCGGCAATGGTCTGCTCGATTCTGGCCAGATCCCGTTCGCCGGGCCCGCGCCCGCTGGCGACCAGGCACACTCGTTTGGCCCCGCCCGCAATCGCCTGCCCGGCGACCCGCGCGGCCTGCTCGGGCGTGATCCAGGAGTACTTCAGCACATCGGATGCCGAGCCCAGCCGCTGCGAGCAGTACCCGCAGTCCTCCGGGCACAGGCCGCTCTTCATATTGACGATCGTGTTGAGTTTGACACGCGCGCCGAAGAATTCGTGTCGCACCCGCGAGCCCGCCGCCACGACGTCGATGAGCGGTTGCGCGCCGCTCAGCAACGCCAGCGCCTCCGCCCGGGTCGGGGCCGCTCGGCGTAACGCCTTGTCCACCAACAGATTCAACAGTCCATCAGTCATGCCAAGGCAATCTACCTCGAGCTTGAACACCGTTCAAGTATTGGTTTGACGTGGCCTTATGCAATAACCAACCGTCCGAGACCGGTGAAGTTTGCCGAATATTCACAGGCCGAGTGGACCCGCGAGCTGTCGCGGCGCATGGTCGGGCATTCCGTGGAGACCGCGGTCCCGTGCGGGACGCTGCCGGGCGACGCGCCGCGCGGGTGATCAGCGCGCACCACGCCACCGTGCACACGTCGACCTCTGCCCTGCTCGGCGGCCACGGCACCGTCGGCGACGGCCTCCGGGATCGCGCCGGATGTCAACTGCGCCAACAGTTTCAGCTGCCGAGCCGCAACCCATTTGATGGACTGCGAGAACGCACCGAGTCCGCGATCACGATCTACGAAGGCGCCCGTTCTCGGCGTTTGGAGCAGTATGCGCAACTTCAGCAGCAGTACAACGAGTTTGATGATCCCTCGGCACCTTGCGTGATACACGACGATGCATGGCAAGGAAATCTTGTGATACCGCCCTCGGGTTCCCACAGTTTTCGACCTCGACAACGTATCGGTTGGTCGCCGGGAGTGGGATCTCGTCCAACTGGCGGTCGACTACATCGACTTGCGGCGGATCACCGACTGCCGGTATCAAAGCTTTTCGGCGCTTACGGCGGCTACGACGTAACCAAATGGCCGGGTTATCGATTACTCGCCGACATCCCGCATGGTGCCGAAGCCATGGACCTGACGAGCGCTCTGAGCCCGAACCGTGTCCGCCCGCCGGACCACCACCGAGTCCACACCCACCCACCGCGCCGACAATGCTGCCGCTACCCCGCGAGAGGAGTATGCCCCGCTACGGTATAGCGATCGATAACGCGAATACACAGCTCGGACCTTTCATCGAAGGAGCGGGGAATGGCCGCGATACCGAATGACTATCGCAATCGGCCGGTGGCCGTGATCGGCGCGGGAACGCTGGGCCGGCGCATTGCGCTGATGTTCGCCACGCGGGGCGGCACCGTGCTCATCACCGATCCGAACGGGACGCAGGGGACGCAGGCCGCCGGGTATGCGACCGGCGAATTGCCCGCGGTGGCCGCCCACATCGACGGCGGTACGCCGGGGATCGTGAGTTATGTGCCGGACCTGGCCGATGCGGTGGCGGAGGCGTGGCTGGTGGTGGAGGCGGTGCCGGAGCGGCTCGACCTCAAGAAGTCGATCTTCGGTCAGCTCGACCAACTGTGCGCGGCCGATGCGGTCGTCTCGTCGAATTCGTCGTCGTATGCGAGCAGGCTGTTCACCGAGGGGCTTTCGACCCGCGACCGCATGCTCAATACGCATTTCTATATGCCGCCCGCGTCGACGACGCTCGATGTGATGTCCGATGGCGATACCGCGCCCGAGATCATCGACTTCGTCATGTCGACGTTCCCCGAATACGGTCTGCATCCTTTCCTGTGCCGTAAGGAGAGCACCGGCTTCATCTTCAATCGGATCTGGGCGGCGCTGAAACGCGAATCGCTCGATGTCGTCTACGAGGGCGTCTCGACCCCGCAGGATGTCGATGCCATGTTCAAGCTGAATTTCGGCACCAACGCGGGTCCGTTCCGGATGATGGACGGCGTCGGCCTCGATGTGGTGCTCGATATCGAAGAGCATTACGCCCAGGAGAATCCGCATCTACCCGAGGGCCCGCGCATTCTGCTGAAGCGCTATATCGCCGACGGCAAGCTGGGCGTGAAATCCGGTGCCGGCTTCTACGACGACTATCCCGACCCGAATCGGCTCTGACGGCAGGAGGCCGCGATGAAACATCTGCTCGCACTCGACCTCAAAGCCCGTGCCATGCACGCGATCTCGCTCGACGGGGGTGACGTGCGCACCCTGATCACCGGGTTGGACGCCTACCCCGACGGCGTCGCCGTCGATCAGGATCGCGGGCACGTGTACTGGACCAGCATGGGCGCACCCGACCTACGTCCCACGCCCGGCATGGAACCCGTGTTCTTCCACCGGACCGGCATGCTCGAACGCGCCGACCTCGACGGCGGCAATCGCACGGTGATCGTCCCGCCCGGTGCGTTCACCACCGGCAAGCAGCTCACCGCCGATTTCGACACCGGCCACCTGTACTGGTGCGACCGCGAGGGCATGCAGGTCCTCACCTGCAATCTCGCCGGGGGCGAGCTACGCCCGCTGGTGGTCACCGGCGAAGGCCCCGAAGACGCTGTGCACTCTCGGAATTGGCCGGTCGGCATCTGCCTGGACCTCGACCGCCGCCACCTCTACTGGACCCAGAAGGGCGCACCGAAGGCCGGTGAGGGCCGCATTTTCCGCGCGCCACTGGAGCTCCCCACCGGTACCTCCCCCGCGGCCCGCACCGATATCGAGGTGCTCTGGCACGACCTCCCCGAACCGATCGACCTGGCACTGTCCGGCGACGGGAACCTGCTGTGGACCGACCGCGGCGCGGAACCCGCGGGCAACACCCTCAACCGCGCCTCGGTCGACCCGGTTCCGGGACCGGTGACCATCCTGTCCAGCGGCTACCGCGAGGCCATCGGCGTGGTGGCGATCAGCGAATCCCGGTTCTACGTCAGCGATCTCGGCGGTGCGATCCGCCTCGTCGACCTCGACGACGGCATCGACACCGAAATCGCCCGCCCCGGTGGCGCGCTCACCGGACTGGCACTGGCAGAACTCTGAGCGAGGGACCCGAGCACCGCGTCGAGAACGCCGGGGAATCGTTCGTCGATGTCGGCCCGGCGCAGGGCCATGTAGCGGGCCTTGCCGTCGACGCGGGTGACGGTGAGGCCGGCCTCGCGCAGGGTGCGCCAATGGTTCGACAGGGTCGATCTCGGGATTACGAGATGGTCGGGGCTGCAGGAGATTTCGCCGTGAACGGCCATCAAGCGCACCAGTTCCATCCGGACCGGGTCCCCCAGGGCGTGCAGCACCGTCACCAGGTTCAGGTCCGCGGTATTCGGCTGGGTCAGCGGCGGCATCGGGTTCCTCGTTCGGTTGACATGGCCGGGGCACCAGCTTACGTTCGTTTCGTTAATTCGGAAATATCGAAATGAGTTCGCAGTGACGGTCCTCAGCACCCTGGCCCGCGTCTACGTCGACGATCTGGACGCCGCATTGCCCACATTCACCGCGCTCACCGGTGAGCAGCCCCGACTCCGCTTCGCCTACCGCGAGCTGGAACTGGCCGGCATCGGCGCCTACCTGCTCATCGCCGGAACCCCGGAAGCCCTTGCCCCCTACCGGGAAACACACGCCACCGCGATAGTGGACGACCTGGACGAGGTGCTCACGATCGTCACCGCCCTCGGAGGCGACATCCTCGACGGTCCGAACGACGTTCCCACCGGCCGCAATCTGACGGTGCGGCACCCCGGCGGCGCACGCATCGAATACGTCGAATTCGATACGGCCAAGGTCGAATCCGTCGCGAGCTGACGACGGCAGGCTCCCTGCCGCGGCGATCAGGCGCCGACCCGATCCGACTACACCATGGTGTCCCCCACCGGGAGGCCAAAAGCGTGGTTTCCGTACATGACGTAGGCACGTTCGGGGTCGTTGGCCGCGTGGACGCGTCCGGCATGGGCATCGCGCCAGAGGCGTTGCAGCGGGGTGTCGTCGGCGAGGGCGCCGGCCCCGGCGGCCTCGAAGAGCCGGTCGATGGCGGCGATGGCGCGGGCGGTGGCGCGGACCTGGTCGCGGCGGGCGCGGGCGCGCAGGGCGAGCGGGATGTCTCCGCCGGCCCGGAGCCGGGCGTACTCGTCGGCGACATTGCCGGACAACTGCCGCCACGCGGCATCGATATCGCTGGCGGATTCGGCGATGCGGATCTTGCCGAAGGGGTCGTCCTTGGCGTGCTCGCCGGCGTACGCGGCCCGGATCCGCTTGCCCTGATGCTCGACGTGGGCCGCGTAGGCGCCGTAGGCCATGCCGACGATCGGCGTGGCGATCGTAGTGGGATGGATTGTCCCCCAGGGCATTTTGTAGACCGGCTCCGAATTTCGCTGCAGCCCGGGCGATGTCAGCGAGTTCATGACGCCGAAACTCAGGAAGCGGTGCCGTGGGACGAAGACGTCCTCGACGACAACCGTATTGGATCCGGTGCCCCGCAGACCGACCACGTTCCACACGTCGTCGACGGCGTAGTCGCTGCGCGGGATGAGGAAGGAGCCGAAATCGACAGGCTTGCCGTTCTGGAGCACCGGCCCGCCGACGAAGACCCAGTCGGCGTGGTCCACCCCGGAGGACCACGCCCACGAACCGCTGACCAGATAGCCGCCGTCCACCACGGCGCCGGCGCCCATCGGCGCGTACGACGACGCGATCCGCGCATCGCTGTCGTGGCCCCAGACATCGTCCTGCGCACGCTGATCGAACAGTGCCAGGTGCCAGTTGTGAATCCCCAGGATCCCCGCCACCCAGCCGGTGGATCCACAGGCGCTCGCCAGGGTGCGCACGGTGTCGTAGAAGACCACCGGATCGGCGGCGCATCCGCCCCATTGCCGCGGCTGCATCAGGGTGAAGAACCCCGCCTCCCGCAGATCCTCGATCGACTCGTCGGGAATGCGCCGCAGCGCCTCGGTCCGCTGGGCGCGCTCGCGCAGGGTCGGCACCAAAGCCTCGACGCGCTCGGTGATTTCACGGGTCATCTTGCCGGGTTCTCCTGACCGGTCGGGTGGCGAACGCACACTCTCCGCCACATATCTAGAACACGTTCCAGTCACTATTGAGCAGCTCGAGGTCCGCGACAAGCGGACGGAAATCCCTAAAAGAAGAGTCTTTCGACCATTTTCTGGATGACCCCACCGATCGGAAGCTGACACCGATCTGAAACTGGTTCTAGACCTAGGAGGGTGCGATGGCGACGACGTCACACGGGTTCGGCAGAAAGATCCGGGACATCGACGTGGGTACGATGCCCACCCGCTATGCCCGCGGCTGGCACTGCCTGGGCCTGGCGGACGCTTTCCGGGACGGGAAACCCCACTCGGTCAATGCCTTCGGCACCAAACTGGCCGTCTGGGCCGACGATACCGGCGAGCTGCGGGTGCTGGACGCCTACTGCCGCCACCTCGGTGGCGACCTGTCGACGGGCACGGTCAAGGACGGCCGGATCGCCTGCCCGTTCCACGACTGGCGCTGGGACGGCCACGGCCGCTGCACCGACATTCCCTATGCGCGGCGGGTACCCCCGCTTGCCCGCACCCGCGCGTGGATCACGCTCGAGCGCAACGGCCAGCTCTTCGTCTGGCACGACCACGAGGGCAACCCGCCGCCGGACGAGGTCACCATCCCGATCATCCGGGGACCGTACACCGACGCCGAAGACAACCCCGCGGCATTGCTTTCCCCCGACTGGACCCCGTGGACCTGGCGCTCGATCCTCATCGAGGGCTCCAACTGCCGCGAGATCATCGACAACATCGTGGACATGGCCCACTTCTTCTACATCCACTACGCGTTCCCGACCTTTTTCAAGAACGTCTTCGAGGGCCATGTCGCGACGCAGTACCTCGAGACCAAGGGCCGCCCGGACGTCGGCATGGCGACCAAATACCGCGGAGACACGCTGCTGAAATCGGAGGCCTCGTACTTCGGGCCTGCCTACATGATCAATCCACTGCTCAATGTCTACAGCGGTTACGAGGTCCGCAGCGTCCTGGTCAACTGTCACTACCCGGTCACCCAGGACTCGTTCGTCCTGCAGTACGGCATCACGATGGAGAGGCCCACCGGCGTACCGGCGGACACCGCGAACCGCCTGGCGGACAGGATGACCGAGGGCATCGGCGAGGGCTTCCTGCAGGACGTGGAGATCTGGAAGCACAAGTCCAAGATCGAGAACCCACTGCTCTGCGACGAGGACGGCCCGGTCTACCAGCTGCGCCGCTGGTACGAGCAGTTCTATGTCGACGTCGCCGACGTCGATCCGAAGTCGGTGCGGCGCTTCGAGTTCGAAGTCGACACCTCGCGGGCCAACGAGGTCTGGGAGCTCGAGGTCGCCGAGAACCTGCGCCGGCGCGATGTGACCACGGCCACCGCACCCTAGCCAGGTTCGAGGACGATCTCGGTTCGAAGGTCACCGGCGGCGCGGCCCAAGGTCCTCGATCGCTCGTCGAAGGTCATCGGCCCGGCCCACGGGTATTCACCGGCAACCCTGCGGCTCACTACCGTCCGCAGGGTGACCGCCCTTTCCCCGAAAACCCCGCCGCTACCCGAGATCACGCGACCCCATCCCGTGCGGCACGCACCAAAGGGGTCGTTTCTCTACAAGATGGTCACCACGACCGACCCGAAGGTACTGGGGCAGATGTACCTGGTGACCTCGATGGCGTTCTTCATGATCGCCGGGCTGATGGCGTTGATCATGCGCGCGGAGCTGGCGCAGCCGGGCATGCAGTTCCTGTCGCCGGAACAGTTCAATCAGCTGTTCACCATGCACGGCACGATCATGCTGCTGTTCTACGCGACCGCCATCATCTTCGGATTCGCGAATATCCTGCTGCCCTTGCAGATCGGCGCGCCCGATGTCGCGTTTCCCCGGCTCAATGCGCTCAGCTACTGGTTGTATCTGTTCGGCGCGACCATGGCGACCGCGGGCTTCGTCACCCCGGGCGGTGCGGCCGATTTCGGCTGGACCGCGTATGTGCCGCTGTCGGACATCATCCACTCCCCCGGCGTCGGCGCGGACCTGTGGATTCTTGGGGTGGGCGTCTCGGGCCTGGGAACCATTCTGGGCGCGGTCAATATGCTCACCACCGTCGTGTGCCTGCGCTGCCCGGGCATGACCATGTTCCGGCTGCCCATCTTCACCTGGAACGTCGTCGTCGCGAGTTTCCTTGTGCTGCTGGTGTTCCCGCTGCTGACCGCGGCCGCCCTGGCGCTGTACTACGACCGGCACCTCGGCGGGCACATCTACGATCCGGCCAGCGGCGGAACCATGCTGTTCCAGCATCTGTTCTGGTACTTCGGACACCCCGAGGTGTACGTGATCGCGCTGCCGTTCTTCGGCATCGTGTCGGAGATCTTCCCGGTGTTCAGCCGCAAACCGCTGTTCGGCTACACCGGCATGGTCTACGCGACACTGGGTATCGCGGCGCTGTCCATCGCGGTGTGGGCGCACCACATGTACGCCACGGGAGCCGTGCTGCTGCCGTACTTCTCGTTCATGACCTTCCTCATCGCGGTGCCGACCGGCGTGAAGTTCTTCAACTGGATCGGGACCATGTGGAAGGGGCAGCTCACCTTCGAGAGCCCGATGCTGTTCTCGCTGGGCTTCCTGGTGACCTTCCTGTTCGGCGGCCTGTCCGGCGTCATCCTGGCCTCACCGCCACTCGATTTCCATTTGTCCGACACCTATTTCGTGGTCGCGCACTTCCACTACACCCTGTTCGGCACGGTCGTGTTCGCCACCTTCGCGGGCATCTACTTCTGGTTCCCCAAGATCACCGGCCGTATGCTCGACGAACGCCTCGCGAAGTGGCACTTCTGGACCACGTTCCTCGGTTTCCATCTGACGTTCCTGGCCCAGCACTGGCTCGGCAACATGGGCATGCCCCGGCGCTACGCCGACTACCTGCCCTCCGACGGCTTCACCCTGCTGAACCAGGTCTCCACCATCGGCGCGTTCCTGCTCGGCGCGTCGATGCTGCCGTTCCTGTGGAACGTCTTCAAGTCCTACCGCTACGGCGAGGTCGTGACCGTGGACGACCCGTGGGGCTACGGCAACTCCCTCGAATGGGCGACCTCCTGCCCGCCGCCGCGGCACAACTTCTACGAGCTCCCGCGCATCCGCTCCGAGCGACCCGCCTTCGAACTCCACTACCCGCACATGATCGACCGCATGCGCGCCGAGGCCCACGTCGGCTGGGGCGCGACCGCCCATCACGTCACCGAGACGACGCCCGCGGAGGCGAAATGACCAGGCCCCAGCAACTCTCGACCTTCCGGATTCCCCGCCTGCCCTATGGCGTCCTGGTCATGCTGACCGGATTGACCCTGATCGGCGGCCTGATCCTGCTGACCCACCTCGCCCAGGGTCGCTGACCCCCGATCGTGCGGACGCTGACTCCCCTTGCAGCCGTTCGCACTCCGGTGAGGCCGCGCCCCCGCCCGCGCGGCCTCACCGACCTCTACGCGAGCGTTCGTGCCCGCGGATTCAGCCGGCTCCGCTTGACGCCAGGGCCGAGTGGGGCCATCACGCCAGAAGCGTGCTGGTCGAGATCGCTTGTGATGCAGCCTGTCCGGCACATGGAGCCGGAGCGAGTCTGTCGTGGCGGGTGCGACTCGGTCCGGAACCATATGTAGCGCAACGCATTCCGGGCGGATCATCTTCGAAAACAAAGGAATCCAGTCCGAGTCGGCATACGTATGAACCGATAAACATCCGGGAACAGCAATCAAACCTACACCGAAACGCAAAACGAATACTCGACAACCGATTTCGAATCATTCGCCCAGTTATTGCACGGTCATTTGACCAGTTGAACATTTGAGATCAATTGACTAAAAAGCACATTGGTCAGACAATGGCTTCCGCGCTTTATCTGTTCACTTTTCTAACACCCACTGGCTTCGAAACATTGGGCTCGACGCCACGGGTCGGCTCCAGGATTTCCCGAACCTGGCTGTGCCAGGGTTGGTTATCCTTCAGGAGGATTCGTGTTCAGGAAGCGCATTGTGCCCGCACTGCTTGCGGCCGCAGCTTTCATCGGCGTGACGACGGCGGCCGTTGTCACCTCACCCACCGCGCAGGCGGTGACGACCGTGCCCGTGTTCGATCACATCGTGCTGGTGATGTTCGAGAACCACTCGTACTCGCAGATCAACGGCAGTTCCAGCGCGCCGTACTTCAACAGCCTGGCCGGCCAGGGTGCGAAATTCACCCAGTCCTTCGGGGTCACTCACCCGAGTGAGCCCAACTACCTGGCGATGTTCTCGGGGTCGACCCAGGGCATCACCGACGACAGCTGCCCGCACACCTTCAGCGGCAACAACATTGCCAACCAGCTGATCACCGCCGGCAAGAGCTTCAAGAGCTACTCCGAGAGCATGCCTTCGGACGGCTACACCGGCTGCACCAGCGGCCAGTACGCGCGCAAGCACAACGCCGCGCCGTTCTTCAGCAACGTGCCCGCGACCAGCAACCTCATGTACAGCGACTTCCCGAACTCGTCGAACTACGCGACCCTGCCGACGGTCTCGTACATCGCGCCCAACCTGTGCAACGACATGCACGACTGTTCGATCGGCACCGGTGACACCTGGCTGAAGAACAACATGGATGCCTACGCGCAGTGGGCCAAGACGCACAACAGCCTGCTCATCGTTACCTTCGACGAGGACAACGGCAGTTCGTCGAACCACATCTTCACCACGTTCGTCGGCGCGCACACCCAGGTCGGCAGCTTCTCCAACCAGATCAACCACTACAACGTCCTGAGCACCATCGAGAGTGCGTACGGGTTGTCCCACCTGAACTCGGCCGCCGAGATCACCAACGTGTGGAACTGACCATTCGCGGTTGTCCGCGACTGATCGGTAGCTGGTAATCACCCCGCTCGCGGGCATGCCGACGGCGTGTCCGCGAGCGGCTCCCGCAACACACTGAGGTGGCACACCCATGTACCTGTCCACGATCGACCGTCCGCACGCCGGGGACGACGGCGCGAAACCATCGCGCAGGAAAGTGTTCTTCCTGTTGAGCGGCAACGTGTTCGCGCTCGGCACGGTCAGCCTGGTCACCGACATCTCTTCGGAAATGATGACCGCGGTCCTACCGGTGTACCTGGTCGTCGCGCTGCACCTGAGCCCCGCCGTCTACGGCGTCGTCGACGGCGCCTACACCGGGGCGACGGCGCTGCTGCGGCTGGTCGGCGGATACATCGCAGATTCGACGCGCCGCCGCAAGTTGATCGCCGGCCTGGGCTATGGGTTGTCGGCGGTGGCCAAACTCGGGCTGCTGGCCGTGGGCAGTGCCGTCGGCGCGATCGGCGCGGTGATCGCGATCGACCGCGCCGGCAAGGGCCTGCGCACGGCGCCACGTGACGCACTGATCACCCTGTCCACCCCGCCGCAGCTGTACGGCCGGGCATTCGGCGTGCACCGGACGATGGACACGATCGGGGCGTTCACCGGGCCGCTGGTCGCGCTCGGCATCCTCGCCGCAACCGCGCAGGCCTATGACGCGGTGTTCGTCGCCAGCTTCTGCATCGCCGCGTTCGGTGTCCTCGTCCTGGTGTTGTTCGTTCGGGATCACCGCGACGAACAGCCACCCAAGGGCACGGTGTCGGTCTCGGCGCTGGGCGGCCTCATCGCGATGGCGCCGGTGCGACGATTGGTACTGGCCGCGTGCCTGGCCGGGATGGTGACCATCGGCGACGGCTTCGTCTACCTCCTGCTGCAACACCGGGAACACCTGAGCGTCAACTGGTTCCCGTTGCTGGCGGTCGGCACGAACCTGTCCTATCTGCTGCTGGCCACGCCGCTCGGCATGCTCGCCGACAAGATCGGCCGGCTGAAGGTGGTGCTCGGCGGCTACACCGCGCTGGTGCTGGTGTATCTGATGTTGTTCGGGCCGTTCGGCGGCACTGCTCTCCTCCTGGTGGTGCTCGCCCTCTACGGCCTGTTCTACGCGGCCACCGACGGGGTACTCATCGCGCTGGCCGGCCCGGTCCTGCCAGAATCCCTGCGTACCACGGGAATCGCACTGATCCAGACCGGACAGGCGCTGTCCTACCTGGTGACCTCGGTGCTGTTCGGGCTGGCCTGGACGGTGTGGGGACCGG
Source organism: Nocardia sp. NPDC059228 (assembly GCF_042754245.1). Classification (NCBI taxonomy): domain Bacteria; kingdom Bacillati; phylum Actinomycetota; class Actinomycetes; order Mycobacteriales; family Nocardiaceae; genus Nocardia; species Nocardia sp. NPDC059228. The sequence goes on along the minus strand of NZ_JBHZAL010000020.1, from coordinate 104,571 downwards.
CGAGCGCGAGCCGGGTCGCCGCGGTTCTGGTCGCGCTGGCTGTGCTCATTCTCGGCCTCCTGCTGCGCGGCATCCCGGCCACGAACACCGACGCTTCCGGCACCGGCGACCTCGCCGAGGAGCACGCATGACTCGGCGAATGTTGCTCGCACTGCTCGGGTCCGTGCTCCTGACCGCCGTCGCGATCGGTTACGGCGTGTTCGTGACGACCCGCACACCACCGGCGGTATCGGCGTCCGACGCGCTGAGTCTCACCGGCGGGCCACGAATTCTGTTCCGCAGCACCGCACCCGACAGCAGGGGCCGCCTGGCGATGGTGGCCACGGACGATCCGGGCGGACCACGCTCGGTATCCGCGCTCGACTGCCTGCGGGTCCACGCGGCGGGCGGCACCGGCGTCTGTCTACGGCAGGACGGCGCGCTCTCCACCTTCCAGGCCGCCATCCTGGACAGCACACTCACTGTGAAGCGGGAGATCCCGCTGGTCGGCGTGCCCAACCGCACCCGGGTATCCGGGGACGGGCGGCTGGTGGCCTGGACGGTATTCGTGGCGGGCGACTCGTACAACAACGGACGGTTCTCCACCCGCGCCGGACTGATCGACCTCGACACCGGGGACATGATCGACTCGCTGGAATTCCTCCCGGTGACCCTGGACGGCCGTCCCTACACCGCGGGCGATCTCAATTTCTGGGGTATCACGTTCGCCGCCGACGACAACACCTTCTACGCCACGATGGCCACCGACGGACGCCGTTTTCTCGTGCAAGGTGATATCGCGGCGAAGAGCATTCGCACCATCGGGCAGAACGTGGAGTGCCCATCGCTGTCCCCGGACGGCCGGCGGATCGCCTTCAAGTCGCCGATCGACGGGAACCCCGGGAAGGGCTGGCGGCTGTCCGTACTGGATCTGGCCTCGGGCGCGCGGACCCCGCTGGCCGAAACCCGCAGCGTGGACGACCAGCCGGCCTGGCTGGATTCGAACACGATCGGTTACGCCATTGCGCGGGGCACCGATTCGGATATCTGGGCGGTCCCGGCCGACGGCTCGGGCAGTTCGCGGCTACTCATCCCGCACGCCGAATCCCCGGCGGCACTCGGCTGACCAGAAATGCAGAAGTCCTGACGGGCAGAATTCATTTCGGAAAGACAAGAATTCCTGATGCAGTCATTGGATGACAACGAATCCGGCCGAAACAATTCCAGCGCAACCGGACCCGCCGGTACGCCTGACACCGATGCCACCGAATTCCTCGACCTTCGGCAGAAATTGCCGCATCGCACGGTCCGCGACGCGCGCCGGCATCTGCCCCACGCCGCGGCCGCCGCGGCGCTGATCGCGCTCCTCATCGGGGGGTCCGTATTGGCAACGGATTCGCGGCGAAACGAAAGGGCGAGCAATGTTCTGGCGTCGTCGGATGTCTCCGAGACGTCGAGCGAGGCGGATTCGACCACCCAGGTCGGAGCCATCAGCGATGTCGCCGACGTATCGGAAGCCCCGAATGATGTAGACGTTCCGGATGACACCGCGGCAACGGACACCCTCGGCAGCGAGGCAGCCCCTGCGACCGACCCGGCCACCGGTGAGTCGACCGAGCCCACCGCGAGCGATCCGGCCACGACGACCACCGATACCCCGACCTCCGCCCCGGCACCCGGTCCATCCTTCAGCGCGAGTATCAGTGCGAGCGCGGGTTTTTCGGTGCAGGTCGCCCCACCATCGGACGCGAGCCAGATTGTTCAGCCCGGCGTGAGCCCCAGCCAGGATCCCATCACCACAACCACCGTTCCGATGGTCGTCGCCCCCTTCAGTACCACCGCCCTGTCGACGAGTCCCTCGCCGACCGAGACGACGACAACAACGGTCATCCCGACGACAACGCGAGCGGTCCCGACAACCACGACGTCCATTCCGGTAACCACGACGTCTATCGGTGGGACGACGACACCGGCAAGCGCCGGGCAGACGACACCGTCCGGCAAGCCGACAACCACAACGGACCGACGCACTCCGACGACACCGCCAACCACTAAGACGACCGGGCGGAAGCCGGCACCACCACCGCCCCAGCCGACGATTGCGCACCCACCGACCACGACTCCACGTCACCCGGCGGCCCCCAAGCCCACGAAGCCGAACCCCGCGACGTCTGCGCCCGTCCCGGCCAAGTAACCCGGATGGAAGACCCACCGCGACAGTGAATTTCGAGGGCCGATGACGAATTCCTCTCCACCTGGCCCGCGCGGCCGGGGTGCGATGACAGCGCTCCCGGCGCTGCTGGTGACCGCGATTGCGACAATCCTCTCGGGATGCGGCGCATCCGATCGAACTCCCGATCCGGAGCCGCCCCGTGCGGGTGAGCCGGTGCCGGCGATTCGCCTCGACGCGCTCGAACAGCCACTCGACCAGCTTCGTGACTGGGCTCGAGCGCGGTCCGAGGAATACGGAATTCCCGTGCGCGCGCTGCAGGCTTACGGATATGCGACGGTGGTGATGTCGAAGGCGCAGCCCGGATGCCATCTCGGGTGGGTCACCCTGGCTGGAATCGCCCGTGTGGAAAGCGATCACGCCCGTTTCGGCGGTGCCACCATTGCCGCCGACGGTCTGTTGCGGCCACCGATCCGCGGAATCGCCCTGGACGGCACCGGCGGCAACGCCCGGATCGTCGACCCCACCGCCACGGCCCGGGCCGGGCACACGGTGTATGCCCACGCAATGGGTCCGTTCCAGTTCATCCCCGACACCTGGAAACGCTGGGGTGTGCGCGCCGGCACCGACTACCACACCCTCGCCAGCACCCTGCAGAGCGGCAAACCAGCGGCCACCAGCGATCTTTCGGGTAGCCCGGACGATATCGACGACGCGGCCCTGGCCGCGGGCCGCTACCTGTGCGCGGCCGGCGGCGACCTGGCCACCGCCCATGGCTGGCGCCGAGCCATCCTGGCCTACAACCACTCCGCCGTCTACGTCGACCAAGTACGCAACGCCGCAACCGGTTACCAGAAGCAGTGAGGCCAATCGCTCTGTCTCACATTCGCCGGTGCCGCCTCGATTGCCGCGCCACGCGTGGCCCACCGGAGTTGATACAGAGCCTAGGACGACTGGACAAACCCTCCGGACACCCTCCGATATCCATCTGTTCGGCGGCGTGATCCTGCTGACGCGTCTCGCGCAGGGCCGCTGACCAGTACCGCTCCCCGATCGTGCGGACGCTGACTCACCTTGCCGCCGTTCGCGCTCCGGTGAGGTCGCTCCACCGCCCCGCGCGGCCTCAGCGGTGTGTTCCCGAGCTTCTCTGTCAGCGATTTCAGCGCCGACCGGCCGCGCTCGGCGACAGCGCCGACAGGTAGGGTGCGACCAATTCCGTTGCGGCCGTGACAGTCCGGTCGGCGTCCTGGCCACCCTCGAGCATCCGCGAAGCCGCATGCACGATGCCGTCGATGAGTCCGGCGGTGGCGGCCGGGTCGGCCGCACCGGCCGTCTCGAGCGCGGCGATCAGCGGGGTGCGGAGCTGTTCGTGCAGTTCGCGGCTGTAGGCGGCGATATCGTCGTCGATGATCGTGGTGAGCACGCGGGCCAGGGCGTGCTCACCGCTCGCGACCAATTCCAGGTTGGCGCGGACGTATTCGAGAACTTGATCGGCCGGACCGGACGCGGCCGCCATCCGCTCCGCCACCCGTCGCGCCCACTGCGGGAAGGTGTCGGCCAGCAGCTCGGCGAGCAGCTGGTCGCGGGAGGAGAAGTACTGGTAGATGCTGGGGCGGGCGAGCCCGGCGCGCGCCGCCACCTCGGTGAGAGTGGGCGGGCGGGCCGGGTCCTCGGTGAGGATGGCGCGCGCGGCGTCGAGCAGGGCGCGGCGTTGCGCCTCGCGATGTTCGGCGAGCGTGGCGGCTTGGATCCTCGGCACCTGATCTCCTCGTAGGGGGTTACCCGCTCAGTCTCCCATCCACCAGGGTGAGCACCCGATCGCAGTGGCCGAGGATGTCGTGATCGTGGGTGACCATGATGGTGGCCACCTTCCGCTCGCGGGTCTGCCGGGCCAGCAGCTCGATCACCTCGTGGCTGCGGGCGCGATCCAGCGCCGCGGTCGGCTCGTCCACCAGCAGCAGCGTCGGGTCGGTCGCGAGCGCGCGGGCGATACCGACGCGCTGGCGTTCCCCGCCGGAGAGCTGATGCGGCCGCCGCCCCGCCTTCGCGGCCATGCCGACGGCGGCGAGCAGGGCATCCGGATCCGCTGGGCCGCTCGAGGCCGGTGCGGTGCCGCGCTTCCGCCCGCCGGTGCGATCGAGCAGCCGCACCTGGTCGCGGGCGGTCAGCGCGGGAATCAGATTCCCGGTCTGGAACACGAACCCGATGTGCTCGCGGCGGAATCGCGCCAACTGCCGCCGGGGCAGGGTCGTCATCTCGGTGCCGTGCACCAGCACCTCCCCGGTGTCGGGCCGGGCCAGCCCGCCCGCGACCGCGAGCAGCGTGGATTTGCCCGATCCGGACGGTCCCACGACGGCCAGCAGCTCGCCCGCCCGCACGGTCAGGTCGATGCGGTCCAGGGCCGCCACGGCATGGTCGCCGCTGCCGAAGGTCAGCGAGACATCGCTGAGCGAGATGCCCTGGCGGACAATCGATTCGACGCTCATCGCTGCGCCCCCAGAGCCTCGAGCGGGTCGACCCGCGTGACGCGCAACGTGGTCAGCGCCGCACCCAGCATGCCCATCACGATCAGCAGTACCGCACCGACCGCGACCGCGCCGGGTTCGAGCGCGAAGGGCATGCCGCCGACGAACCGGCTGCCGCCCACTCCCACGCCGACCCCGGCGGCCGTCGCGGCGACGAGCACGATCGCGGCCTGGATCAGGCTGTCGCGCAACAGATATCCGGTGGAGACACCCAGTGCCCGCAGCACCGCCAGCTCGTGGGTGCGCTGCACCGTCCAGACCATGAAGAACGCGCCGACCACCAGGGCCGAGATGGCGTAGAGGAAGACCCGGATCAGGGTCATGGTCGACATTTCGGCCGAGTAGCCGGGAGAAGCATCGAAGGAGGCCGACAGCGTCATGCCGTGCGTGCCCGCGGCGCGGTCTCCGGCCGCCAGATCGATGCCGCCGGGCCGCGCACGCAGCGCCACGGCATTGGCCTCGTGATAGATCTCCGGCCGGGCGATGTCGCCGGGCCGCAGTCCGGCGTGGATCTCCTGCCAGAGTCGCAGCGGCACATAGGCGACGTTCACGTGCCCGAAGGTGCGCTGTTCGGCGGTCGCGCCGACGACCCGCAGTGAGGTGCCGATGCGGTCGATGATCACCACATCGCCGATGCGGACGCCCTTGTCGAGGGTGGTCGGGCTGACCACGATGCCGTCCGGCGCCCCGAGCCCGGACCCCTCTGCCGGGCTCGGGGCCAGAAACGACCCCGGCTCGACCCCGAACAGCGCGAGATCGATCGCGACCCCGTTGCCGGTCTTCGCATTGACCAGCGTGTTTCCGAACAGCGCCGCATCGGCGACATCGCCCCGCTCGCGCCAGGCCGCGACCTGTCCGTCGTCGACCGTGCTGCGGGTGAAGGCCGATTCGGTCTCCGTCTTCGGCGCGAAGGCGAAGGCGTCCACGGGCATGGCCTTCAATCCCGAGACACCGTCGTCGACCAGGCCCGACGACAGGCCCGCCAACATCACGATGAGCACCGCGATCAGGGCGACGACCGCGGCCATCAACCCGAATCTCGCTCGCGCGAACCACAGTTCGCGCACCGCCAGGAACATCCGAACTCCCTTGTCCGGCGCCGGGCACTTTTACCGACGCACCGTCGGGATGTTACCGACAGTGCGTCGGGAAAATCTGAGGGGGGTCACACCTTCTCGAGGCAGAAGGTGGTCCGGGGTTCGGCCAGGGTGATGACGCTGTCGGCGTCCTCGCCGCACAGGGTTTCGTCGGATTGGCCGTCGATGCGGGTCAGGACCTGGAAGCTGGCGTTGGAGGTGCCGCATTCGGCGTACTGGTATCCGGTCAGCATGCTCTCGTGATAGCAGGCGCCCTGCTTGAAATTCGGGGCCAGGCACAGGTATGCCATGGACATGCCATTGAGGGTTTCCTCGTACGAGGTGTAATCGGCTGCGCAATCGGTTTTGCTGCTGTAGACCTTGGCGACCTGGTACACCGCCTTCGGGGAACCGCAGTCCACCGGCGCGGTTTTGGAATCGATCATCGAGCCTTCGATGACATCGATACAATCGCCGACCTTCGAGCGACCGGTATCGGATTTGCCCGCGTCCTTGACCACATCGGCGCCCTTCTGCACGGCGGAACAACCCGCCAGGGCCAGGGCCACAATGGCCAGGATCACGGGGACCAGCCGCCGCGCACTCGACGAAATCCTCTGCATCTGAAGTTACGTACCTCTCCCACTCGCCAATCGATCGAACCCGGACTACCCAACCCGTTTCCGCACGCCACAGCATCCGTGAAACCACGGGATCGGGGCGGGGGCCGAGAGGCGAGAGTGCCGAGTTAGGCTCACCCGAAGGCCGTTCACTCGGAAAGGAGTGCGCGATCCAGCCATTCGTCGGCCGCACCCGCGAACTCTCCACCCTGAACGCGGCCTGCCACGCTCCCGGTGGAGACGGTGTATTCCTGGTGGAGGGCCCGGCCGGAATCGGAAAATCGCGGCTGCTTTCGGAATTCGCGGACAGGCTCGAGCCGGGCCGGTGGCGGACGGTCGCCGTCGCGGGCACCGAATACGATCAGCCCACACCGCACTATCTCGTGCGCGATATCGCGGATCGACTGGGCGGCACGGAAAGCGAAATCGGGACCGATACCCGGGACTCGGCCCGATGGATTCGACAGCGGCTCGAAGCCACGCCGACGCTGCTGATCATCGATGATGCGCATTGGGCCGATAGCGCCTCGATGCGGGCGCTGGCACTGCTGATTCGGCAGCGGCCGGAATCGGCTCGCATTGTGCTGGCCTACCGCGAAGGGCAATTTCCGGAATCGCTCGGATCCGCGCTGCGCGCACCGGGCGTCGCGAGCAGACACCTCGCGGTGCCGCCGCTGTCCGATGCCGACGCGAGAGCGCTACTGCCGGAGCTGCCGGCGGGCCGGTGCACGCAGGTGGTGGCGGCAGCGCACGGCAATCCGCTGTATCTGCGACTGCTCGCCGAACTCACCCCGGCCGATTTCGACGCCACGATTCGAGCCGAGGATCCGGCCGCGGCACCGGCGGATCAGACCGCACTGGACCGGACCATCCGGGCCGAACTGGCACACCTGCCCGCCCGGGAGCGGCTGGTCGCGCAGGCGATCGGGGTGTGCGGCGGCACCGATGACGTGGAACTGCTCTGCGGCACGGCCGAAGTCGCACCGGCCGACCTGCGCGAGGCGATCGACGATCTCACGCGGCGCGGCTGGGTCAGCGTCACCGCCGGCCTGGTGAGCTTCCGCCATCCGCTGGTACGCGCGGCGGCGTACCGGCTGGCCGGGCACGGGTGGCGGGCGGCCGCGCACGCTCGCGCCGCACAGGTGCTCCGCGCCAAGGACGCTCCCGTGCTCGCCCGGGCCCGCCACCTGGAACACGCCCTGGGTCGCGACGAGCTCGCTACGGTCGAATTGCTCTGCGCCGCCGAGCAGGCCCTCGGCACCGATCCGGCCGCCAGTGCCCGCTGGATCGCCGCGGCCCTCGACGCTCAGCCGGATTCGGGTGGGCGCGCCGATGTTCCGGCCCGCGTCCTGCTCGGCCGGGCGCTGCTGCTCTCGGGATCCGCGGAATCCGCGCGCGAGACCCTCGAACCCCTGCTGCCGGGCACTGCGGGCGATCCCACCCCCGAGCAGGTCGAAGCGGTTCTCCTCCATGCGCGCTGCGAACGGATCCTCGGGCGCGTGGACAGCGCGCGAAACCTGCTGACCCGGCTGGTCGATCGGCCCGGCAGTCACGAACACGGACCCGCCCGGCTGGAATTGGCCATCCTGGAGATCCAGGACAACCACGACGCCGGAGGCGCGGAACGAGTCCGGCAGCTGTTCACCTCCGAAGCCGTGCACGATCCGGCCATGCGCGCGGCCGCGGTGACACTGCGGAGCATGGGCCGGCTCAATGACCTGGACCTGCGCGCCGCCGAAGCCGACTACCGCGCCGCGCAGCGGGAATTCGCACAGCTCACCGACACTCAGCTGCTCGACGGCATCCACGCCGTCTCCGCCCTCGGCTGGATGGCGTACTTCCTCGACGACCAGCGCACCGGCCTCACCCACATCGAGCGGGCCATCCGCGTCAGCCGCCGCCGCGGCCGCAGCTTCATCCTCCCCGAACTCCTGACAGTACAGGCCTACTCGCTGGCCAAGCTGGGACGCTACGCGGACGCCCTCGCCGCCGCCGATGACGCCGTCGAAACCGCCGAACTCTACGCGTACCCAGGTATCGCCCCACTGGCCGGAGCCCTCAAACTCCGTGTCCTGGAGGCAACTTCGCCGCGCGCGGACGTCATCCAATGCTGGCGAGACCTCAACGCCCTCCCCCGCCCCGCCGTCCGCTGGTGGCGCGGCGCGGTCGAGGCAGCCCTCCTGGAACTGGCCACCCGCCTCAACCTGGATGAGCTGCCCACCCAGCAACCGAGCCCTCGCACACCCGCAGCTACAGCGGCCGAAGATACGAACCTGCGCCCTGGTCCGCCGCCGGGACCACAACCGCGAGATCCGCTCCGAGGCGACCGCATACTGCCTGGACGGGCGGAGCCACTACAAGACGGCGCAGCCAACGGCGGCCGATTGCACCCGATGCGAGCGGCCGAGCTCTCCGTCGCGTGCCTGAGCGCCGTCGATCGAGGTGACCTCGGTGCGGCCGAAACCCTGCTGGCCCAGGCGGAGGATGTGGCCGAGCGCCTGGGCTTACCCGGCGCGCTGGCTGCGGCTGCCCGGGCTCGGGCCGGATACCTGTGCGCCCGTGGGGATCTCCTCCCCGCCGAACGCGCCGCCGAGGACTCCGCCGAAGCGTATGCGCGGGCCGATATGCCGGTGTTCCGCGCGCAGGCCCTGTTGGTGGCGGCGCAGATAGCAGGGCGGCGCGGCGATTTCACCACGGCCACCGCCCGAATCGCCTCCGCCCGCGCCGAATTCGCGGCAGCCGGAGCCACGGAACTCCAGCGTGCCGCGACGGCCGTCCAACGTCGACTCGCAGGACATCGAACGGTCTCCGGAGCGACGAAGCTGAGCGAGCGGGAGCGCGAGGTCGCCGAGTTGGCCGCCAAGGGCCTCGCCAACAAGGAGATCGCGGCCCAGCTCTACCTGAGCCCCCGCACCATCGAGGATCACCTCGGCCGCATCCTGCGCAAACTCGGTTTGACCAGCCGCGCCGGAATCGCTTCTCGGCTGGCAGAATTGGCCGATTGACCGCGAACGCTGCGCCCGATCGACCGCGGACACCGGCGCCAGATCGACCGTGGAGGCTTTGGCCCGATCGACCACGAACACTCCACCCGATCAACCACGAACGCTGCGGTCTGATCGTCTGCGAACGCGGGGACGGGTCGACCGCGAAAGCCGCTGGTGCCGAACGTCATTGACGCGGACGAGGTCGCTCGCGTCAGGCTGGGATCGGGTGGGGGTAGGGGCTTTGCATCGAGAGGTAACGGATTTCGAGGTCGCGTTCGAGGTAGTCCATGCGGCGCTGCCAGAAGTCGCGCATGTGCGGGAGTTCGAGGTGGCGGTCGAGGTCGGCTTTCGAGCGCCAAACCTCGTAGAACACGAAGGTCGAGGGGTCGGCGGCGTCTTCGTGGAAGTGGTATTCGAGCGCGCCGGCTTCCTCGCGGGTCGGTGCGACGAACGAGAGGAGTAGCTCTCGGAGTTCGTCAACGCGTTCGGGTTTGGGGTGGGCCAGGCCCATGAGCGCGAAGGGGGTCCGATCATCAGGTACGAGATCTGTCATACCTTCGGACGCTAGCCGGGCGTGAGGTACGATGCAAGTCGTACCTGAAGGAGGTGGGTGGATGGCCGACGATGAGCCGGAGCCCGAGGACATGGACCTCGGCGCGGTGCTGGCGGCCCTCGCCGACCGGCACCGCATGGAGGTCGTCCTGGCCCTCCTCGCCGATGCCGACGGCGCGGAACGACATTGCAGTTCATTCGGGCTCCCGGTGTCGAAAGCCACTCGGACACACCACTTTCGAGCGCTGCGCCAGGCCGGGCTGATCCGTCAGATCAACCGCGGCAACAGCAATATGGCCCAGCTGCGCCGAGCCGACCTGACGCGGCGCTTCCCCGGCCTGGTCGAGCTGCTCACCGCCGAGAACGCACGCCGAGCTGCCGCGAACCAGCGGGCTAGCCGAGCAGATGGTCCGATGTGGTCAGCGGCCCCGCTGAGCACCTGAACCGGGAGGTACCAGCGCCTGCACCGGCCAGGCGCACACCTGGCGGTGGGCGGCCAGAATCAGCAGCTCACCGGGACCGGATCTCCGCGGAAACGTGATTCCACGTAGTTCCACGCGTCGGCGAATCCGGCGACGGCCGTGGTCATGTGCTCGGCGATTTCGAAGGGCCGGAACACCAGCGGCACACCGGCCTTGCAGTACCGGTCGGCGACCTCGGCGGCCGGATCGAAGAAGGTGAGCGTGTCGAACCGCCCCTGCCAGAAGTAGGTCGGGACCGCCGGCGTGCCCGGGAAGTAGCGCAGGCTGTTCTCCCGCAGTACCGCGTGCGCCTCCGGACTGTCCATCAGGCTCTTGGAGGCCGCCATCTGGTCGGCGTTGCGGAAGGCGCCGTGAAACAGCAGGAAGCGACGGCAGGCGTCGTGGGTGAATTCGCGGAACCAGAGCCCGTTCTCATTGAGCTGATCCGAGATCGGCAGGCGGTTCGGGTATTCGCGCTCCAGGCCCATGGCCGCCGCGAAGGCCAGGCCGAAGCCCGGGTGCGGCTCGAAACCCAGAGAGAGCGCCATCTGCTCGAGATCGGCCGGAATTCCCCCGGCCACAACGGCATCGAGCTTCAGGTCCGGCGCGTACTCGGGTTGCAGGGCAGCGGCCCAGGCGGTCGCCATGCCGCCACCGGAATACCCGGCCAGCGCGACGGGCGACTTCCCGAGTCCCAGCTCGGTGGCCTTGCGGACCGCCTTCACGCTGTCCAGGGTCACCATGCCGCTGAGCTTGGCCGCGCCGTAGGCGACATTCGGCCCCAGATAGTCGGGCAGCGAGATGGCCCAGCCGCGCCCGATCGGCAGCATGGCGCCCACGCCGTCCTGCAGCTCTCCGTTGAACAGCGAGCGCGACGGATTGCATTGCGCGCCCAGGGAGTTGATGAGCGCCTGATACGACACCAGCGGCGGGTTCGACACCCCCACCGGGAGTAGCACCGTGGTCATGCCGAGGATCGGCTGACCCTGGGAGTTGGTGCTGCGGAAGGCCACCTGCCAGCCCTCGGTGCCCACGTACAGCCCGGTATCGATCTTGCGCGTCCGGACCACGTCACCGGGCGCGAGCGCACCCAGATCGGCCGGCAGACCGTAGAACGGATCGGGATCCTGCGTGGGATACAGGGGTTGAGCCGACACGGGGGCGGCGCCTACGGCCCCCGCGGTCAGGATGCTCAGAGCCAGGACCACAGCCCTGACGGACACTGCGAACAACGACGTCCCTCACACTTCAGTCGTTCTCATCTCGCTCCCGACCGCGCGCGAAAGAACGATCGACCAATAAAGCAATGGATTGGCATTCGGCACAGCCGAGCCGGTGAACCGCCGGAAGAGCATGCGCCAGCAAGCCTCTCGCGAATCGTGCAGTGACGCTACAGCTAACTAATCAGAGCGTCCAGTTATTCGGACAATTCCGGCACGAACTGTCAGTACCGATCACCGCCCTCGACTACGAACCCCGAACCGCCTTGGGCAGGGCCGAGATTCGCCGACGGTGGCGTTGCTGGAGTTCGCGGCTGCGCGTGAGGAAGTCGAGGATGGTGCGCAGCTCGGCGGCCGACGAGCCCGCCATCTCGGCCGCACCCTCCTCGGCGATGGGCCCGTATATCTCCCAGGCCCGGGCCATGGTCGCCGGAGTGATGCGGACCAGCACCTTGCGCCGGTCGCCCGGTTCCGGCTCGCGGGTGACGTGACCGAGCTTCGCGAGCCGATCCAGCATCGTCGTGACACTGCCACTGGTCAGGCCCAATTCGGCCGCCAGTGCGCCCGGCGTCGACTCACCCCGGACCAGCACCTCGAGACAGCGCAGGTCGGTGCGATTGACGCCGAGCACGGTCGCGGCGGCCTGGTCGACATCGTCGACGGCTGCCTGCAACGCCTGAGACTCCTGTCCGACCCGGGCACGCAACTCGTCCAGATTTTCTCTTGACATTCAAACCTCTTGATCGTCAAACTATTTATATCTTGATAACCAAGATACATCACACTCAAGAGAGTTCAGAGGGAGACACGGCATGAAGAAGGCACTGGTCATCGGCGGCGGCATCGCCGGTCCCGTCACCGCGATGGCACTGCAGCAGGCTGGTTGGGAAGCCGTCGTCTACGAGGCCTACACGGACACGGCCGCCGGGCAGATCGGCGCATATCTGACAGTCGCGGTGAACGGCCTGTCCGCGCTGGCCGAGATCGACGCCCACCACATCGTCATGGACACCGGCCACGCCACCGACACACTGAGCTTCTACACCAGCGCCGGCAAGCACATCACCGACATGCCCATCGGCGGCACGCTGCCCGACGGCACCGTGACCCACAGCGTGAAGCGGCGCGACCTGTACCGGGCACTCAATGCCGAAGCCGCACGGCGCGGTATCCGGTACGAGTTCGGCAAGCGACTCGTCGACGCGGAAGCGACGGCCACGGGCGGCGTCGTCGCCACCTTCGCCGACGGCAGCCGGGCCGAGGCCGACCTGCTCGTCGGCGCGGACGGCATCCACTCCCGCACCCGGGAGATCATCGACCCGAATGCGCCGAAGGCCCACTACCTGGGCATCTACGGCCTGGGCGGATTCGTCACCGACCCGGCCCTGGTTCACGAACTCGGTTTGCGGCCGGGCGTTTACAGCATGATCTTCGGCAAGAAGGCCTTCTTCGGCTATCTGGTCGCACCCGGCGGCGAGATCTGGTGGTTCGCGAACATGCCCGGCGCACAGGAACTTTCGAAGCAGACAGTGGCATCCACGACGCGCGCGCAGTGGCGCGACCAGCTGGCACGGATGCTGGCGGCCGACCGGGGCCCCGCGGCCGCCATCGTCGCCGCGACCCCCGACGCCACCTTCGTCACCGGCTTCAACCAGTACGACATGCCGTCGGTCCCCACCTGGCACAACGACCGGATGGTCATCATCGGCGATGCCGCCCACGCGGTGGCCTCATCCTCGGGCCAGGGCGTCTCCATGGCCGTCGAGGACGCGGTGACCCTGGCCATCTGCCTGCGCGACCTGCCCGAGACCGCCACCGCCCTGGCCGAATTCGAGCACCGCCGCCGTGACCGGGTCGAGCGGGTGGTCGCGTACGGCGCCGAAACCAGCGGCGACAAGGCCCAGAACGGCCTGGCCCGCTTCCTCGTCCGCCAACTGACGCCGTTCTTCCTGAAGAGGGCCGCCAAGCAGGGCGTGGGCTCGCTGAACTGGATGTTCGACCACCGGATCAGCTGGTCCGGCGAATCGGCCGACCAGCCGGTCCGCCCGAGCGCCTAGTCCGGGCCGCGCCGTCGCCGACCGCGTCGGCCCGTCGCGCGATCACCACGAATCACCGCGCCCGGCAACGAGATTCGCCGACACGGGCACGCCCCGGCCGCGGGCGTCAGGCGCCTGCCCGGAGCTGGCGCAGGTAGGCGTCGAGGTGGGCGAACGTTACCCGGGGCTGTTCCAGATGCGGGAGATGGCCTGCGGCGGAGATGATTTCGAGGCGAGCATCGCGGAATGCAGCGGCATGGGCGGCTGCGTAGGCGGAGGTGGCGATGCCGTCGCTTTCGCCCCGGAGGAGCAGCGCCGGCAAGGACACCTCCGACAGCCGGGCGGCCAGCTCGGGATCGTGTATGGATTGCGGGACCGCTGAATCGGCGCTCAGCTGGCGAGGGTGTCCGGGGCGTCGGCGACTTCCGGGAAGCGGCGGCGCAGGCCGTCGAGCTGGCGCTTGACCGCGGTCAGGTCGGCCTGGGCGCGGGTTTGAGCTTCGGGGCGCGAGACGTATTGCAGCTCGCGGGTCAGCATATCGGCGTGGCTCAGGAGCTCGCGGGCCAGGACACGGGCCTGGGCGAGTTCGGGATCTTCGGGCATGGGCAACCGCTTTCGAGCTGGGAGTGGGCGAAGTATGTCATGTTTCGTCCACTTGTGCGTCACCGGCGATTCAGCGGCCGGTTCCGCCCAGCAAACGGTCGAGGCCGCCGATGAGGAAGACGACCTGGTCTTCGTAGAGGGCGGCCAGTTCCTCGGCAGGAGGTGGGGTCGCACCCGGATGCCATTCGTCCGCGCGGCTCAGGGCCTGCAGGAAACCCATGAGCGAGATCGCCCAGCGCGCCTCGAGGCGGCTGGGATCCGAGTGCGGAAAGGCGCGGCGGAGCTGAACGTGCAGCTGATCGGGGAGGTCCTGCTCGGCGGCGGTGAGGGCGGGATGCGAGTGCAGGGAGAGCTGGGTGACGATCTTGATCCAGCGCATGCCACGGGTCCGGTGCTGCAGCAACAGGTCTCGATAGGGCTCGGTGACCGCGCGGACCAGGGTCTCGGCGGTGGGCGCTTCGGCGCGAGCGGCGAGCACGTCGGCATTGGCGCGAATCCGGTCGCGGACGGTCGCGCCGAGATCGAGCAGCACGGCGGCGATCAGGTCGTCCTTGGTGCCGAAGTGGTAGTTGACCGAGGAGGGGCCGAGGCCGGCGGCGGCGTTCACCGCGCGCACCGACACCGCGTCCACGCCGTGGGCGGCGAACAGGCGCTCGGCGGTTTTCACCAGCCGGGTGCGGGTCGCATTGCCCTGGCGGTTCTGCATGGGGACGGTCACGGCATGAGCTTGGCACATCGGAGACGCGGGGCCGGCATCGCGGGGCCCAGAACTGGTTCGACAATCCGATTTCGGCACAGCACAGCGCTCATTATCGACGTTGAATCAGCTTCACTACCTGCGTTTTCGAATCGTGCCCACTCACCGGGACAGCCAAACTTATGGATCAGTTGATCCATGTTTACTCGGGGAACCGCACCGGGCGACGAAGCCCGGGGCACTGGGTGAAGGAGATCCATCCGTGTGGACCGCTGAATCGATGAAATTCGGGGCCTTCCTGGCCCCGTACCACCCCCTCGACGCCGACCCGGCCCTGCAGCTGCGTCGCGACATCGATCTCATGGAACACCTCGACCACCTCGGCTTCGACGAGGCGTGGATGGGCGAGCACCACTCGACCGGAGCCGAGATCGTGCCCGCGCCCGACGTTTTCATCGCCGCGGCCGCCGAACGCACCGAGCGGCTGCGCTTCGGCACCGGCGTGGTGTCGCTGCCCTATCACCATCCGCTGGTCACCGTCGACCGCATCACGCAACTGGACCTGCAGACCCGCGGCCGCCTGATCTTCGGCACCGGCCCCGGCAAGATCCCGCTCGACGCGCACATGATGGGCATCAATCCGTCGGATCAGCGCCGCCGCCAAGGCGAGGCGCTCGAGGCCATCCTCGCGCTGCTGCGCGGCGAGGTGGTGAACATGACCACCGACTGGTTCACCCTGCGCGACGCCCGCGCCCAGCTGCCGACCTACGATCCGGCCGGCATCGAGGTCGCCACCGCCTCCACCATCTCCCCCAACGGCTCGGTGCTGGCCGGCACGCACGGGCTGTCGCTGCTGTCGCTGGCGGCCAGCTCGCCCATGGGTTTCGAAGTGCTGGACCGCAATTGGGGCGTCTACGAGAAGGTGTGCGCCGAGCACGGGCACACCGCGGACCGGTCGCGGTGGCGGCTGGTCAATCCGATCTTCCTCGCCGAGACCCGCGCCGACGCCGAGCGCGCGGTGAGCCGCCGCATCGGTTCGATGGCCGCGTACGTGAACCGGCAGACCGGCGAGCAGCCGGCGTGGGCGGACACCCCCGAGGGCATCATCGATCAGTGGCGCAATGACAACCTCGGCGAATTCGGGCAGGCCATCATCGGCACGCCGGACGAGGCGATCGCGCGCATCGAGAAGCTCATCGAGAAGACCGGCGGGTTCGGCACCATGCTGGTCCTGCACGTGGACATGGCGAGCTGGGAGGACACCAAGCGCAGCTACGAGCTGTTCGCCTCGGAGGTGATCCCGCACTTCAAGAATCGCAACCGCCGCCGCGAGGACAGCCTGCAGTACGCGCAGGACAACCGGGAGCTGCTGATCGGGCAGCTGGTCACCGCGATCACCAAGGCACACACCGACTACTACGGCGAGACCGCCGCGACGGGAGCGTGATCCGATGCGCGCCACACAGTTTCTGAACGGGCAGTTCTCCGCCGCCGAGGTGGCCGAGCCGCCCGCACTGGGTCCGGGGCAGTTGCGGATCGCGGTGGCCGCGTGCGGCATCTGCGGCAGCGATCTGTCCATGTCGAAGGATCCGTGCCGGTTCGTGCAGGTGGCGGCGGACAGCGGGTATCCGCTGGCCACCTTCGACACCGAGCGACCGGTCGTGCTCGGGCACGAGTACGCCGGGACCGTCACCGAAATCGGCGCCGGGGTAACCGATTTCGCGGTCGGTGACCGCGTCGCGGGGATCGGGCTCGCGACCGAGGCGGCGACCGGCATTCCGACGATCATCGGGTACTCCAACGACTATCACGGGGCGTTCGGCGAGAGCATCGTGGTGGACGCGTTCTGGGTGCGGCACGTGCCCGAGGGGCTGTCGCTCGAGCATGCGACGCTGGCCGAGCCGCTGCACGTCGGCGAGATGCACGTGCAGCAATCCGGTCTCACCGCCGAGGATTCGGCACTGGTCATCGGCTGCGGGACCATCGGACTGGGCGCGATCATCGCGGCCAAGGCGCACGGGGCGCGGCTGGTGGTGGCTTCGGAGCCCTCGCCCAAGCGGCGGGAGCTCGCGCGGGCCGTCGGCGCGGACATCGTGGTGGATCCGAACGAGCAGGATCCGATCGAGGCGTGGATGACGGCGGTCGCGCAGGGCGACAGCGTGGTGGGCCAGTCGGGCACGGGCATTCTCATCGCGTATGAATGCAGCGGGCGCGCAGGAATTATCGGCACGCTCATGCGGACCATGCCGTTCAACTCGCGGATCCAGGTGCTGGCCGCGCCGTTCGCGGACGAGCCGATCATTCCGGTGGTCGGGCAGTTCCGGCGGATCGCGGTCAATTTCGGGCACGGACCCTACGAGAACGCCTACGACATCACGCTGGAGCGGCTGGCGTCCGGGGCGATCGACGCCGAGGCGCTGATCACCGGGCGGGTCGGGCTGGACGGGGTGGCGGATGCCTTCATGGCGCTGCGGAATCCGGAGGAGCACGTGAAGATCCTGGTGCTGCCGGATCACTGAAGGTGATATGCCCGGTTCATCCGGGTTCGATGTGGCGGGCGTCGTGGTCTATTGCCCCGACGACCGCCACCCGTTCGGCTGATGACCGGCACGCGCCGGGCTCCACCGTTGTCCGGCATGCTGGCTCATTGCCCGGATTGTGAAAATCACTGATAGATCGCCGCACTTGACGATGCGCGAAAGGACTCCGGAGCGGGTCCGACCGATCCGCCACGTGACGGGTTAGGCTGGCGAAATGTCGGCAAACATTGCTGTTGAGGAGGCCGGGGCGACCGGAGGCGAAGCCCAGGTGATTGCGCTGTGCAATCAGAAGGGCGGCGTCGGGAAGACCACCTCGACGGTCAATCTGGGTGCCGCGCTTGCCGAGTGCGGGCTGCGCGTGCTGCTGGTGGACCTCGATCCGCAGGGGGCGCTGTCGGCGGCCCTGGGCGTCGCGCACCACGATCTCGAACTCACCGTCTACGACCTGCTGAGCCGGTCGGCGCCGCCGATCGACGACGTGCTGATCAAGACCGGCGTCACGAACCTGCATCTGCTGCCCAGCAATATCGATCTGTCGGCGGCGGAGATCCAGCTCGTCAACGAGGTGGGCCGAGAGCATTCGATGCGCCGGGTGCTCGATCCGATCCGGGATCGCTACGACTACATCCTCATCGACTGCCAGCCGTCGCTGAGCCTGCTCACCGTCAACGCGCTCGCCTGCGCGGACGGGGTCATCATTCCCATGGAGTGCGAGTTCTTCTCGCTGCGCGGGCTGGCGCTGCTCAACGACACCATGGAGAAGGTGCGCGAACGACTCAATCCCCGGCTCGAGCTGTCGGGCATCGTGGTCACCATGTTCGATCCGCGGCTGCTGCACTGCCGGCAGGTGCGGGACCGGGTGGCGGAGACGTTCAAGGCGGAGCTGTACGACACGGTGATCTCGCGGACGGTGCGGTTCCCGGACTCCACCATCGCGGGTGAACCGCTCACCACGTGGGCACCGAAATCCCGTGGCGCGGAGCAGTATCGGGAGTTGGCGCGGGAGTTCCTGAAGCGGTCGGGGCGGCCGATGGGTCAGCTCGCGATGTCCACGATGCAGTAGCCCTGGGTCGCGGCGCGCAGGGTGAAGGTGAGCACGGTGGTGACGGCGGAGGAATTCGTCACCGGGACGGTCACGGCCGCGCCGGTGTCGCCGGTGCGGGCCGTCATCCGGTCGGCGTCGAAGGCTGTTGTGCCGGTGAGCCTTCCGGGATTGTCGGCCAGCGTCGAGCCCGCGCAGACGAGGGGGTACTTGCCCTCGGTGTCATCGGGCTGGAGCGGCTGCCCGATCCAGCGCGACAGGTAGCGGCGGACCGTGTAGCGGGCGTCGTCCTCGGTGAAAGGGGGCTGGGCGGGGGCGGATCGCGTCGGCGTGATGGTCACCGGCGCGGGGGTGGTCGTGGCCGCCTGCGAGGTGGTGCCCAGCGTGTCGAGTGAACCGGTCGGCACAGGGCGCGCTTTCTCGGAGGAGTGCGCGGTGTGCGGAGTCTGGGCACAGCCGACGGTCAGCGCGCACAGCGCCACGGCGGGGAGCACCTTCAACGCGCGGAATCCAAGGCGGGTCACCGATCCCACGATAGCGGTGTTTTCGATATCCACCCCGACGCGACGAGATCATCAGTACGCTCGGTTTGCGGACCGGACGTCCGCTCAGTCGATGTCGCCGGGGTGATCGCCGATGCCAGCCGTGGTATTGGAAGCCGATGGGCTTCAGAAGCGGTACGGCGGTGTGGAGGCCTTGCGCGGGGCCGGTTTTCAGGTCGGTGCGGGCGAAGTGGTGGCGCTGATCGGCGACAATGGCGCCGGGAAATCCACACTGGTGAAATGCCTCTCGGGGGCCGAACAGCCCGACGGCGGGCGGATTCTGCTGGACGGCAAGCCCGTTCGGATGGCGTCGCCGACCGCGGCGCGACGACTCGGGGTGGAGACGGTCTACCAGGATCTGGCCGTGGCCCCCGACCTCGATCCCACCGCCAATCTCTTCCTCGGACGCGAGTTGCTCCGCATAGGGCTGCCCGGGCGGCTCGGGATGCTCGATCGCAAGGCCATGAGAACGCAAGCGGCCGAACACTTTCAACGGCTCGGTGTCGTGCTGCCCAGTGCGGATGTGCCGATCGGGTCGCTGTCGGGCGGGCAGCGGCAGACGGTCGCGGTGGCGCGGGCGGTGATGTGGGCCAGCCGGGTCGTCTTCATGGACGAGCCGACCGCGGCGCTCGGCGTGGTGCAGCGGGAGCGAGTGCTGGATGTCATTCGCCGCGTGCGCGATCAAGGCATCGGGGTGGTGCTGATCAGCCACAATATGCCCGAGGTGCTGGCCGTCGCCGATCGTATCGAGGTGCTGCGGCTGGGGCAGCGGGTCGCCCGCTTCACCGCCGCCGATGCCACGCTGGAGCAGTTGGTGGGGGCCATGACCGGCGCGCTGACCACGGAGGACCAGTCATGAGGCGGCTGGCCGGGACCGGCACGTTCTGGATCGGGTGCGTGCTGGTCGTGCTGTACGCCGCGTTCAGCATCGTGCGGCCGGACGCCTTTCCGACGCGATTCACGCTGCAGACCTTGCTGATCGAGACGTCGGTGCTGCTGGTGCTGTCGATCGGGATGACCTTCGTGATCGTCACCGCGGGCATCGATCTGTCGGTGGGGATGGTGCTGATCTTCTCCGGCGTGCTCGCGGCCAAGACCATGGAGTGGCTCAGCCCTGGCGAGGATGCGACGCATGCGGGCTGGGGCATCATTCTGCTCGGGCTGCTGATATCGCTGGCGGGCGGGGCGCTCTGGGGGCTGGTGAACGGAATTCTGGTGGCCAAGGCCAAGATTCCGCCATTGATCGTGACGCTCGGGTCGTTCGGGGCGGCGCTGGGGGCGGCGCAGTTGATCACCGGCGGGGTCGATACCCGCACGGTTCCCGGGAAGCTGCGTGACTCACTGGGTTTCGGCACCATGCTGGGCGGGATTCCGGATCTGGTGCTGGTGGCGGTCGCGGTGACAGCGGTCGGCGCCTGGCTGCTGCACACCACGCGGTTCGGCCGGTACACGTTTGCGATCGGCTCCAGTGCGGAGGCTGCGCGGCGGGCCGGGATCGGGGTCACGCGGCATCTGATCCTGGTGTATCTCATGGCCGGAATGCTCTCGGGCCTGGCGGGTTTCATGAATTTGGCATATTTCGGGACCACGACGATCGCGGGCCACGGGACCGACAATCTCGATGCCATCGCGGGGGTGGTGATCGGCGGGACCAGTCTGTTCGGCGGGGTGGGGTCGGTGCTGGGCACCGTGATCGGGGTGTTCATCCCGTCGGTTTTGCGCAAGGGCTTCGTCATCGCGGGGGTGCCGGTGTTCTGGCAGCCCATCGCGGTGAGCGTCGTGCTCGTGGCGGCCGTGTGGTTCGACCAGATCCGCAGGCGGTCCCGGGACCGGAAATAACACAACGCAGTTCGAAGGTGAGGGCCTGATGATGAGGACCGGTGGGCGGGCGGCCGTAATGGCCGGCGTGGTGGTGGCGATGGCCGGGCTACTGGCGGGATGCGGTGGCTCGGTGAGCAATTCGGGCCAGGCCGACGCGAAGAAGCTGGTGCTCATTCCCGGCGTCGCGAACGAGCCCTTCTACATCTCGATGCAGTGCGGCGCCCAGGACGAGGCGAAGAAACTCGGATACTCCCTGGACACCCAGGCCCCCACCCAATTCGACGCCTCGCTGCAGACGCCGATCGTCACCGGCGTCATCGCCAACAAACCCGGCGCGATCCTCATCGCGCCCACCCACGCCCAGGCAATGGCCAGCCCGATCAAACAGGCCAAGGACGCGGGCATCAAGGTCATCGAGGTGGACACCGCGCTCGACGACACCTCCATCGCCCTGTCCTCCATCTCCTCCGACAATGTGAAGGGCGGGCAACTGGCCGCGGTCACTCTCGCGAAACTGGTGGGCGACAAGGGATCCGTGCTGGTGATCAACACGAAGGCCGGCACCTCCACCACCGACCAGCGCGCCCAGGGCTTCGAGGACGAACTGAAACAGAACCACCCGGGCATGTCGTCACTGGGCGTCCAATACAACAACAACGAAGCCGCCCAGGCCGCCTCCATCGTCACCGCCACCCTCGCCGCCCACCCCGACCTGGCCGGCGTCTTCGCCACCAACCTCAGCTCCGCCGAAGGCGCCGCCACCGGCCTCCGCAACGCCGGCAAGCTCGGCCAGGTCAAGGTCGTAGGCTTCGACGCCAGCCCCAAACAGGTGCAAGACCTGAAGGACGGCACAGTCCAAGCCCTCATCGCCCAAAACCCCGCCGACATAGGCAAACAGGGCGTGGACCAAGCCGACGCCGCCCTCCAGGGCAAGCCCGTCACCCGCAAGATCCAAACCGACATGATCGCCATCACCGCCGACACCATGTCCACCGACGACCAGTACTTCTACAAGAGCAAGTGCTGACCGGACCACCACGTCCGAGCACGAGGGCGCGGCAGGCGCAGCCCGGTCAGGCGCAACTCAGCCCTGCTGGCGATCGACGCGGTGCGACAAGCGCTGGGTGAAGGTTTCGGTCCACGCAGCCGACTCCGATTCCTCCGCAGTCCCCGTGGCGCGTCGCCTCGCACGCAAACCGCCCGTGCGCCCGCCTTGTTTCACCCCGCCGGGCCGGGCCTGCAACGCCAACACCCGAACTCCCCACGACACGTAGGCCTCCACGCTCATCCCCGCGCACTCCGCCGCATCGCGCAACGTGAGCCAATCATCCTCACCCACCGTCACCACAATGTCCTTGCTCGACATACCGACCTACGGTAGACCTTGCAGACCGTCCAGACCCGTTAGTGGCCTGCAAATATCTCGTTCAGCCGCTGATCGCCATGTCCGGGCAGTCGAACGGACCCCACCCCGCGCGCCGTAATGCCGAACGCCGGAGCACCGGTCGTATCTCGCACCTTCGACCGCCGGGCAGCATTTTCTTGCCAATTCCAAAGGCACAGTGCGTGATCAGAACGGTCGAGCCAGACATGACTCGACCGGCTCGTTCATGCGCTCACCCGTAATTCGTTGCAGCCGAGCGCATCACGCCGAAGTGGGTTGCCGCCGACTGGTCTGAGAAGCTCGCTCAGCTTTGCGACGCGTGTCGCTGGATGAGTTCGTATACGGGCTTGGGGTCTTCTATTTGGGGGTAGTGACCCAGACCTGGCAGTCGAGTTACCGGCGTGTTCGGCCTGAGGTTCAGAACTGCTTGCAGTACGGCCTCGGTGCAGATGGGGTCCAGACCCGCCCAGCCGAGTTCCAGCGCGCCCGGCCAGGTGCGTATTGCGTTGTGCCAGCGTGTGGAAGTCGGGGGTGTGACGCGTTCGTGGTTGTAGTAGATGAGTTTGTCGAGCATGCGATGACCGTCGTTGTGGGAGAGCAACGACCACTGATCGGCTGCCTCCTCAGCGGTGAGGGGATGTGCCGTGGAGAAGATGCTGCCGAACGAGCGACGGAACGAGAATTCGCTCGTCGCTCGGGTGACGAGCGGGCCGAGCCGGCTCAGCAGGAGTTTCTGTCCGAGCAGCAGGCTGGCCCGTTCGCGGACCAGGCTCGCATTGAACAACAGAGCCGATTTCAGCGTGAACGACAATGTTCCGTCGATGTCGCGGGCGAGGAGTTCGGTGGCGACCGAGCTGCCCATGTCGTGGGACACCATGACGACGGGTTCACCCACGTACCGCTGCGCGAGTTCCTCGGCGATATCGGCTTGAATTCGCAACGAGTACTGGATATCTCGCGGCTTGTCGGACAGCCCGAAACCGAGGAAGTCGAAGGCGAGCAGGCGGTGCCCGTCGATCGAGTCGAAGGCGTCCCGCCAGTCGTAGGAGCTGGACGGGTAGCCGTGCAGGAGCACCAGCGGCGGCAGGTCCGGGGAACCTGCTCGTTCGCGGACGAAGATCCGGTGGCGTCCGACCTGTTCGAAGGTGCCCGATCGCTGCCAGGCCGCGACGCGTGGGGTCAGGTCCGCCATCTCCACCCTCCTGTGAGCGACAGCCGTCGGTTCGCCGTTACCCTAACAAATTGCACTGCCCATGCAGATTGTTCGCGGGGTGAACGGGCCGATTCCCCACGCTCGGTAGGCCGGACCGGCGTGGGCCGGTCCGGCCTACCGGTCAGGCGGTGGCCAGGGCGCGGTGGGCTTCGACTGCCAGACGGGTTTCTTCGGTTACCAGGTCGGCGTTGATGTGGGCGCCGGCCATGGCGCCGGCGGCGGCGGAGTTGCCTACCTGGGCCGAGATGTCGGTGACGTTGCCTGCGGCCCAGATGCCGGGGGTTTCGGTGCGGCCGGTGGGGTCGGCGGGGATGTATTCACCTGCGCCGCTGGGGTGGGAGGTGGGGGTCAGGCCCAGAGCTGCCAGGAAGGCGGCGCGGGCGACCATGCGGGTGGGGGCGGCCAGGATCTCGCGGGGGATGATGGTGTCGTCGGCAAGGCGGACGCCGGAGATTTGGTCGGCGGCGATCTCTACGGCGGTGACCTCGCCGGTGATGACGCGAATTCCTCTGGCCGCCAGCTGTTCCGACTCCTCCTCGGTGGGAGGGGTGTTGGTGTGGGCGAAGTAGACGACGTCGTCGCTCCACTGGCGGAAGAGGAGGGCGAGATGAATTCCCATGGGGCCCAGGCCGAGGACGCCGATCGGGCGGTCCCGGACCTCCCAGCCGTGGCAGTACGGGCAGTGGATGACATCGCGGCCCCAGCGCTCGCGCAGGCCCGGGATATCGGGGAGTTCGTCGACCAGGCCGGAGGTCACCAGCAGCCGGCGGGCGCGGACGGACCGCCCGTCGGCCAGGGTGACGACGAATTCCTCGCCGTCCCTGACGATTCCGATCACTTCGCCCGGAACCACGTGTCCGCCATAGCCGCGCACCTCTTCGCGCCCCCGCGCCAGCAGTTCCGCCGGCGGCACGCCTTCGCGGGCGAACAATCCGTGTACCCCGTCCGCGGGCGCGTTGCGCGGGCTGCCCGCGTCGATCACGACCACCGAGCGCCGGGCTCGGGCGAGCATGAGCGCTCCGTTCAGTCCGGCCGCGCCGCCGCCGACCACCACCACGTCATAGCTGCTGTTCAGCTGATCGGTCATTGATGACCACCTCCTGCCTACGACCATGCGGACCATGCCGCGATCCTGGCAACCGTGTTTGCCGATATGGCAAACTGAAGCCATGACCGAGGATATCGACAGAGCCCTGGAAGGGGTGGGGCTACGGCTGCGTGAGCTGCGCAAACAGCGCGAGACCACGCTGGCGGAGCTGTCCGCCGAAACCGGCATCTCGGTGAGCACACTGTCCCGCCTGGAGTCCGGCGCGCGCCGCCCCACCCTGGAGCAGCTGCTCCCGCTGGCCCGGGCCCACAATGTGACCCTCGACGAACTGGTGAACGCCCCGCTCACCGGCGACCCGCGCGTGCACATGCGCCCGATCAACCGGGGTGGCATGCAGATGCTGCCGCTGACCCGCCGCGTCGGCGGCATTCAGGCATTCAAGATCGTGCTGGGCCCGAAATCCGGTCGCACCGAACCCAATCCGCAGACCCACGAGGGCTACGAGTGGCTCTACGTCCTCAACGGCCGGCTCCGGATGATCCTCGGTGCGCACGACCTGATCCTGCACCCGGGCGAGGCCGCCGAATTCGACACCAGGGAACCGCACTGGTTCGGCGCGGCGGACGACGAGCCGGTCGAATTCCTCAGTCTCTTCGGCAAACAGGGCGAGCGGGCCCACTTCCGTGCCCGCCCCAAGGGAGACTGACGGGCCCGCCCCACGGGCAACCGACAGCTATCCCTGATACCGCGGACCGACCAGCGCGAGCGCGGTTTCGACTGCCACATCGATGATTTCGGTGATGTCGCGCCCGTCCTCCACGGTGGAGGCGATGAGCTCCCGGAACCCGCCGTAGAGGATGGTCGCCATCTGCCGGGTCGGCGGATGCAGTCCGGCCGCCTGGAATTCCGATGTGGCGGTGAGGTCCTGGATCAGCGTGATGAACGATTCCGCGGCGTCCCGGTGCAGTTGCCGCGCCCGCTCCCCCAGCGCCGGGGTGTCGCGGATCCAGGCCAGGGTGATGCAGGTGTCGTCACGGGAGGCCCCGATCCACGCCTCGATCGCCTGATGGATCTGGGTGTCCCAGGGCGCGGTCGGGTCCACGGCCGCGTAGATCTGCTGGACGGTGTCGTTGTTGCGTTCGGTGAGCATGGCGACGAAGCAGTCCTGCTTGTCGACGAAGTGCTCGTAGAAGGTCCGCCGCGAGGTCCGCGCGAGGCGGACCACATCGGCGACGGTGGTATCCCGATAACCGCGCTCGCGAACCGCGTCGGCCATGGCATCCAGCAGCCGCCGCCGGAACCCGGAGTCGATGGCGGGTTCGGCGCTGGTTGTGGTGTCGGCGGTGTCGACGCGGGTCACGAGCATCAGCCTAGTTTCTCCGATCTCGGTGAGCATCGCGGCATGTCGGTATGTTCTCGGCGGTACCACTCGCGCCCGGTCAGGCGGTGTCGCCTCATACCCCGGTCAGGCGGTGACCTGTTCGGGACCGCGTTCGGCCGCGGCGGCGGTATGAGCCGGGCGGCGGCCGAAGCGGATGGTGCCGTCCTCGATTCGCCCGTGCCGCAGGGTGAACACATCCTGGGCGTAGTTCATGCCCAGCCGCCACGGCGCGCGCGATCCGGCCTTGGGGAACCGGTCCATGGACCGCAGCACGTAGCCGGCCTGGAAGTCCAAGAGCGGCGCGGTGGTCACCGCCGGATCCGGCCAGGGCGTCGCCTGCGAATACCCGTGAATGTCCATGTGCCGCAACAACCGGCACACGAATTCCGCGACCAGGTCGGCCTTGAGCGTCCAGGACGCGTTGGTGTACCCGATGGTGAAGGCGAAGTTGGGCACGCCGCCGAGCATCATGCCCTTGTAGGCGATGGTGTCCGGCGGCTGGATCTCGCGCCCGTCGACAGTGAGCCCGATACCGCCGAGGGCCAGCAGGTCCAGCCCGGTGGCGGTCACCACGATGTCGGCGGACAGTTCGGCGCCGGATTCCAGCTTCACCCCGTCCGCGGTGAACCGCTCGATCCGATCGGTCACCACCGAGGCCCGGCCGTCCCGGATGGCCCGGAACAGGTCCCCGTCCGGGACCAGGCACAGCCGTTGATCCCACGGGTTGTAGGCCGGGTTGAAATGCGTATCGACGTCGTAGCCCTCGGGCAGCTGCTTGATGGTCAGGTCCCGGAAGAACTTGCGCATCATCTGCGGCCGCCGCTGGCTGAGCTGATAGATCAGCGTGCCGACGGCGACGTTCTTCCACCGGGTGATGGCGTAGGCCCGCCGCGTCCCGAACCACCCGCGCAGTTTGGTGGCGATGGCGTCCACGCTGGGCGCGGACATGATGTAGGTCGGCGATCGCTGCAGCATGGTCACGTGCCCCGCGTTCTCGGCCATGGCCGGCACCAGCGTGACCGCGGTCGCTCCGCTGCCGATCACCACGACACGCTTTCCGGCGTAATCGAGTTCGGCCGGCCAGTGCTGCGGATGCACGATCTGCCCGTGGAAGTCGCCGATGCCGGGGAACTCGGGGGTGTAGCCCTCGTCGTAGCGGTAGTAGCCGCTGCACAGGTAGAGGAAGTCGCAGGTGATGGTCGAGGTCATCCCGTCGTGCTCGAACCCGACGGTCCAGCGCGCCTCCTCCGACGACCACGAGGCCCCGGTCACCCGGTGCCCGTAGCGAATTCGCCGATCGATCCCCGCGTCGGCGGCAGTCTGGCGAATGTAGCCGAGAATGGCGGGCCCGTCCGCGATGGCCTCCGCCGCCACCCACGGCCGGAACCGGTACCCGAGGGTGTGCATATCCGAGTCCGACCGCACCCCGGGATACCGGAACAGATCCCAGGTCCCGCCCATGGCCTCGCGCGCCTCGAAAATGGCGTAGCTGCGTCCCGGGAACGCGTCCTGGAGATGATGTGCCGCCCCGATGCCCGACAGCCCGGCCCCGACGATCAGCACGTCCACGTGTTCGGTCATTGCTTCGCTCCCTTCGCGGCCCGGGCGCGCACCAGGCCCATCACGACCGACAGCACGTCGAAGTAGTGCGTCGGGGTCACCCGCGCCAGCGTGTCGAACAGGTAGGCGTCGGGTCCGACGAGAACGCGCGCCTTGCCGCGTTCGACTCCGCGGCAGATGATTTCGGCCGCCTGCTCCGGCGTGGTCATCGTCATGGCCTCGAATTCGGCGGCCATCTGCTCGTGGGTGCGGCCCCTGCCCTCGGGATCCTTGCGCACCCGGCCGTTGCGGGCGATATTGGTCCGGATGCCGCCGGGATGCACGGTCACCGCCGAGACGCCCGTGCCCCGAAGTTCCTGCCGCAGTGCGTCGGTGAACCCGCGTACCGCGAATTTCGCCGCGCAGTAGGCACTCTGATACGGCATCCCCGCCAGCCCGTACACGCTGGAGGTGTTGACGATGGCGCCGCTGCCCTGCTCGACCAGGATCGGCAGGAACGCGCGCGTCCCGTTCACCACCCCGTCGAAGTTGATCTGCCGCAACCATTCGTCGTCCGCGGGCACACTGTCGAGCACCGAGGAGGACACCGCCACCCCGGCATTGTTGAACACCGCCGCCAGGGGCGCGGGCAGCCACTCGCGCACCTCGTCGGCGAAGGCCAGCTGATCGGCCGCGTCGCGCACGTCCAGCACGCGGGTCAGCACCGGCCCGCTGAGGGAGGCCGCCGTCTGCTTCAGTCCTTCGGCGTCGATATCCGCGATGGCCACCGGCGACCCACGGCGAGACAGCAACTGGGCCAGTCCCCGCCCGATTCCGGAGGCCGCGCCGGTGATCATGACCGGGTGGCCGGACAGGGGCCTAGAGGTTCGGGGCATCGGAACTCCTGGATTCGGCGGTGCGGACGTGCGAGTCGATGAGGTCGGCGAAGGTGGGCCAGAGTGCGGCGGGCAGATCGTGACCCATGCCGGGGAGGGTGTGCAGGCGCGCGCCGCGGATCGCCGCGGCGGTGACCTTGCCGCCGGTCGGGTTCACCATGCGGTCGCGGTCGCCGTGCAGGACGAGGGTGGGCGCGGTGATCGTCCGCACCTCGGCGGTCCGGTCGCCCGACTTCATGATTCCGGCGAGCTGGCGTCCCACTCCCGCCGCCGGGCGCGGATCGCGGTCCCAGGTGGTCCCGGCGGTCGCGCGAATCCTGGCCTCGTCGAACGGATATCCCGCCGAGCCGATGTGCCGGTACATGCCGACCGCGCGATCCAGGTGCTCCTCGCGGGTCCCGGCGGGCTTGCGGAACATGCGTGCCCAGGTGGACAGCGCGGGCCGCCCGACCCGCGCCGCACCGGTGGTCGAGAAGATCGATGTCAGCGAGGACACCCGAGCCGGATAGCGGGCCGCGACGGTCTGCGCGATCATCCCGCCCATCGACATGCCGACCACGTGCGCGGACCGCCAGCCGAGGGTGTCGAGCAGCCCGACGGTGTCGAGGGCCATGTCCCCCAGATCGTATTGCTGTGGGTCCCAGCGCTTGCGAGCCAGCGCCAGCCCGCCCGGCGGCCGGAACCCGGCGTGTGTGGAGGTCCCCACATCCCGATTGTCGAACCGCACCACGTCGTATCCGCGCACCACCAGCTGCGCGATCAGCCCGTCGTGCCATTCGTGTTTCTGCTGCCCGAGCCCGGCGATCAGCAGCAGCGGCACGCCCGATCCCTCCCGCTCGTAGGTGAGGGTGATCCCCCGCCCGACCTCGGCCACCCGCTCGCTCATGCGGTCACCTCGGCGCCACGCTCCACGCTGGTTTCGGCGGCCTCGACCGCCGGCGGCCGCGGTGCCCGCCGATACACGACGGCCCGCCCCTTCTTCGCCGGAACCAGTGCGACACCGCGGAAGTGCGGGCGCTCATCGGGCGCGTCGGTGGTCTCCAGTGTGAAGTCCCGCAACAGCACCCGCAGCACCACATTCATCTCCATGGTCGCGAAGGCCGCCCCGATGCACCGGCGCGCGCCACCGCCGAACGGAATCCAGCTGAAGGTCCCCGGCCGGGCGCCGACGAACCGATCCGGATCGAAATCCCTTGGGTTGGTGAATAATTCCGGATTGTCGTGCATGAGCCGGATACTCACCATCACATGCTGCCCGCGCGCCAGCGTCCACCGTCCCAGTCGCAGCGAGTCGGTCCGCACCTTGCGCATGGTGGCGTCGATGACCGGTCGTACCCGCTGAGTCTCGAGCAGTGTCGCCTCGCGCAGCGCGGACCCGCCGGCGTTGTTCTCCTCGACCAGGCGGCGCAGAACGTCCGGATGTCGCCGCAGCCGTTCGACGGTCCAGGCCAGCGAGGTGGCGGTGGTCTCGTGCCCGGCGGTGAGCAGGGTGAGCAGTTCGTCGGCGATCTCGCTGTGCGTCATGGCCGAACCGTCGTCGTAGCGAGCCTGCAGCAGCATGGCCAGCACGTCGTCACGCTCGCTCAGCTCCGGATCGGCGGCCGCGCGCCGGATGAGCCGTCCGACGATCTCGTCGTACCGCGCGCGGTAGGCAGCGAACCGTGCCCACGGCCCGAAGCGCCCGAACAGCCTGCGCGGCACCGGAAGTGCCGCCAGCGCCGACCCGACCAGCACCAGTTTCGGGAGCAACACCCGCAGCTGGTCGAATTCCGCGCCTTCCGCGCCGAAGACCGCGCGCAGGATCACGTTCAGGGTGATCCGCATCATCGAGTCCATGGTCGCGAACTCGCGCCCCGACGGCCAGCCGGCCATCTCGCGGACGGCCTCCTCCTCGATGAGCGATTCGTAGACCGCCAGCCGCCGCCCGTGGAACGGCGGGGTGAGCAGCTTGCGCTCCTTGCGGTGCTCGTCCCCGCGCAGCGCGAAAAGCGAACCGGGGCCGAGGAATTGGCCGAGGTTGGCGTCGATGTTGTCCACCAGATCGGTGTGCGTGGTGAACAGCGCCTTGACCTCGGCCGGTTCCGACAGCACGAGTGTGGGCCCGAAGCGGGGCATCGCGACAATGAACGCCGATCCGTAGCGCTGGTGCAGGCGACGCCAGGCCCGGGTGCGCCCGGCCAGGATCTCGATGCCCTGCACGAAGGCCGGCGTGGTTGGTCCGTCGGGCAGTGTCACTGTGGTCATGCGCCATCTCCCAGCCTGGTACATCTGCGTACCATCAGCACGGTACGCGCCTGTACCGACTGTGGCAAGGGTCACGTTCCGGACGCGAGAGGGCCGCGTGACAACTAGCGAGTCCGGTCCGCGCGACGGCCGGAACGCTGCCAGGAGCGGTCGGCTACAGCGCCGACCGCAACGGGTGAGCGGGATCGAAGATCGAGATCGGCGGGCCCTCCCCCGCCGGATGCACCTGGAGCTTGCCGGTGTCGTCGATGAGGATGCGCCGCCCCGGATATGTCCGCCGAGCGATCTCCACGTCACGCTCATCGAACTGGTCGCAGCCGGTGAAAACCAGTACGCCGTAATGTAATTCGGTGGCGTACACACTGGCCGGCCAACGATGTAGCCAGACGTCGAGATCGAAGAGGGCATCGGGTTTGGGCAGGTCAGTGCCGACCGTCATGCGGGCATACTAGGCCCGCCCGCCCGAGTTCCGCACGCGCACATCGGCGAGTCGCCGTATGGATCGCGTCAATGTTGCGCCGCCGGTTTCCCAAGGCAAGGTCAGCGGGCGCCGATCAGCAGGTGGACGATGGCCTGGACGAAACCTTCGATGCGCTCGCGGGGATAGGCGTCCGGTTCGCTGACGGCCAGGCGGCCCAGCATTTCGGCGATGGTCAGCAGTGAGTTCGCGAGCAGGCCGGAATCGATTCCAGCCCAGCGCGGATCGGCGATCAGACCCATGCGGACCAGCGCCTCGGCGCGGTCGAAGATGCCGGCGCGGGAGCTGCGAATGGCCTCGCGATATTCGTCGGGGGCATTGCCCGGGCCCGCGAGCAGCAGTCGCCAGCGGGTCGGATTGCGCAGGGCGACATCGACGAACGCCTCGACGGTTGCCGAGGCGGCGACGACCGGGTCCGCACCGAGCAGGTCGGTGGGCAGGGTGTCGGCGACCTGTTCGAGGGCACGCTCGCGTTCGCGTTCGAGCAGCGCGGCGACCAGCTCCGCGCGGGTCTTGAAGACCGTGTACAGCACCGGCTTGCCGACACCGGCCTCGGCGGCGACGGCCTCCATGCTCAGCTCGTGCAGCTCGGCCCGCTCGAGTACGGCGAAGGCGGCGTCGAGCAGCTGGGCCCGGCGCTCGTCCGGGGGCAGGCGGGGCGCATAGCGCCGCCGCGGCCGGTCTGCCGTCACACGGGGTTTGCTCACTGCCGCTCCACCTTCACCGGCCCATTCTGTCATCCCGGACAGCGAGGTCACGTGCCTGCCCGAGCTAAAGCTACGACACCGTTGTATTCGGTGACCACAATTGCTACGGTGGCGTTGCATTCCATGGGATCGAGCCTGCAGAGGAGCCCCGGTGACCTTCGATCCGACCACTCTCCGCCGCGATGACTACGGCTTCTTCGGCCCGGACTCGCCGAGCTGGAAGGTGTGGACCGCACCCACCGCGGTGATCGGCTTCCAGCGCGCGGTGACCCTCGAGCACTTCGATCCGTTCCTGACCGCGGCCGTGGCCGACACCGGCAAGATCTACTCGGAGCCACGCCACCGCCTCGACGCCACCTTCGCGTACTTCCTGATCGTGGCCATCGGCGATTCCCGCACGGCCATCCAAGCCTCCGAGCATCTGATGACGGTGCATGCGGAGAACACGGGCATCGAGCCGATCAGCGGGCAGCGCTACAGCGCCAATTCCCCCGAAACCCAGTTGTGGATCCACATCACCGGCTGGCACTCGGTGCTCGAGGCCTACGAAATGTTCGGGCCCGGACTGACTCCCGAGGAGGAGGCCCGCTACTGGCAGGAGTGCCGGATCGCGGCCGAGCTGCAGACCTGCAAGCCCGAGAAGGTGCCGGTCACGCGCGAGGGCGTGCGAGAGTACTACGCGAATGTCCGTGCGCGCCTGTGCACTTCGGAACGCGCCCAGGACGGCATGCGGCAGCTGCTGTTCACCTCGCCGCGCCACGGCGCGGGCTGGACGTACGCACTCGGTGCACGGCTGCTGTCGTTCGCCTCGATCGCGACGCTGCCCAGGTGGATGCGCAAGCTCGGCCAGTTCGACCGCCCGGGCATTGTCGACCTGCTGGTGAGACCCGCTGCGCGCGTCCTGGTCTGGCTGTTCTCGCTCTTCGACAAGGCGGGTCTGATCATGGCCGCCCCGATCATCGCGCCGATGGCGGGGCAGATCCTCGAACAGCACCGGAAGGCGGAGCCCCCGACCCGGCTCGAAACGGTCACACCGGCCGCCGCCCGCGAGCTCTATGGCCGTCGAGGGCACCGAACCGTGCCTGCCGCAAGCTGATTCGACGAGACTTCATCGGCAGGTAAGGTCCTGATCCGGACGCGTGCCGTCGCGCAGGAAACGCTCGACGGCATCGTTCGCGCACGCGACCGGCGAGGGATACACGCCGTGCCCGCCGCCGTCGACCGCCACCATCCGGGCGCGGTCACCGAACGCCTGCCGCAGGTGCAGCGCGCCGCTGTACGGGGTCGCCGGATCCCGGAGATTCTGCAGCAGCAGCACATTCGACGGTCCGGATGCGGTCACGACCGTGCGCGGCGCGACCGGATACGGCCAGAAGGCGCACGGGGAGACGCCGCGCGGCATACCCGCGGTGAGCGGGTATCGGGCTCGATCCGCGGCGACGGCGGTCGCGTAGTCGTCCGCCGACGTCGGCCAGGCCACGTCATTGCACAGGGTCGCCACCATGACCGCGGCCGATGCCTGGGCCGCCGGCTCCGGCGGGGAGATCCGCGCGGCAGGCAGGGCGCCCGACCGCAGCGCGGCATTGATCACCTGGGCGACATAGGGAAAACGCTGATCCTTGTACAGCCCGTCGAGCAGGATCTGCCGTAATCCGTTGCCGCTCAACGCCGAGGTCTCGGCACCCGGCCACGGCAGCGGTGCGCGATCCAATCGTGCCGCCAGCGTGAGGAACTGGTCTCGCACCGCCTCGGCCGTCGCCGCCACCCGATCCGGATTCCCCTCGGCCGCCGACCACCGCGCGAAGTCCGGAAACCGATCCTCCGCCCCCACAGCGGAATTTCCCAGCCAGGTCCGCTCGACCCGCTCGGGATCCGGATCATCGTTGCTGTCCAGCAGGATCCGATCCGTGTGCTCCCCGAACAGCGTGGCGTACACCGACAGCACGTACGTCCCATACGACGTTCCCCACGCCGCGATCCGCCGTTGCCCCAGCGCTTCCCGGATCCGGTCGATGTCCCGCGCCGCGGTCCGGGTCCCGATCGACCGCACCAGCGCACCCCCGTCCCGCACGCACGCCTCGGCCACCCGCCGCTCGATCGCCACATTCTCCGCGATCCCCCCGTCCGCGTCCGGCCACGACCGCAGCCGCTCCGGCGCCAGATCCTGCTGCGGGATACGGCAATTCGCCACGGTGCTCGCTCCGATTCCGCGTGGATCGAACCCGATCAGGTCGTACTCGTCCCGCACCGACTCCGGCAGCGTCTGCCCCGCGGTGGACGGCAGATTCAGCCCGCTGCCACCCGGCCCGCCCGGCACGAGCAGCAACACCCCACGCCGCTGCTCGGGATGCGCACTCCGAATCCGCGACACCGCAAGGGAAACCCGCTCCCCCTCCGGATGCTCATAGTCGAGCGGTACGGACACCGTCGCGCACTCCTGCCGCGAATCGACCCCCACCCCCTGACACGCGGCCCACTCGATGCCCGAGCTCGAATCCGACCGGCAGCCGACGAGCACAGACGACACCACCACTGCGAGCCCCACTGTCGCCCCAACGCGAATTGTTGTCTTCACACCGCCGAACGTAGGACCCCCGAACACTGACCCGCGTCACCCCACGGTGTCACCCGCCGCTCCCCCTACGGGACTGTCGGACAGCCGGTGGGTGAAACGCCAGTGTTGCGTGATTGAACATAATCGACTGAATTCGATAGGCTCGGGGTTTGGCGTGCGGGCCGATCGAGCCGAGGGTGATGCGATGAGGCAAGCGTTCGATGCTTGGAAGCGGGCGGTGACCCGGGGGGCCAGTACCCGGGCCATTGCGGAGAAGCTGGACAGCAATGGGCCCAGGATCAAGCGGCATTTGGAGGAGTCGGATCCGCCGGTGGCGGACACGGTGATCGAGCTGGCGCGGGCCTACGGGGTGAATCCGGTGGAGGGGTTGATCGCCGCTGGGCTGATCACGCGCAGCGATGTCGATCATGCTGCAACGAAGGACGCGCTTGCCGAGGTGCCCATGTTGCAGTTGCTGGAGGAGGCCGTGGAGCGGGAGCGGCGGGCCGTGCGGCGGCGAACGCCCGAGGGTGAGCAGGCGGCCGACGGCGAGGAGCGCCGGAGCCGGCGGTTCCGGCGCAAGGTCGGCGAGGGGACCGCGGAGTAGGCGTTCCTACGGCGCGACGGCCAGAAAACCGAACGCCGCGAAGAGCGCGAGGTGCACCGTGCCCTGCAGCAGGGTGGCGCGGCCGGGCACCACGGTGAGCATGCCGACGACCACTGTTATTGCCAGCAGCACCATTTCGGTCGCGCCCAGGCCGAGCAGCAGCGGGGTATCCAGCCAGATCGAGGCGACCGCGATGGCCGGAATCGTGAGGCCGATGCTGGCCATGGCCGAGCCCAGCGCCAGGTTCAGACCGACCTGAACCCGCCCGCCCCGCGCGGCACGGACGGCGGCCAGCGCCTCGGGCAGCAGGACCAGCATTGCGATCACCACGCCGACCGCCGAACGCGGCAGACCCGCTGCGTCGACACCGGATTCGATGGCCGGGGACACCGCCTTCGCCAGACCGACCACCCCGACCAGAGCGGCGATCAGCAGCCCGCCGCTGATCCACGCGCGGCGCGCACTCGGCCGCTCCGCGTGCTCGTCCTCGTCGTCGGTGCCGGGCTCCACCGGGAGGAAATCCTCCTTGTGCCGCACGGTCTGCATGGCGATGAAGCAGCCGTAGAGCACCAGTGAGGCGACGGCCGCGAAGGCCAGCTGGGCGGGCGAGAAGTGCGGCCCGGGTTCGCTGGTCGTGAAGGTCGGCAGCACCAGGCTCAGGGTGGCCAGGGTCGCGACCGTGGCCAGCGCCGCGCCCGTGCCCTCCGCATTGAAGACCGCGACCCGCCGCCGCAACGCCCCCACCAGCAACGCCATCCCGAAGATGCCATTGCAGGTGATCATGACCGCTGCGAACACGGTGTCACGGGCCAGCGGCGCGGCCTTGTCCCCGGCCGAAACCATCAGCGTCAGAATGAGTCCGACCTCGATGACGGTCACCGCGATGGCCAGCACCAGCGCGCCGAACGGCTCGCCGACGCGATGCGCGACGACCTCGGCGTGATGCACCGCGGCCAGTACCGCTGCCAGCAGCAGAGCGAATACCGGGATGTCGGCCAGCAGCGACAATTCCCGGCCCCACACCGCGGCGAGCATCACCACCGCGAGCAGGGGAACGACTACGGTCCAGCGAATCTTGTCCAGCAGCAAAGGTTCCTCAGTGGTCACGGGATTCGACGAGCGCGGAAATCCCTCGGACGCAGCCGAATCGACCGGGCACGCGCCGGCCGACCGGCGCGTGCCCGATGTTCGACCCATGTCAAACCATAGAGGTACGATGCAACGTTCCACAATCACGATGAACCATTGTCGTTCCATCGAGCGCAGTCATCTCACTCATATCGCCAGCTCAGACAGCACATCCGAAAAGTATGTGATCGCACCCACATGGAACGACATCGGTATACGAGACGAACCCTCGACAACTCCCCGATCACACCAGGGGCGTGAAGTCCCGGCTCGCGAGGTACTCCGGCCGCGGATGCGGCGCGGCATAGGGATCGAGCAGCGTGTTCTCGACACTGTTGAACACCAGGAACAGATTCGATCGCGGGAACGGCGTGATATTGCCCGCCGACCCGTGCATGAGATTCGAGTCGAACAGCAACGCCGAACCCGCCCGCCCGGTGAACTGCGTAATGCCGTGCTTCCCGGCCAGATCCGTGATGGCCGCCTGCGACGGGACGCCGATCTCCTGACCGCGCAGGGAAACCCGGTGATGATCGGCCGGCGTCTCACCCTGACAGGGGACGAAGGTGCGATGCGAGCCGGGCATGACCATGAGGCTGCCGTTGAACGGGTAGTTGTCGGACAGCGCGATCGACAGGCTCACCGCCCGCGGCGTCGGCATGCCGTCCTCGGCGTGCCAGGTCTCGAAGTCGGAGTGCCAGTAGAAGCCGGTGCCGGTGAACCCGGGCATGTAGTTCACCCGGGTCTGATGCAAATAAACCTCGGAGCCGAGTATCTCGCGCGCCAGACCGGCAATCCGATCCTCGCGCACCAGATCCGCGATCATGGCGCTGAGCCGGTGCACCTCGAACAGGGAGCGCACCCGATGCGACTCGCGCTCGATGATCACGCGCTCGTCCAGCACGAGGTCGGGATCGCCGGTCAGCCGCTGGATTTCGGCCGCGACCTCACCGACCTCGTACGGATCGAGCAGGCTGTCGACCACGGCGTAGCCGTTGTCGTCGAAATCGGCGAGGGCATGGCTGCCGATCTCACCCCACACCGTCGGGTCGTCACGCTCGATCGGCGGGGTGCCCACCACCGTGCGGGTGCGATAGCGGTCGATTCTTCCGTTGTCGGACACAGTCATTCGAAACTCCTAGTCGACGGCCACGAGCGGGTACACACCGTGCTCGTCGTGCACCTCCTGCCCGGTCACCGGCGGGTTGAACACGCAGAGCATGCGCATCCGGGTCCGGGCGAAGAGGCGGTGCCGTTCATGGCCGTTCAGCAGGTACATCGAGCCGGGGCCCAGCTCGTAGGTGGTGCCGTGGTCGAGATCGACCAGCGTGCCCTCGCCCTCGACCAGCCAGACGGCCTCGACGTGGTGCTGGTAATGGAATTCGTGGACGGTCTCGGCGTCGATGGTGGTCTCGTGGAACGAGAACCCGACCCGGTCGCCGCCGAGCACGATGCGCTTGCTGCGCCAGCCCGGGCCCGCGACATCCCGATCGGTGCCGGTGATCTCGGCGGTGGTGCGCACGATCATGTCAGCGCCCCCGTCCGCCGCTGACGGCATCCAGTGAGGCGGCCAGCAGCTCCAGGCCGTGATCGAGCTCGTCGTCGGTAATGGTCAGCGGCGGAAGCAGTTTCACCACCTCGTCCTCGGGACCGGAGGTCTCCACCAGCAGCCCGCGCTGGAAGGCGGCGGCACACACCTTCTCCGCCTGCGAGGCGTCGTCGAAGACCAGGCCGTGCACCAGACCGCGCCCCCGCGCGCCGACACCGTCGAAGGCCGCGGACATGCCCGTGAGGGCACGGTCGATGCGCTCACCCTTGAACCGGGTGGCGGTCTCCAGGGCGTCGTCGGCCCAGTAATGCTCCAGCGCCGCACGGGCGGTGACGAAGGCCGGGTTGTTGCCGCGGAAGGTGCCGTTGTGCTCGCCCGGCTTCCACAGGTCCAGTTCCGGCTTGAACAGCACCAGCGCCATCGGCAGGCCGTAGCCGCCGATCGACTTGGACAGCGTGACGATATCCGGTGTGATACCGGCCATTTCGAAGGAGAAGAACGGTCCGGTGCGGCCGCAGCCCATCTGCACGTCGTCGACGATCAGCAGAATCTCACGGGCGGAACACAATCCGGCCAGCTTGCGCAGCCACTGCACGCTCGCGAGGTTGACTCCGCCCTCGCCCTGGACGGTCTCGACGATCACGGCGGCCGGGCTGTCCAGGCCGGAGGAGGCATCGTCGAGGACGCGCTCCATCCATTCGAACGAATCATCGTCCGCGCCGGACAGATACCCGTCGAAGGGCATCGAGGTGGCGTGCTGCAGCGGCACTCCCGCACCCGCCCGCTTGGCGGCATTGCCGGTGACCGACAGTGCGCCCAGCGTCATACCGTGAAAAGCGTTGGTGAAGTTGAGGATCTCGGTGCGGCCGGTCACCTTGCGGGCCAGTTTGAGCGCGGCCTCCACCGCGTTCGCGCCGGTGGGTCCGGGGAACTGCACCTTGTAGTCCAGGCCGCGCGGCTTCAGGATCCGGTCGCGCAGTGACTGCAGCAGATCTCGCTTGGCGACGGTGGACATGTCGAGCCCGTGGGTGAGGCCGTCGCCCGCGATGTACTCGAGCAGCGACTGCTTCAGCACCGGGTTGTTGTGGCCGTAGTTGAGAGCGCCCGCCCCGGCGAAGAAATCCAGGTACTCCCGGCCGGACTCGTCGCGGAGCCAGGCGCCGGACGCGGTGTCGAAGACCGTCGGCCAGGAACGGCAGTAGCCGCGCACATTCGACTCGAGATCCGCGAAAACCGTCATATCGGGGCTAGTCATCGCCATTCCTCCTGGGTGGTGACCGGTGCGATGCGGTAGAGGTCCTCGGGCTGATGGCCGCCGGGAAACTGATCCGCCGTGAACAATGTGGTGCGGGTCAGGGCCGCGCCACGACGGCGGGCCAGCGAGGCGAACATGGCGACCGAGGCCGGATTGTCGGGGGCAATGGTGGTCTCGAGCTGCGTGACTCCGCGCGCCGCCGCACTTTCCAGCAGCGCGTCGAGCATGTCGACGCCCAGGCCGTGCCCACGATGGGGCTGATCGACCGCCACCTGCCAGACGAAAAGGATGTGCGGCCATGCGGGCCTGGTGTAGCCGATGACGAATCCGGCTACCTCGCCGTCTATTTCAGCGACGATCGAGGTATCCGCGAAATCGCGGCACCACAGCAGATAGGCATAGCTGGAGTTGGTGTCGAGGACCCGGGAGTCCTCCGCAATGCGCCACATTGGTGCGCCGTCGGAGAGCACGGGTTCCCGGATCTGGATGGTTTGCTGGGATATCGCGTCAAATTTGCTGATTTGGATCTGCATGACCACTTCAGCCTGACGGTGAAGTTTTGAGGTCTTCCATGCGAACTCATTGCGATCTCATGACGATCCCATGACTTCGTGGCCTCGCACACCCGCGAATACGCCTATCGCGGCATATCGAGGCGATATCCGAGGCCGCGCACGGTCACCACGATGCGCGGCTCCGACGGGTCCGTCTCGATCTTCGTCCGCAGCCGGCGGACGTGGACGTCGACCAGCCGCTCGTCACCGAAGAAGCCTTCGTCCCAAGCTCGTTCGAGCAGCAGGGTGCGGCTGAGCACCCGGCCGGGATTCGCCGCGAGTTCACACAGCAAGCGAAACTCGGTGATGGTCAACGGGATCTGCTCCTCGCCCCGGCGCACCACGCCACCGTCCGGTGAAAGCACCAGCGGCGCATCATCATCGGCGTCCAGGACGATCTCCACCGGCGGCTCGGACGCCGGATCATCCGGCAGCCCGCCCAGGTGTGGCCGACGCCGCAGCGCCCGCATGCGCGCGCTGATCTCCTTGAGCTCGAACGGCTTGGTCACGAAGTCATCGGCCCCCGCCTCGAGGGCCGCGACCACGTCGTGGGTGTCCGCGCTGGCGCTGACCACCATGATCGGTACCTCGTGGGCGCGCCGCACCTCGCGTATACAGGTGAAGGCATCCATCCCGCCCACCAGCAGGTCCACGATCATCACATCCGGCGCGCCGTTATTGCGCAGCCGTTCCAGGGCCACCTCGGTCGCGCCTGCCTCGGCGACCTCGTAGCCCTCCCCTTCCATCGCCGCCCGCAGGGCGCTGCGGACCCGGTAGTCGTCCCCCACGATCATCAGGCTCGCGCCCATCATCCATATCCTTTCGTCCGAAGGACGCCGCGAACACGTCCAGCGGACAATCACCGAACTGCGGTGATCGCGTTCGACTAGGTCGAATACCCGAACCTTAGTTGAACGAAACATCCGGCCATCCCAGGTATGCGAGGTGATAGCTGATGCACATCACTCGGATTGCTACCGGTCAGGCGGGGAAATACCGAATGGCACCGCCATGCTTCTGCATTTGCGCACGTCAAAGCCGGTTCGGGCGCATTTGCGACATTGTGAGAACCTGCACAGAGGTTTCGCCGATTCAGGCGTTCGCCGGGCGATCCCGGACCTCGATGTCGATGACCGGGCCATGGGCCGGGTCCAGCCAGCGCATCACGCGGTCCAGATCCGCGCCTGGAAGGGCTACGCAGCCCGCGGTCGGGGTGCCGTCTCCGACATGGAGGAAGTACGCCGAACCCGCGCCGGCGACGACCGGGGAGCGGTTGTAGTCGATGACGACGGCGTGATCGTAGGCGGGACCGGCCGCACCCAGGTCCTCACCCGCGGACTCATCGAACGGGCAGGTGCCGGGGGCGCAGGTGTAGTGGGTGTTGTAGAACGGCGATCCGGTATCGGAGACCCACCAATCCGATGTTGTCACTCGGCGATACGGGAGTCTGGTGCCGTTGTTGGCAGAGATGCCGAAAGCCTCTGTCAGCGTCCAGATTCCAGCCGGGGAACGGTTGGCCGATTCGC
The DNA here is from genome assembly GCF_042754245.1 of Nocardia sp. NPDC059228. Taxonomy (NCBI): domain Bacteria; kingdom Bacillati; phylum Actinomycetota; class Actinomycetes; order Mycobacteriales; family Nocardiaceae; genus Nocardia; species Nocardia sp. NPDC059228. Next base: position 63,637 of record NZ_JBHZAL010000020.1, on the reverse strand, counting down.
TGGTGGGGCCGATGCCTTGCGCACCCACGTCGGCGTACAGGGGGCCGATCGCTCGAACCCATTGTGTGCCATCGCGATCCCAGGCGGTGAGGGTGGCTGTGGTGGCGGTGGGAGAATCGGCGGTGACGGTGATGAGCTGAGTGGCCGGACCGGTGTACGTGGGCTGTTCCACCGGAGGCTCGGAGTGCTTCTGAGCGCAGCCGGCCGCAGCCAGGGCTATGACGGCCAGGGCTGCGATCGCTGGGCGGGGACGGGTTCGACGCATCGTGGTTGCCAGTTTGCCTGAGGCGGCGTGCTCGGGTCGTCTGAAACCCGGGGTGGAATTCGGCTCGCTCGACCTGTTGGCCGGGAGCTAGGCGAGGGAGTGTTCTTCGATGGGGGTCGAGAGGGAGGTGCCGTTCAGGTCCAGGTAGAGGTGGCGGTCCGTGACCGAGAGCGTGAGGGTGTTGCGGCGGTCGAGGAGGGCGGTGGCGGCGTCGATGAAGGATCGGTCGAAGGCGTAGAGCGGGATCTGGTCGGCCTGGTGGATGCGTTTGCCGGCGAGTTGGGCGAGGACCTTTGCAGGGTCCCGGTGAGTGTAAATGGCTACACGGTCGGCCAGTTTGCTGGCGCGGTGGATGCGGTCGGCGTCCGGGGCGCCCACGTCGATCCAGGTGGTGAGGCGGCCGGTGAGGTCGCGGATGAGAACCGGCGGCTCATCGGTGGAAGAGACGCCACCATCACTGAACGCGATTCCCTCTTCATACTCCAAGCAATAGGCCAGGATCCGAGTCAACATGTACTCCCCGGTCTCGGAGGGATGCCGCGCAACCCGCAACTCCAACTCCTCGTAGACCCCCCGATCCACATCAGCCAACTGCACATTCACGTTGTAGAGAGTCGCGTTCAGGGCCATAGTCCCTGCAGCCTAGAGCCCACCCCCGCCCCCACCCACAACCGGTTCAGACTCCACCCACGCCAAACCCGCGGCCAGGACTCCACCCACAGCAGACGAACGATCCCGACCCGACTCACCGGAGACGAGCGATTCGGACTCGACAGCAGACGAGCCCAAGCGATGCCACAGCTGTCGAAGCCTTGATTCCTATGCACTAATTCTACTGCGCCCCCACTATCCATTCGTACCGAATCCCATTCCGATACAAGGCTTTTCAATCACCATCACCAAAACGACCGGTCGCTAATGCCGCATTCCGAAGCCGAGCCGGAAACCCCGGTCCCAGCCGAGCGGAAATGTCCTCGTGCCGCAACGGCTCCCGGCAATGCGAGCACACCACCTCGGCGTGCGTATCGTGGTCGCACGCCGTGTGATGCAGAACCACCGGTTCCCCGGATTCCGGAGCCAGGTACCGATCCCCCCAGGCCATCATGGCCGCGATGACGGGAAAGAAATCGCGCCCCTGATCGGTCAGCCGGTATTCGTGGCGCACCGGTCGCTCCTGATACGGAACCTTGGTCAACAGTCCCGCGTCCACCAATCGGTTCAAACGCTGGGTGAGGATATTGCGGCTGAGGCCGAGGGTGGATTCGAAATCGTCGAAACGCTTGGCGCCGTAGAAAGCTTCGCGGAGGATGAGCGGCGTCCACCAGTCGCCCAGCAGGTCGACGGTGCGGGCGACGGTGCACGGCCAGTTCGCGAAACTCGTTCGTTTCATACGGTCACGGTATCCAGGCGGGCGGGGACGTACTTGTGCCAGGGGGTGCCGACCCATTCGTCACGGTCGTCGAAGGAGGTCAGCTCGTTCGGGGCGGTGCCGGTGGTGACAGAGGTGCCGTCCGGGGCGGCGACCGAGAGCCCGAAACCGTTGGGCAGCGACAGGTGGCCCGGGCGCATGCGGTCGGTGGGCTCGACCGGAACCTGCGCGGTGCCGCGCCGGGTCGTCACCCGGACCAGGTCGCCCGCCGTCAGCCCGAGCCGCTCGGCGTCGCCGGTACTGATGCGCAGGGTGCCCGCCGCATCACGCTTGCGCCAGGCCGGGTCACGGAAGATGGTGTTGGCCGTGAAGGCTCGGCGCTCACCGGCCGAAAGGATGAACGGCCAGTCCGCGCTGTCGTCCTCGGTCGGTACGGGCAGGGTGGCGATCACCTCCAGCAGCTCCGGAATCTCCAGCCGGATCACCTTGTCGCGCACCCGATTCCAGGTCTCGGCGTAATCGTCCTCAGAGATCACGATGCCGTGCTCGCCCGTCAGGATCGCCTCGAACAGCCGCTCCCCCGCCTCCAGACCCGTTCCGTACCCGGCGCGTTCGACGCTGGCCGGGAACTTGCGCACCATGTTGTAGGACGCCGCCCACAACAGTGCCGCCGAGGCCGCACCGTCGGGCAGCGTCTCCCCCAGCGTCCGATACAGCAGCACGGGAGCGAGTTTCGACCGCGCCGGATCGCCGAGGATCCCCAGGAAGGCCACGGCGAACGCCTCCCGCCCCTGCGCGAGCGCGGCCCGCAGCGGCGCGTAGTCCGCCTCGCTCAGCACGCCCGCGGCCTCGACCAGACGGGCGTGGATCTCGGGCTCGGGCAGCACGCCCGCCGGCGCGGGCAGCACCGGGTGCCGCAGGTGGAAGATATTGCGCGGGAAATCGAAGTTGAAGAACGTGGCCTCGTACTTCTCGAACTGGGTGGGCGCGGGCAGCACATAGTCGGCGAGGCGCGCGGTCTCGGTCATGGCGACGTCGATGACGACCACCAGTTCCAGCGCCGCCAGCGCCTCGCGCATGCGGGCCGAATCCGCCAGGGAGTGCGCCGGATTCGCGCTCTCGATGAACATGGCGCGGTAACGCGCCGGGTGATCGGTGAGGATTTCCTCGCTGATCACATTGCACGGCACCAGACCGCTCACGATCTGCGCGCCGGCCACCGGGCTCTTGGGGCCCTCGCCCGCCGGATGCCCGCGGTCGTGGCCGAGATTGCTCAGGCCGGTGAAAGCGTATTGGGTGCCCGGCTTTCCGACATTGCCGGTGAGCAGCCAGACCAGCTTCTCGACATAGCTGACGACCGTCGAGTACCGGTTCATCTGCACGCCGAGGTCCTCGAGCGCGGCGACCGAGTCCGCGCGGGCCAGCCGGTGCGTCGCGGCGGCCACCAGATCCAGGTCGACATCGGCTATGGCGCAGTACTTTTCGATCGGGACAGCCCGCAGCACCGGCAGCACCGCATCCAGGCCGCTGGTGTGCTCGGCCAGCCATTCCTCGTCGATCAGGTTGTCGCGAACCAGGATCGCGGCCATGGCCGTCAGCAGGTACACGTCGGTCCCCGGCCGCAGCTGCAGGTGGAAGTCCGCCAGCTCGGCGGTCTCGGTGCGCACCGGGTCGAGCACGATCATCGACCGCGCCGGATCCTTGGCGATCTCCTTCAGCACCGTGCGCGCCCGCGGAAACCCGTGCGACTGATACGGATTCTTGCCGATGAAGAACGCCACCTCGGCATGCTCGACGTCCGCGCGCATCGGGTAGCCGGTCATCCGCGCGCCGACCCAGAAGTCACCGGTCTTCTCCTGCGCCAGCGCGCTGGAGCGGTACTTCATGCCGAACGCGGCCATGGTCGCCGGGGCGTACGCGCCGCCCAGGTGATTGCCCTGCCCGCCACCGCCGTAATAGAAGATCGACTCACCGCCGAAGTGGTGCCCGACCTCCAGCAGCTTGGCCGACACCTCGGAAATCGCGGTCCCCCAATCGATTTCCTCGAAGCTGCCGTCCGCACGGCGCCGCAGCGGCGAGGTCAGCCGGCCGGTGTGCCCGTTCTGGTAGCGGTCCAGCTGCAGGGCCTTGTTGCAGGTGTAGCCCTCCGACGCCGGATGCAGCTTATCGCCGCGGATCTTCTCGAAGGACCGGCCGTCCGGCCCGAGCAGCACCTGGATGCCGCAGTTGCACTCACACAGGATGCACGCCGTAGGCCGCCACTCCGTCATGTGAGGAGCGTAACTCGAGTAAGTTCACTAGCGCTACTAACTCGCGCCGCTCGGCCGTTTCGGTCTACAGGTCCTTGACCAGGATTCCGAAGGAGTGGGCGAAGACCGGGGCCAGCTCGAGCAGCTGCGTATTGGTGACCAGCGCACCCGACAGCGATTCGACCCCACTGGAGATACCGATCGACCGAGCCTCGCGCAGGTCGACCTTCTTCAACTTGGCATTGCGCAGCGACAGCCCGGAGATCTCCGAGCCGGGGAAGGTCACCGAGGCCAGCTTCGCCTCGCTGATATCCACGTCCCGCAGCACGCAATCCACGAACGAGACATCGGTGAGCACCGCACCACGCAGATTCACCGAATCGAACTTGCAGTTGTGGAAACTCACCCGCCGCAGCGCCGACCCGAACGCCTCCACCCCCGACATGGCCGCGAGCACGAATTCCGCATCCATCCAATTGGTTTCGGACAGATCGGTCCTGATCCAGCGCGTGCCGTTCAGCCAGACATCGTTGAACCGCGAATACCGGAAGAAACCGCCGGTCACCGTGGTGGCCGAGATGGCGCACTCGGTGAAGGTAACCCCGCGCAACTGCGGATCGTCGAGTGAGAGACCATCGAAATGGGCACAGTCGTAAGCGCCCTCATCGCGCAGCGTCTCCTGCGGTTCCAGGAAACGCGCGAAAGGCAGGTCGGCCAGCTCCCGTGGCATATCGGTTCCTTACCGGGTCGAGGTGAAGATCGGATCGGCACAACGCTCCCGACCGTACTCGAGGCTCACGACAGCCCGGCCACCCATCCGCGCGACCGACCGGAACCTCGGCCTGCTACTCCGGGCCGGTTCGCGGGGTCAGCGCGGCGTTCGGCGGTGTGCAGTCGTCGGCTGCCAAGGTGGCGAGAAGCTCGCGCAGAGTGTGACGCTCGCCGGGCGAGAGGGCAGCGAAGATCTCTTCGGCGGCGTCACGGCGAGCGTCGGACATCCGAGCCAGTACCCGGCGGCCCGCTGCGGTCGGGGTCACCAGGGTGGCGCGGCGGTTGCCCGGATCCGGTTCGCGGGCAACCAGTCCGGCGGCGACCAGCGCGTCGACGACGGTCGTGGCCGAGCGCGGCACGATGCCGAGGTGCTCGGCGAGGGCGGACATACGCAACGGTTCGCCGCCGTGCTCGTCGGCACGGCCGATGATGCGCAGCGCGCGGGCCTGGGCCGGGGTGAGGCCGAGCGGCGACAGCCGCGCCGACTGCGTGCGGCGCAGTCGTTTGGTGGTGCGCAGGAAGAGTTCGGCCAGGTCATCGTCGGGAACGACACGCCTCGCGCCCGTCGTACGCGACTCGTCTGCAGGACTGCTCGGCATGATCCAGAGCATAACTCATTGTCCTTGGAACAATTATGAGCCAAACTCAGTTATAGCGCGTGACTCCCTGCGAAAGGAGGCGCTGATGGCTTCACAACCTGAACTGAGCCGGATCGTCCGGCTCTTCCATCCGTATCGCGGACGCTTGGCCCTGGTCGCGGCCCTGGTGGGTTTGGCCTCGCTGGCCGGTCTGGCTTCCCCGTTCCTGCTGCGCGGCATCATCGACGACGCACTGCCGCACGGTCGCACCGGACTGCTGACCCTGCTGGCCGTGGGCATGATCGCGGTCGCCGCACTGAACAGCGTGTTCGGCGTCTTCCAGACCTATATCTCGACCGCGGTCGGCCAGGACGTCATGCACGATCTGCGGTCGGCCGTCTACGCGCGGCTGCAGTCCATGCCGCTGTCCTTCTTCACCACCACCCGCACCGGCGAGGTGCAGTCGCGAATCGCCAATGACATCGGCGGCATGCAGTCCACGGTCACCTCGACCATCACCTCGCTGGTCTCCAACTTCACCTCCGTCGTCGCGGCGGTCATCGCCATGTTCGCGCTGGACTGGCGACTCACGCTGATCTCGCTGGTCATGCTGCCGCTGTTCGTGTGGATCAGCCGCCGGGTCGGCTCCGAGCGCCGGCGCATCACCGCGGAGAAGCAGCGCAAGCTGGCGGGCATGTCGGCGATCGTGGAGGAATCGCTGTCGGTGAGCGGAATCCTGTTGTCGCGCACCATGGGTCGCTCACCCGCGCTGGTCGAGGATTTCACCCGGGAATCGCGGGGGCTGGTGGATCTGGAGATCCGCTCCAGCATGGCCGGGCGGTGGCGGCAGTCGACCATCTCGATCGTGATGGCGGCCATGCCGGCGGTCATCTACTGGGCGGCGGGCATGACCGTGGCCCAGGGGCATCCGCTGGTGTCGATCGGCACGCTGGTCGCGTTCACCACGCTGCAGAGCGGCCTGCTGCGGCCGACCGTCATGCTGCTGTCGACCGGCGTCGATATCCAGAGCTCGCTGGCGCTGTTCGGGCGGATCTTCGAATACCTGGATCTGCGACCGGACATCGAGGAGCCCGCGCAGCCGACGCCCCTGCCGGAGCAGGTGACGGGCGCGGTGCGGTTCGAGCGCGTGGGGTTCGCCTACGACGCGGATCGGAACGTGCTGAGCGACATCGATATCGAGGTGCCCGCCGGGTCGAGCCTGGCGATCGTCGGCGAAACCGGCTCGGGGAAGACGACTCTCGGGTATCTGGTGGCGCGACTGTACGACGTGACGTCCGGCCGGGTCACCGTCGACGGCGTGGACGTGCGGGAGCTGTCCTTCGCCGACCTGTCCGCGGCGGTGGGCGTGGTGTCGCAGGAGACCTACCTGTTCCACTCCTCGGTCGCCGACAACCTGCGCTTCGCGAAACCCGATGCGACAGAGGCGGAATTGCATGCCGCGGCCCGGGCCGCGCAGATCCACGACCACATCATGAGCCTGCCCGACGGGTACGACACCCTGGTCGGCGAGCGCGGCTACCGCTTCTCCGGCGGGGAGAAGCAGCGGCTGGCGGTGGCGCGGGCCATCCTGCGGAATCCGCCCATCATGGTGCTCGACGAGGCGACCAGTGCGCTGGACACCAGGACCGAGCGCGAGGTGCAGGCGGCGATCGACGCGCTGTCCGCGAATCGCACCACCATCACGATCGCGCACCGGCTGTCCACGATCCGGGACGCCGATCAGATCGTGGTGCTCGATCAGGGCCGCGTCGCGGAACGCGGTACGCACCGGGAACTGGTGGAGCGCAATGGTTTCTACGCCGACCTGCTGGCCCGCGACACCTTCGACGATGTCATGGCCGAGGCCGACGTGGTCGGCGTGCTCGAATCCTGAACCCGGACAGCGGAAAGCCCTGCCGTCCACGCTGACGACAGGGCCTCTTGCTCTCCCTACCAGCCGATATTTCCGCCGAGAGGGACGTTCACCCAGCTGGGCGCGTTCGGGTCGAGGTCGATGTGCTGGGGCAGCAGCTCGCTCTCGTTCAACAGCGGGCGCAGCGGCAGGCCGCGCGGGAAGTTGAACGCGAAGACGTCGATGCGCAGGCGGTGGCCCGGCTGCAGGACCGCGTCGGTGGCGGTCAGGCCCAGATCGACGGTGGTGGGCTGACCGGGGACGAGCGGCTCGCGATCGGCCAGGGTGAGGACCGGGTACGGGTCGGTATAGTCGCCGTTGGCCGAGCGAGTTGCCTTGTCTTCGTCCACCTTTCGCAGCGACGCGGTCAACTGGCCGGAGGTCAGCACCGTGGACCTGCCGTCGGGCGCGACATCGTTGAGCGTCGCGGTCCAGTAGCCGTCGGTGGCGTCGAGCACCGTGTTGAGGTGTACGTTCACCGGCCCGGAGACGAGAGTCGCGGCGGCCACCGGTGGGCTGGTGAAGGTGAGGCCGTTGAGTTCCATCGGCCGCGCGTCCCTGGCGCAGGCGTCGAGGACGGCCGTGACGCCCGCGGTGATCTGCGCCGAATCACGCGAGCACAGGCTGTTGATGCCGGGCGCGACGGTGAGCCGCTCCGGCCCGGCGGGATCGGCGACCAGGCTGCCGTCGTGCACGCTCATCGGAGCGGTGCCGCTGGGCACGCCGGACAGGTACAGGCGTCGGTAATCGACGTCGCTGCGCGGGAATTGGTCCGTCGTGGTCCAGGAGCCGCCCTGCTGGAACAACGTCACCGGGCCGTAGCCGTCGATGCCGTTGTCGATGCCCTTGAGCCACTTGTCGAACCAGGCGCGCTCCAGCACGTCCAGGCGCGGCGGGGCCCCGGGTGCGCCGAAGCCACTGCCGGGATCGGCGTGGTAGGTGTCGCCCATGATCAGCTGTTTCTGCCCGGGCGGCAAGGGAATCACGTCGTAGATGCGCGGTTCGGAGTAGGTGAAGATGTCGTGCCAGCCGCCGTAGACCATGGTCGGCACCCGCACCCGGTCCGGATGCCCGAGCCAGGCGGTGCGCAGGCTGCTGTCGGGTTCCAGGATGCTCTTCAGGTTGTCCGGGATCTCCGGGATGGACTGCACTGTCAGCGCTTGAATGATGTAGTCGAAGAAGGTGAACGGGCTCTGCAGCCGGTCGGCCAGCCACTTCCAGTCGAAGGCGCCGGAGAAGATCGAGGTCAGATCCGGGAGCAGTTTCAGGCTGTCCACGCCCAGCAACCACGGTGGGATGAAACCGAATCCGAGTGCTCCGCCGGTGGCGAGCACATCGCGCACCAGGTCACTGCCGGGCTCGACCGGGAAGATGGCCTTCAGCGCGTCCGGCTGATGCTCGGCGGCCTGCACCTGATTGATCGCCGAGTACGAGATGCCCGACATCCCGACCTTGCCGTCCGACCACGGCTGCTGGGCCGCCCAGTTGATCACCTCGACGCTGTCGAGCTGCTCACGCTCCTGGAAGACCTGCCAGACGCCCTCGGAGAAGCCGGTCCCGCGCACGTCGGCCACGACCTGGGTGTAGCCGGACTGGACCAGCTTCCGGTCGGCGGTGAAGACGCGGGCCGCGCCGCCGGGCACCACCTTCACCAGGTCGGAGAGACCGCCGAGGCCGACGCCGGACAGGTCGAAACCCTGCAGGAAGTTCGACAGCACATCCGACAGGCCGGGAATCGACAGCGCCGAATCCGCGATCATGGACACGAGTTTCGTGTACGGGGTCAGGTTGACGACCGTCGGCAGCGGGGTGTCGACGATGTGGCCGTCGGCGTCCATGGGCCGATACACATTGGCCTTCAGGACGGTGCCGTCGCTCATGGCGATCGGGACGTCCCAATCGATGTGCACGCCAGGATATTTCGGCGGACCGTCCTCGATCGCGGTCCAGGCCGCGCCCAGTGATCCGGCGTCCGGGGTGGCGGTGGCCAGCGGCCGGACCAGCACCCCGACGGTGAGTGCGGTGGCGAACAGGGCGAGCGCGCCCAGCGTTCGTCCCCTGAACTTGGTGAATTGCATCCCGACCCCGTGGTTGAGGAACCTCTGCGTACCCAACGGTCGGACTGTAATGGCCGACACTCTCGACCGCAATCGTGGCGGGTGTCATATGTTGATCAGGTGAGCACAGCAGCAGGCGAATTGGCGGGACGCGTCGCACTCGTGACCGGCGGCGGGCGCGGTATCGGGCGCGCCATCAGCCATGCGCTGGCCACCCGCGGCGCCGTGGTCGCGGTCAACTGGGTGCGCCATGAGCAATCGGCGAAAGACACTGTGGCCGAATTGCATTCCCTGGGAGCCACCGCCCTCGCCGTGCACGCCCCGGTCGACGATCCGGTGGCCGTGACCGCCATGGTCGACCGCGTGACGAAGGAGCTCGGCCCGATCAGCATCCTCGTCCACAATGGCGGCGTCGCCAGCCGTGGCCGCCTGGTCTCCGACACCGATCCGGCGGAGGTCGAGCGACTGCTGCGTATTCAGGCCATCGGCCCGCACCACCTCACCAAGCTCGTCCTCCCCGGCATGCGCACCTGCGAACGCGGCGACATCATCATGATCAGCAGCGTCGCCGCCCACGCGCTCGGCGCGGCCGGCGCCCCCTACAACATGGCCAAGGCCGCCCTCGAAGCCCTCGCCCACACCCTCGCAAAAGAGGAATCCCCCAACGGAATCCACGTCAATATCGTCGCCCCCGGCCTGGTCGCCTCCGACATGGGCGACCGCCTGACCGCGGCCCTGTCCGGCGGCATCCACCGCCACGCCGCCGACCTCGACGCCACCTCCCCCTTCGGCCACGTCTGCCGCCCCGAAGAAGTAGCCGACGTCGTCGCCTTCCTCGTCTCCCCCGCCGCCGGTTACCTCACCGGCCAGCGCATCGTCATCGACGGCGGCGCCTACCCATACCGGCCGTGAACCCGGAATTGTCACTGGCCAGGTCGACGCCCGGGTGCTCCCGGAATGTTCCAACACAAGTTCGTGACCAGTCGGTATTCCGTGACCGGAATGCCGGGAAGCATGGTTAGCTGACCATGTGCCTGCCCTCCGACAGGCCGCAACCGACCGATTCTCGGGAGGATCCGTATGCCCACAACAGACAAGGTTTGGCCGCAAGGAACCCCGTGTTGGGTCGACTGTTCCGTCGACGATCCCGCCGCCGCGCGGGACTTCTACGCCCAGCTGCTCGGCTGGGACGTGCTCGACAGTCCGCCCGAGGCGGGCGGGTATCTGATGGCGATGCTCAACGGCAAGCCCGCCGCGGGCATCGGGCCCAAGATGGGTGAGGCCGCCATGCCGTCGGTGTGGACCACCTACTTCGCCGCCGAGAGTGCCGATGCGGTCGCGGGCGCGGTCACGGCGGCCGGCGGCACGGTGTTCATGCCGCCCTTCGACGTGATGGACGTCGGGCGCATGTTCGTCGGCGCGGACCCGGGGGGCGCGGTGTTCGGCGTATGGGAAGCCAAGGCGCACACCGGCGCCGGGATCTTCAACGAGCCCGGCGCGTACTGCTGGAACGACCTGCACACCGCCGCGTACACGCCGTCGCAGGAGTTCTACAAGCAGGTCTTCGGCTGGTCCTTCGACGAGATCGGCAGCGAGCAGATGCCGTACTCCACCTTCGCCGGCGCGGACGGCCGCCCGATGGGCGGCGTGGCCGACAGCACCGGCCAGCCCGGCGGCGGTCCCAACTACTGGCTGACCTGGTTCCAGGTCGCGGGCGCGGACGCCGCGCTGGACAAGGCCAAGGAGCTCGGCGCGACCGTACTGATGGGCCCGTCGGACAGCCCCTTCGGGCGCATGGGCATCGTGTCGGGCCCGCAGGGCGAGGTCTTCGGTCTGATCGACACCACTGTCACCATCGGCTGATCCGGAGCATCAGTCGCCAAGGCCGAGTGGCTCTGTGCCACTCGGCCTTTCGCGTCAGGAGAACAGTCGCGCCACGAACGGCACGCTGTCGGCCAGGGAGGCGAGCATGGCGCCGCTGTGGTCCTTCCCCACGTAGACGTGCACCTCGGGATGCGTTCCGGCCGCGGCCATGTCGGCGACCAGCTTGGCGGTCAGCGGTGCGGGGACATCGGTGTCATTGGTGCCCTGCCCGATGAACAGCGGCCGGTCGTAGCCGGTCAGCGGGACATCCATGACCGACCGCGCGGTGGGCACGAAATCGCCGTCCGCCAGCGGCCGCGACACCAGCTGGTTCAGCGACACACCGGCGGCACGCTCGGCCAGCGGGGCGAAGCACAGGGTCTGGGCGTCGATCACCAGCTGCTTGCCCAGCGGGGTCAGGTAGCTGTCCAGGTCGAAGTCCGGGCGGGCCGCCTTCACGCCGTTGAACACGTAGGTCGCGTAGGCGGTGATGTGCGAGGACCCGATGGGCGGGGTATGCGGCCCGATCAGGGTCGCGGCGTCGACGATATTCGAGGCCGGACCGGTTGCCACCGCGCCGCGGTAATCCAGTTCGGGCGCATAGCGTGTCGCGAGCGAGGCGGTGAAAACCGCGGCGCCGCCGCCCTGCGACTGCCCGATCGCCACCCACTTCGGGGCCAGCGAGTCGTCCACGGCGTGGGCGGCGCGCACCATGTCGATGGCGGCGTGCGCCTCGGCGCGGCCGTCGAGGTAGGCGTGCACGCCGGGGGTGCCCAGGCCGATGTAGTCGGTGGCAACGATGGCGTAACCCTGCTTCATCCAGGTGGCGAGGAACCCCATGTCGCGGTCGGAGCGACCGGCCACCGAGGGCGCGCAGTCGTCGCCGATGCCGACGGTGCCGTGCTCCCAGGACAGCACCGGCCAGCCACCGGGCGGCGGGGTACCCGCCGGGGTGAAGACCACGCCGGTGGACAGCGCGGGCTGATCGGAGGAATCGCGGGTCCAGTAGGTGAGCTTGCGGGCCGAGCCGGTGCCGTCGATCCAGAGGTCCTGCGCCAGCGCCTCATTGCCGACGACGGCGCCCGGGGCCGCACCCTCGGCCCGGACGGGCGGGTCGGCCTGGGCGGTGGCGGCAAGCGGCCCGGTGGCCAGCACGGCCGCCGAGACCAGGGTGATCACGGTGCGTCGCGTCATCGGAGGAGTCCTCTCGTATCGTCTCGCTTTGGTGTCACAGTGAGACACTTCGGTCAGACTATCCTGAGAAGTGTCACTTTGAGACACCAGGGTAGATATCGGCGACACGAGAGGGCGGGATGACGGCACCGACCGGGTTGCGGGAACGCGAGAAGGCCAGGGTGCGGCACGAATTGATCGACGCCGCGCTGCTGCTGTTCGAGCGCCGCGGCTTCGAGCAGACCACCGTGCAGGAGATCGCCGACGCGGCCCAGGTCTCGCGGCGCACCTTCCACCGCCACTTCCCCGCCAAGGCGGCCGTGGTCTTCAGCCACGAGGAGGACGTCATGTCCTATCTGCTGGCCGCACTGGACCGCCGCCCGCCGCACGAGGCGGTCTTCGTCGCGCTGCGGGCCGCGCTGCGCGAGTTCCTCCTCGACGATGCCGAGGCCGAGCTGCGTCGCCGCCAGGCCGACACCGCCCGGCGGGCGCGGCTGGTGCTGATCACCAATCCGCAACTGCGCCAGGAGAATTTCACCGGCACCTTCGGCCGCCGGGACGCGCTGGCCCGGAGTTTCGCCCGCCGCGGCGGACTGGCCGAGGACGATCTGCGGGCGAAACTCGCCGCCGCGACCTGCTTCGCGGCCTTCGGAGTGGGGCTCGACGACTGGGTGGCGAGCCCCGATCCGTCCCTCGACCGCCTCTACGAGATACTCGACGGCACCGTCGCCGCGCTGCAGCACGGTCTCGAGATCCCCGCGGCGGCAGGCGGCGGGCGGCGACTGAGGGCTACAGCAGACCGCGCAGCCTCAGGTCCGTGACGTACTTGTCGATGAGTTCCCTTGTCAGGTGCGGGATGTCGCCGTTCGGGCCGAGTTTCGCCTGCTGCACGGCCGTCTGGAAGCGCTTGGCCGGGAGCGCCGCGCCCGCGATGGGCAGGCCGGGGCGGCGGTAGGCGTGCAGGAGCGGCAGCACCGAGTGGGTGCGCTGCCGCTCCGGCAGGGCGCGCAGGGCGGTCTCGAAACGGCCGGCCCAGTCCGGGTAGGAGTCGATGCGGTCGATGGGATGGCCGGATTCGATGAGCCAGTCCACGAATTCATCGAGGGAGATGCCGTCGTCGTGGGGGTTGAGGACGTCGTAGGTCTCGAAACCGGCGGTGACGCGGGCGCCGAGAGCCGTGATGGCGGCGGCGGTGAAGTCCGCGGGCAGGCCGTCGTAGTGGGCCCGTCGCCGCCCGCCGTCGGAATCCAAGGCGTAGAACGATTTCGGGGCCAGGCCGGTGGCGAGCACGCTGAGCAGCAGGCGGGTGAACATGTCGGGCAGGTTGAACTGCCCGGCGTAGACGCTGTGCGCCAGGATCATGTCGGAGCGGAAGACCGCCACCGGCAGCCCGCACAGGTCGTGCGCCTCGCGCAGCAGCACCTCACCGGCCCACTTGCTGTTGCCGTAGCCGTTGGCGTAACCGTCGCCCACCGTGCGCACGGCGCTGATCTCGCGGATGTCGCCGTCCTCGGTGAACACGGCGGGGTCGATCTGATCGGCGACACCGACCGTGGACAGGTAGGTGACCGGTTTGCGGGTCGCGGTGAGCGCCAGGCGGATCACCTCCGCGGTGCCGACCACATTGGGACCGAACAGCTGGTCGTAGGGCAGCACGTGATTGACCAGCGCGGCCGGGTGCACGATGAAGTCGACGGTCTCGGCGAGCTCCTGCCAAACCGCTTGTTCCAGACCGAGATTCGGTGCGCCGATGTCTCCGGCCAGCACGCGCAGGCGACGCCCGGCCAGCTCCCGGTAGAGCCGCGACAGCTCGGGATCGCCGCTGTCGAACACCTCGTCCAGCCGCCGGCGCGCCGATTCGGCGTCGCGGCCGCGAATGATGCAGACGAGAGTGCCGTCGGTGTCGTCCAGGCGCTGCAGCCATTCCAGGCACAGGAACCGGCCGAGGTAACCGTTGGCGCCGGTCAGCAGCACCGTACGCGGCGGCTGCGGCGCGAGCGGCAGACCGGGCGCGGCCGCCAGGGTCGCCGCGTCCACGAACTTGTCGAGGGTGAGGTCGGCGGCGCGAATCTCGCTGCCGCCGTGCACGGCCGACGCGGTGGGACGACCGCCGGCACCGGACCGTTCGGCCTCGATGCGGGCGGCCAGCCCGGCCAGGTCGCTGGCGGGGCTGACGATCACGCCGACCGGCACCTCGACATCGAAGATCTCGCGCAGCAGCGTCGAGAACGACAGCGCCGACAGCGAATCCCCGCCCAGATCGGTGAAGTGCGCATCCGCCTGTGGCTCGCCGCCGCCGAGGATGGCGCGGGCGGCCCGGCACACCGTCTCGAGCACCGGCCGGTCGGCGGCCTCGCGACGCAGCGCGAGCAGCTCGTCCTCCTGCTGCCGCGCCTGCGCGCGGTACAGCTCCTCGAGCCGCTCGCCGTAGCGCTGCCTGAGCTTGGGCCGCAACAGTTTCCCGATGCCGGACAGCAGGCCGTTGTCCTGGGTGAAGGGCTCGGTCTCGATCAGGAACTCGCGCGGGATCTCGTAGGACTCCAGTTCGGCGTCCTTGGCGATCTGCTGCATGGATTCGGTGATGGCCGCGGTCATCTCGGCGGGTTCGAGCGCGAGGGCTGCCGCCGAGGGCACGATGACGGCCAGCAGGTGCGAGCGCTCACTGGACCCGTGCACGAAGATCTGGGCGATGAGCGGGCTGGTGGCGAAGACGGCCTCCAGCTTGGCCACGGCCACGAACTCGCCCTGCGACAGCTTGAGCACATTGTTGCGGCGGTCGACGTACACCAGATGGTCGGGCCGGACCTCGGCGACGATATCGCCGGTGCGGTAGTAGCCGTCCTCGTCGAAGATCTCGGC
This sequence comes from Nocardia sp. NPDC059228, assembly GCF_042754245.1. NCBI lineage: Bacteria > Bacillati > Actinomycetota > Actinomycetes > Mycobacteriales > Nocardiaceae > Nocardia > Nocardia sp. NPDC059228. The sequence continues at coordinate 48,541 of NZ_JBHZAL010000020.1, read as the reverse complement.
GGTCACCTCGGGACGCTTGAAATAGCCCGGGATCTGCTGCGTCGACTTCACCAGGAACTCGCCACGCGGGTACGGCTTGTCGGTGGCGAAGTAGCCGAGCTCGGGCACATCGGCCAGCTTGTAGTCGATGACCGGCGGCCGGCGGATCTCGTTGTCCATGAGCAGGCCGCCGCCCGCCTCGGTGGAGCCGTAACCGTCGACGAGCGGCTGGCCCAGCACCGAGTTCATGAACTCCTTCATGTCCGCGGAGATGGGCGCGCTGCCGACCATGACCCGGAGCAAGCGGCCACCCAGGAAGTCCTGCCGCAGTGCGGCTTTCGCGGCCTCGTCGGCCTCGGCGGGGGCCGCACCCGCGGCGATGCGGCGCTGCACGTCGCTCTGATAGCGCTGGAACACCATGTCGCACACGCGTGGGACGAAGAACGCCTCGGTGGGGCGGGCCAGGCCGAAATCCTCGAACAGGGTCGACATGTCGCTGGCCGCCGCGAAATACGCGGTTCCGCCGCGCGCGAAGGTGCCGCTCAGCACCATGCGGCCGGCGACGTGACTCAAGGGCATATAGCAGAAATTGATGACCGGGGCCGGAATGACCGTGGGCCCCAACCACATACCGGTCGCCAGGCGCTGCGGGTAGATCGCGCCCTTGGGGGTGCCGGTGCTGCCGGAGGTGTAGATGAGCAGGGCGAGCTCGTCCTCGTCGGCGGGGACGTGCAGCGGTACCGCGGGCAGGTCGCGGCCCCGGTCCGCCACGGCCGCAAGCGATTCCAGGCTGATCCAGGCTCCCGACTCCGCGATGCGGCGCTGTGCGGCGGCGTAGGTCTCGGCGTGGTGGTCGTCGCCGGGTTCGAAGTCGAAGACCACGATCGATTCCACCGGTGTGCCGCCGAGCACGCAGTCGAGCGCCGGCGCGAGCAGTTCCAGGCTCACCGCCAGCGTCCGGGCGCCGGTCTCGGTGATGATCGAATGCCATTGCGAGGCAGGTGAACCCGACTGCAGCGGCACGCTCACCAGGCCCAGCCGGATGCCGGCCAGCTCGACGGCGGTGAAGTCGCCGCTGGCGAAGCCCAGGATGCACAGGAAGTCTCCCGCGCGCAGGGGGTGTCGCGGGTCCGCGTGCCAGGCGGCCGCGATATCCCCGGAACGCACCCACAGCTCGCCATAGCTCGTGGTGCGGTACGCGGGCAGCAACCGCCGGGTACGCCGCCCATCGGCGCCGACCACGATCTCGGTGGCCCGCTCGGCGATGGCGGGCCGGTCGGCGTATCCGCCGAAGAGCACCGCCGCCACACCGGCCAGACCCTGCCCGGACTGCTGGGCCGCGGCCGCGACCTCGGGTAGCGGGACCAGCGCCCGTACCTGATCGTCGGCCATCAGTTCCTCGAACCGCTTCGCGATCTCGGCATGCGCGAGCCGATCCGCGAATCGCTGGGTAAGCTCCGCCCGAACGGCGTCCTCGACCATCAATGGCCTCCCTGGTCTCCGGCGATCACGACGCCGCGAATTCGTTCGGACGTCGGGTTTTCTCCCCATCAATTAGCTTTGCTAACATTTCCACCATGGGCGCCCGGGAGGGGAAAGTCAAGAACTCCGCGGCGCACCCCCAATCCAGAATGCGCCGCGAATCCGCAGCGTGCTACCGGTAGCCCGGATCGGTCACCGCGGCATCGACCAGGTCGGCGACGGCGACCGGCTGCGAGGCCGGCGAGACGTGGCTCGAGGGCGGCTCGACGGTCCGGCGCGGGCCCATCCGCTCGGCCATGCGGCGCTCGTTGGCCGGGTTGATCACGCGGTCCTCGATGGAGACCTGGCACCAGGCCGTCTCGGCCTTCCAGGCCGGGGCGGTGACGGTGTCACCGAAGCTGGAGCCCAGCGGGGCTTCTGTGTGACCGCCATGACCAGACCCTCGTCCTCGGTGAGGTCCTGGTCAGAAGCTGTCGTGGAACTTCTCCTGCGTGATCCGGAGACATCCGTCGGAGTCGGGGACGAGGGGCCCGCGGCGCTGTGCGCGGGGGGGCGGAATCGCCTGGCATCCAGCCCGAATTGAAGGCCGATCAGACCAGGGCGTCGTCGGCGGGGCTGGGTTCGGCGGCGGGCCGGTCGGTGCGGAGCAGCAGCCCGCAGCCGTTGCGGATCAGCGCCAGCGTGGACAGCATGAGGGTGGCGCCCGCGATGCCGAGCGCGGCGCGGGCGGCGATGAGCGCCTCGGCATTCGGCGCGTAGGCCGCCGCGAAGGAGGCCACGCTGAAGCCGGCCGCGCCGATCAGCCGCAGCCGCCGCCGGCCGATGCGGTCGCCGAGCGCGCCCATGGTGAGCAGGAGCCCGGCCAGCACGAAGCCGTAGATGTCGAAGATCCACAGCTGCTGGGTGGCACTGGGATCCAGGTCGCGCACGATGAAGGGCACCGCGAAATACAGTACCGAGACGTCCATGGAGACCAGCAGCAGCGGCAGGACGAGCACGGCGAGCGCGCTCCATTCCCGCCGGCCCGCGCGCCGGTGATCTTCGCTGTTCATTGACTCGACGACTTTCGTTCCGGGAGAGGCGAACACCGCAGCATCGCCGAATCCGCCGGCAGTGCCCTGGTATCGGATTGCCAGCGGACTGACAGCGCGGCCGGTCAGCATGACGGGTCGAACTCCCGTCCCCGATGGGTCACACTCGAACCGCACTCAAACGACGATTCGCCCGAGGAACGATGCAGAACCTTCCCGACGACGCCGTGCGCGTCGAAACCCCCGCGCGCTACCGGATCTCGAACTCCGCGGCGTTCTGGCTGCTGTCGATCGCGCTGGGGCTGCTGCTGTTCGCGTCGGCGGCCCCGTCGCCGATGTATCCGGTGTATCAGCAGATGTGGCACTACTCGTCGCTGGTGTCGACGGGTGTGTATGCCGCGAACGCCATTGCGCTGCTGGTGACTCTGCTGTTCGCGGGGTCGCTGTCCGACCACATCGGGCGGCGGCCGGTGCTCGTCGCGGCGGTGCTGGTGGAGCTGGCCGGGACGCTGGCGTTCGCCGAAGCGCAGTCGGTGACTTGGCTTTTCACCGCCCGCATCGTGCAGGGCATCGCGACCGGGCTGGCCACGGGTGCGATCACCGCCACGCTCATCGATCTGCAGCCGGCGGAATCGCGGCTGGGCGCGCTCATGACGAATGTGGCGGCCGGCGGCGGGCTCGCGGTGGGCGCGATCAGTTCCGGGCTACTGGTGGCCTACGCGCCCGCGCCCACCCGGCTGGTGTACTGGCTGCTCGCGGTGGCGTTCACCGTCATCGTGATCGGCGTGCTGCTGATTCCGGAGACGGTCGCGCCCGACGGGCGGGGCCTGGCGTCACTGAAGCCCAAAGTGTCAGTGCCGCAAGAGGTCCGGGTGGCGTTCCTCACCCTGGTGCCGTCGATCGCGGCCACGTGGGCGCTGGGCGGGCTCTATCTGGCGCTGGGCGGCGCGCTCATGAAGGTGCACTTCCACGTCGGCACACCGCTGGCCGGTGGCCTGGTGGTGGTCGCGTTGCAGGGCACCTCGGCGGTCACCGCACTGCTGGCACGCGACTGGACCATCGATCAGGCGCTGCTGCGCGGGCCGATCCTGCTCATGTCCGGGGTCTCGCTGGCGCTGCTGGGCGCGGCGACGGAGTCGGTGTGGCTGTTCTTCGCGGCCAGCGTGGTGGCCGGGGTCGGCTTCGGGCCGTCGTTCTCGGGTGCGCTGCGCATGCTGACGGGTCTGTCACCGGCCGAGACCCGGGCGGAGGTGGTGACCGCGATCTATGTGGTCTCCTACCTGTCGCTCAGTGTGCCCGCGGTCATCGCGGGGCTGTGCGTGCAGCGGTTCGGCCTGGCCGCCACGACCTACGGCTACGGCCTGATCGTGATCGCGATGGAGGCGGTCGCCCTGGCCGGGTCGCTGCGCCACCGCAGTCCGCACACCGCGCTGGCCGGACATCTGTGCCCGGCGCCGTGCCCGGGCTCGGTCGCGCCGATGCCGCGGGTGGTGTCGGCGCACCCCTGACCGGCGATCGCGGCCTCGGCTTGTTAAGGTGGACAGGTGATTCCCACCCGGCAGGCATGGCGCTGGCTGCACTAGCAGCCCGATGAACCATGACCACGGGCTGTACGCGGCCCGTGATTCCCGACCGGAACACTCAGCTCGTGCAGCCCTCCATGAACTTTCAGGAGTTGTACGTGACCACCCCTTCGGATTCCTTCGCCGCGTCCCGCGAACGCAGCGACGAGCTGGCCGCCGAGGTGGCCGCGCATCCCGGCCGATTCCGCGTCCTCACCGGTGAACGGCCCACGGGCAGACTGCATCTGGGCCACTACTTCGGTACCGTGCGGGAACGGGTGCGGTTGCAGGAACTGGGCGTGGACCTGTGGGTGATCCTCGCCGACTATCAGGTCATCACCGACCGCGACAGCCTCGGCCAGGTCCGCGAGAACGTCTACAGCGCGGTGCTGGACTACGCCGCCGCCGGGATCGATATGAGCCGGGCGACCGTGTTCACCCACTCCTCGGTGCCGGCCCTCAATCAGCTCATGCTGCCGTTCCTGAGTCTGGTCACCGAGTCGGAGCTGCACCGCAATCCGACGGTGAAGGCGGAGCTGGCCGCCTCGGAGCGGGCGCTGAGCGGGCTGCTGCTCACCTATCCGGTGCATCAGGCCGCCGACATCCTGTTCTGCAAGGGCAATCTGGTGCCGGTGGGCAAGGACCAGCTGCCGCACCTGGAGGTCACCCGGGTCATCGCGCGGCGCTTCAACGAGCGCTACGGCCGGGTGTTCCCGGAACCGCAGGCGCTGCTCACCTCGACCCCGGAGATCCCGGGCCTGGACGGCCGCAAGATGTCCAAGAGCTACGGCAATGCCATCTCGCTGTCCATGACCGCGGATGAGACCGCGGCGCTCATCCGCCGCACCGCAACCGATTCCGACCGGCGCATCACCTTCGATCCCGATGCCCGGCCCGGCGTCTCGGCGCTGCTCACCACGGCGGCACTGTGCCTGGGCACCGATGAGCAGACGCTGGCGGACAAGCTCGGCGACGGCGGCGGTGCGGCGCTGAAGAAGCTGGCCACCGACGCGGTGAACGACTTCTTCGCGGGGCATCGGGCCCGGCGCGCGGAGCTGGCCGCGGACCAGGATTTCGCGAGCGGCATTGTGCGCGAGGGCAATCGGCGCGCCAACGAGATCGCCGAACGCACCCTCGATGAGGTGCGCTCGGCGATGGGGACGGTGTACTAGTCCGCCAGGGCTCCGTAGACCGCGGTCAGGAAGTCGCCGCCGAGCGGGCTGCGCCACTCGGCGGCGATGATGATGTTGGCCGACTGCACGAAAAGCAGTGTCACCAGATCCTTTTCGGGGTCGGCGTACCAGGCGGTGCCCAGGCCGCCGGGCCACGAGAGGGTGCCGACGCTGGGAATGCCGCCGCCGGGTTCGGTTTGCATCCTCACGCCGTAGCCGAACCCCTGGCCGGCCCAGATATCCTGGCCCAGCGGAGGATTGAAGGGGGCGGCCGCGTGCTGTTCGGGGGTGAGGCGGTCCCGGCTCAGCGCGGCAACAGTTTCGGCCGACAGGATCCGGACCCCGTCCAGCTCACCGCCATTGAGGAGCATGCGGGCGAAGCGCGCGTAATCGTCCACGGTGGACACCAGGCCCGCGCCGCCGGAGGGGAACAGCGGCTCCTCGCCCCATGCGGTGGTGGCGGGCCGGTCGAGTTCGGTGCGGTCGGGGTCGTACAGCACCGAGAGGCGGTCGCGTTCCGCTTCGGGCACCGTGAATCCGGTGTCCACCATGCCCAGCGGCGTCAGGACCCGTTCGCGCAGTGCGGTTTCCAGCGGCTGCCCGGTCACCCGGCTGATCAGGATGCCGAGGATGTCGGAGGCGGTGTGATAGCGCCACACCGTGCCGGGCTGCGCGATGAGCGGCAGCTCGCCGACCCGGCGCAGCCACTCGTCCGGTGCCAGCCGTTCGGCGTTCGCGACGCCGATGGCGCTCGCGATGGGGTCGGCGGTGAGCGCGAACAATTGCGGTGCGAGGCTGGAGCGGCCCCAGCCCAGGCCCAGCCGGTAGGTGAGCAGATCCTCCACCGTGATCGCGCGCTCGGCGGGCACCACGTCCGCGGGCGAGCCGTCCGGGTCGCGCATGACGGTGCGGCCGGCCAGTTCCGGCAGCCAGGCGTCCACCGGATCCGACAGCGCGATGCGGCCCTCGTCCACCAGGGTCAGCGCCGCCACCGCGGTGATCGGCTTGGTCATGGAGGCGATGCGGAACAGCGTGTCGCGCCGCATCGGCTGCCCGGCCGCCCGATCCCGCCACCCCACCGTGTCCACCTGCACCAGTTCGCCGTGCCGGTAGATCACGGCCACCGCACCGGCCACCTCGTCCCGCTCGACGTACCCGTCGAGTACCTCGCTCACCCTCTTCAGCCCCTCGGCCGAAAACCCGTTCACCGCAATCGCTCCCTTCCGTCGGCAGCCGGGATCAACCGCCGACGGCCGCCGATATTCCCGGCCGGGTCCGGGTAGTTCGCTCAGGCACCCACGTATGCGGCGAGGTGCTCACCGGTCAGCGTCGAGCGGGCGGCCACCAGATCGGCGGGGGTGCCCTCGAAGACGACGCGGCCGCCGTCGTGACCCGCACCCGGTCCCAGATCGACGATCCAGTCGGCGTGCGCCATGACGGCCTGGTGATGCTCGATCACGATGACCGATTTGCCGGAATCCACCAGGCGGTCCAGCAATCCGAGCAGATGCTCGACATCGGCCAGGTGCAGACCGGTGGTCGGCTCGTCGAGCACGTACACGCCGCCCTTGTTCCCCATGTGGGTGGCCAGCTTCAGCCGCTGCCGCTCACCGCCGGACAGCGTGGTCAGCGGCTGCCCCAGGCTCAGGTAGCCGAGGCCGACATCGTCGAGATGCTGCAGGATCTTGTGCGCGGCAGGGATTTTCGCCTCCCCGTCCGCGAAGAACCCGAGCGCCTCGCCGATCGGCATGGCCAGCACCTCGCTGATATCGCGCCCGCCCAGCTGGTATTCGAGCACCGCCGCCTGAAAACGCTTGCCCTCGCACTCCTCACAGACGGTGGCCACCCCGGCCATCATGGCCAGGTCGGTGTAGATCACGCCCGCGCCGTTGCAGGTCGGGCACGCGCCCTCCGAATTCGCGCTGAACAGAGCGGGTTTCACGCCATTGGCCCTGGCGAACGCCTTGCGGATCGGCTCGAGCAGGCCGGTGTAGGTGGCCGGATTGCTGCGCCGCGAACCCTTGATCGCGCCCTGGTCGATGGACACCACGCCCTCACCCGCCGGAATCGACCCGTGCACCAGCGAGCTCTTGCCCGAGCCCGCGACACCGGTGATGACCACCAGCACGCCCAGCGGGATGTCGACATCCACCTTCTGCAGGTTGTTGGCCGTCGCGCCACGGATCTCCAACGCCGCCTTGGACTTCCGGACCACATCCTTGAGCGCGGCCCGGTCGTCGAAGTGGCGTCCGGTGATGGTGCCGCTGCTGCGCAGCCCGTCGACAGTGCCCTCGAAGCAGATCTCGCCGCCGCCGGAACCCGCGCCGGGGCCGATGTCCACGATGTGGTCGGCGATGGTGATGGTCTCGGGCTTGTGCTCGACCACCAGCACGGTATTGCCCTTGTCCCGCAACCGCAGTAGCAGATCGTTCATGCGCTGGATGTCGTGCGGGTGCAGGCCGACGGTCGGCTCGTCGAAGACATAGGTGACATCGGTGAGCGCCGAACCCAGATGCCGAATCATCTTGACGCGCTGCGCCTCACCGCCCGACAGCGTGCCCGAGGCGCGGTTCAGGCTCAGATAGCCCAGCCCGATCTCGACGAACGAGTCCAGCACCTGCCGCAGCGATTCCAGCAGCGGCGCGACCGACGGCTCGTTAAGCTCGCGCACCCAGTCGGCCAGATCGCTGATCTGCATGGCGCAGGCGTCGGCGATGTTGATCTCGCGGATCTTCGAGGACCGGGTCAGGTCACTGAGCCGGGTGCCGTCGCAGTCGGGGCAGATCTGGAAGGTGACCGCGCGCTCGACGAACGCGCGCACGTGCGGCTGCAGCGAGTCGATGTCCTTGGACAGCATGGACTTTCGGATCTTGGGGATCAGGCCCTCGTAGGTCAGGTTGATGCCCTCGACCTTGATCTTGGTCGGTTCGCGGTAGAGCAGGTCGGCGAGCTCGCGCTTGTTGTACTTCTTGATCGGCTTGTCCGGGTCGAAGTAGCCGCTGCCGATGAAGATCCGCCCGTACCAGCCGTCCATGCTGTAGCCGGGAATGGTGAACGGGCCTTCGTTGAGCGACTTGCTGTCGTCGTAGAGCTGGGTCAGATCGATGTCGTTGACCGCGCCGCGCCCCTCACAGCGCGGGCACATGCCGCCGGTCACCGAGAAGCTGCGCCGCTCCTTGACCTGCTTGCCGCCCTTCTCCACGGTCACCGCGCCCGCACCGCTGATGGAGGCGACATTGAACGAGAAGGCCTGCGGTGAGCCGATATGCGGCTGTCCGAGGCGGCTGAACAGGATGCGCAGCATGGCGTTGGCGTCGGTGGCGGTGCCGACGGTGGAGCGCGGATCCCCGCCCATGCGTTGCTGATCGACGCTGATGGCGGTGGTCAGGCCCTCGAGCACGTCCACCTCGGGACGGGCCAGCGTCGGCATGAATCCCTGCACGAAGGCGCTGTAGGTCTCGTTGATCAGCCGCTGGGATTCGGCGGCGATGGTGTCGAAGACCAGCGAGCTCTTGCCCGAACCGGATACGCCCGTGAACACCGTGAGCCGGCGCTTGGGCAGATCGACGGAGACGTCCTTGAGGTTGTTCACCCGCGCGCCGACGACCCGGATCAGGTCGTGGGCGTCGGCGGCGGGCAGGGCGGGCTGCGGGGACTTGCTCGGGGCCATGCGTGTCTCCATCTGTGCGGGCGTACCGGTGGGGCGGAAGAGCGGGTCAGGAAACCTGCTGGATACGAACGAGATTGCCCGCGGGGTCGCGCACGGCGAAGTCACGCACGCCGTAGGGCTGATCGGTCGGCTCCTGGACGATCTCGACCGCGTCGCTGGCCTGCAGCTTCTCGAAGGCGGCGTCGACGTCCGCGGAGGCCAGCAGGATGGCGCCGTAGGTGCCCTTGGCCATCATCTCCACGATGAGCTTGCGCTCGTCCTCGGTGATGCCCGGATCCACGGCCGGCGGGTGCAGCACGATGGAGGTTCCGGGCTGATCGGCCGGGCCGACCGTGAGCCAGCGCAGCCCGTTGTAGCCGACGTCCTTGCGGAGTTCGAAGCCGAGCGCGTCGCGGTAGAAGGCCAGCGCGGCATCGGCGTCATTGTGCGGGAGGAAGCTCGCTGCAATGGTGATATCCATGGCGATCAGGCTAGTTGCGGGGCGCTTGCCTGGGCTTCTCGATTCCTGATCGGTCGGGTCACCTGCTTCTCGACGCAGGAGGGCATGCCCTCGGGGGCATCGGCCATCTGCTGTTTGTACACGCTGGGCGGCACCCCGACCAGCTCGGTGAAGCGGGTGCTGAAGGTCCCCAGCGAGGAGCAGCCGACCGCGAAGCAGACCTCGGTGACGCTCAGGTCCCCGCGCCGCAGCAACGCCATGGCCCGTTCGATGCGCCGCGTCATCAGGTAGGCGTACACCGATTCGCCGTAGGCGGCCCGGAACTGCCGGCTCAGATGCCCGGCGGAGATGTGCGCGTCGCGGGCGAGGGCCTCGACATCCAGCGGCCGCGCGTACTCGCGGTCGATACGGTCCCGCACGCGGCGCAGCCGCGCCAGATCGCGCATACGCTGTTCCTCGTCGGGTTTGCCGGTCACCTCTCGATGGTCGCACGCTGGGCGAATACTGTCGCGACGGCGTACCCGGCGATTGGGGGCTACCCTGCAAACGTTTTGTCAGGTAACAGTTTTGCCTTGACACAAGACATAGCGTGTCGGGGGAACCGGATCGGCCGGGGCCCCGGCACGGATCGACGATGAGGCCGAGCGTGGCCCGAGGACTGGAATCAGCTGTTCGATGAAGCTCTCTGCACTACGTAATAGGACCGCCCTGCGGACCGCCGCCGTCGCGCTCACCGCCGCGTTGTCCGTGGCCCTGGCCACCGGCACCGGCTCGGCCGACCCGGACAAGCCTTCGGCCATCAGCTCCATCCAGAAGGATGGACGGACCTGGCATCTGAAGGTCTACTCCGCGGCCATGGGCCAGGACATCCCCGTGGACGTGCAGCGTCCGGCCGACGAGTCGCAGGCCGCGCCGAACCTGTACATGCTCAACGGCCTCGACGGCGGCCTGGGCACCGCCAGCTGGAACGCCCAGACCAATGCCCTCGGCTTCCTGGCCGACAAGCAGGTCAATGTGATCCAGCCGATCGGTGGCCGCGGCAGCTACTACACCGACTGGATCAAGGACGACCCGCAGCTCGGGCGCAACAAGTGGACGACGTTCTTCACCCAGGAACTGCCGCCGCTGCTCGATGCCGCGCTCGGCTCCACCGGCCTCAATGCCCTGGCCGGCCTGTCCACCTCCGGCACCTCGGTGCTGCAGCTGGCCGAGGCTCAGCCGGGTCTGTGGAAGTCGGTGGCCGCCTACAGCGGGTGCGCGCAGATCGCCGACCCGATGGGCAAGCAGTTCCTCAAGTTCGCCGTGGAGACCTGGGCGGGCGGCAAGACCGAGAACATGTACGGTCCCGACAACAGCCCGCTGTGGACCGCCAACGACCCGGTCATCAATGCCGAGAAGCTGCGCGGCACCCAGCTCTACATCTCCAGCGGCAGCGGCATTCCGCTGATGAAGGACGTCGAGTACTACACCAAGTCCGCGCCCGGCCCGCAGGGTGACATCAACCTGGCGCTGGGCATGATCATCGAGGGCGGCGTCAACGCCTGCACCCACAACCTCAAGGACAAGCTGGACTCGATCAACATCCCCGCGACCTACCAGTTCGACCCCGTGGGCACCCACTACTGGCCGTACTGGGAGACCGCCCTGCACGACTCGTGGCCGCTGCTGGCCTCGGGTATGGGCATTCCCGCCTGAGTCACAGTTCGCGAGCGCCGCATGCCGTCGATCGGCATGCGGCGCTGCTGTTTTCCGGGGTTGCTACCGCTTGTCCGGGTTCGCCATCGGGGTCGCGGGGTCGGGGACGCTCATCGGTGAGCGCGCGATGCGGCCGCCCAGCCGTTCGTTGACCGTGAAGCCGTGGTGGCGGCACCAGGCGGCGAGGATGGGGACCGCGGAATCGTCGTCGCGGAAGGTCGGCACCAGCTGGCCGACGATGTAGAGGTGGTGGGCGTCGGCGGCGCGGCACAGGTGCTGCAGGACCGCGGTGCCCAGGCCGGTGCCGCGCAGTTCCGGATTCACCGTGATGTTGTCGAGCTTGATGGTGTCGGCGTAGATGTCGAACACCACCTCGACCAGCGGGTCGGCGCGGCGCAGGGATCCGATGTCGAAGGGCACCGGTCTCAGCACGCCGGGCAGGTGGTCGGACAGCCGTTGCCGCGCGGCCTCGTCGGGGGCGGTGCGCGCGAGGGCCAGCACCTCCTCGCTGAGGTCGGCGACCACCGCGCGGTCGCCGACCGCGGCCATGGGCCGGGCCTCCTCGGTGGCGTGGGCCAGGGCGGGCAGGCGGCGGGCCCAGTGCGGGGCGTCGTCGCCGTGGCGCAGGGCCAGGTCGGCGAGGGTGTCCTCGAGGCAGAAGGGCGCGCCGAGGCTGCGCACGACGGCGCCCGACAGCACGCCCCAGCGATGGTCGTCGGCGCCGACGCCGTGCACGGCCAGCTCGCGGACCAGGGCGTCGCGGCGGGCGGTGGCGCGGGCGACCGGGGAGCCGGGCAGCTGCTGCAGCCAGCGTTGCCAGCCGGTCAGATTGGCGCGAATGCGGGTGGTGGCGATATCAGCGCTCGCGTCGAGATAGTTGCACAGCGCTTGCTGTCTGCGCTCCAACAGCTCCCTCGCGCGCTCTCGCCCGGGCTCGATGGGCAGCGTCCGACCCTCACTCATACTGACTCACGCTAGCGTCCAGTTGACTATGCACTGGTCACCGGCACGCAGAAACTGCGCTACCAGCCGGAACGCGCACCCGCGCCACCGGGGATGCCACCCGGCCCGGACCCGTACCACTGGGGCAGTGAAGTTTGCTGGGGCGCAACCGAATCCAGATCCGTGACCCGGTCCAGCAGCCCGCGCTCGTAGACCAGGGCCTGCCTGCGCGACCATCCGGTCGAATGACGCAGCGCGGCACGGGCTTTGCGGCGGCGGTGATAGGTGAGCAGGGGCGCCAGCCCGGCCTCGGTGCCGACGGTGCGGGCGGCCGGGCGGGCGATGAGCGCCCCGAACCAGCGCCGCTCGGTGGTCAGCACCCAGGCGTAGGCGACGGCGAAGATGACCAGGTCGATGAGGATGGGCAGGTAGGTCGACAACAGCGCCGGACCGGGCGGGCGCGGGGCGTCGAAGAGGACGTGCATGGTGACGGCCAGCCCGTAGAACAGCGCGAAAACGCCCAGCCGCCAGAACCACGACCGGTCGGTGCGGCTGATCAGCAGCACGATGCCGACACCGGCCAGCGCCGACATGGCCCAGTGCGAGGTCAGCGCGGTGAAAAGTCGCAGCATCGCCACCAGGATCACGTCCACCACCGGATCCTGCGGGGAAGACAGTGCGGTCTGGGTGCTGTAGAGGCAGTCCTCGGCGATCTGCGCGCCCAGCCCGACCGCCGCGCCGAGCAGCAGGCCGTGCATGGGCCGGGTCAGCCGGCCCCGGAACAGCAGCGCGACCACGGCGATGCCGATGGCCTTGATGTACTCCTCGTCGATGGGCGCGGTGATGGCGGCGCTCCAGTTGACGGCGAAGCGGTCGCCGAACAGGTTGGTGATGGCGCGACTCACGTGGTCGTTGGCCCACATGGCCAGCCCGGTCCACACCGTGGCGCCCCAGATCGCGCCCATCACCATGGGGGCGACCAGGTGGCGGCGGGCCCGGAAGGGGTCCAGCGCGAACAGGATTCGCCCGATGACCACCAGGGTGAGGGCGGTGATCGGAAGGGCGGCGAGGGCGGCCGCGCCCGCGAACCACACCTGCCCGGCGGCCTGCAGCACGAACAGCAGCGGCCCGGCCATCACCGCCAGGCAGTACACCCAGAACAGCAGCGAGCGCGGCTGGAACCAGCTCATGCCGCATCCTTTCCGGCCTGAGCGAAGCCCTCCATGGTTACGCTGCGCGAGCGCAGGGAGGCGGAGCGCCGCCGCCGGGCTCGACCGCTCATGCCTCGACCGCCTTGCTCGAGTTCAGCACGTCCGCGATCATCCGGAGTCCGGCTTCGCGGGTGGTTCCGGTGGCCGTGACGGTCACGCCCACGTCCCCGCTGCTGGCCACCGCGCACACTCCGCCGGTGGTATCGGGCAGCACGCAGGTGAGCCCGTGGAAGTCGCCGACATCCACCGCTCCCCCGTCGAAACGCACGGTGACCCCGGCCGCGCGCAGCGGCAGCAGCATGCGCGGGGCGGCGGTGGCGAAGTCGGTGATGCCGTCGACCACCGACACCGACACCCGCTGGTCGCCGCTGTCGGAGGTCAGCACGGCGATGGATTCGTCGCCGGTGGCCCGCCGGCGCATCTGCTCGGGCGCCCGGAAGACCATGGCGTTGGCGGGATTCGCGGCGCCGTGCACGGCGCCGATCCCGGTCGCGATGATCTTGATACTGGTCCCCGCCGCCACCTCGGTCTCGCGGACCGGTACCGCCGATGACAGCAGGGGCGGCACCACCAGGGCGACCGCCAGCGCCCCCACCGCCCCGATCGCGGGGACTACCGAATGCACAAGGCGCACCATGCTTTCCACCCTCTCGGCTCCCTGAGGCAACGCCGGGGAGGGCGGATGCGTTCCGGACGCCCGGGTCGGGGTCCGGGCAGTCGCCCGCCCGGCGCTTGCCGCGAGTTAACCACACCGGCGGGCGCGATCGGGGTCGCAGCGCCGGGCGGGGCCCGGGGGTGATCGGGAGCGCGGCTAGGAGGTGCGCGCGATGACGGCGTCGGCGATGCTGCGCAGCCCGGACACCGCGGCGGGCGGGAACGGGGCGTGGGCGAGGGTCCGCTGCACCAGCAGCCAGCGCTCACGGATCATTCGTTCCACCGTGGGACGCGCTGTGGCGCTGAGGATCTCGCGACAGAGTCCGGCCCCGTGCAGGTCCAGTCCGGCATTGCCGACCAGGGCGCCGAGCTGGGCGCGCTGCTCGGGGCACGCGTGTCGCAGGGCGAGTGCGAGCAGCGCGGTGTGCTTGCCTGCACGGAGGTCGTCGATGTTGGATTTGCCGGTCTCCGCCGGGTCACCGTAGACCCCGAGCAGGTCGTCCTGGAGCTGGAACGCCTCGCCTAAAGGCCGCCCGTAGGACGAGAGCGCCCGCGCCACGTCGGGTCCGGCCCCGGCCAGCGCGGCGCCCAGTTGGAGCGGCCGTTCCACGGTGTAGGCCGCCGTCTTGTACCGGATGATCTCGAGCGCCCGGTCCAGGTCGCGGGTGGGGCGGCCGGTGGTGAGCAGGTCGAGATACTGGCCGTAGTTCACCTCGGTACGCATGGCGTCGAGAATCGGTGCGGCAGCGGCATTCTGGGCCGCAGAGAGGCCCGCGGTGTGCAGCAGTTCCTGCGACCACACCAGCCCGAAGTCGCCGATGAGCAGGGCGGCGTGGGTGCCGAAACGGGCGGCGGACGGGCGGTCGCCGCGGGCACCCTCGGCCACGGCCCGGTGCACGGTGGGCCGGTCGCGGCGGGTGGCGCTGTCGTCGATGATGTCGTCGTGGATGAGTACGGCGGCGTGGAACAGCTCGACCGCCGCGGCCACCCGGACCACGGAATCGGGCAGCTCACCGCCGCCGCCGGCGTACCAGCCGAGCACGCAGAACAGCGGCCGGATCCGTTTGCCGCCCGCGAACAGGAACGCGCGCACCGCGTCGACCACGTCGGGGGGCAGTCCGGCGGTGGCCGCGGATTCGGCCTTGTCGCCGAGGAATTCGTAGAGCGCGGCCTCCACCCGCACCCGGATGGCGGTGCGGTCCAGCGAGGATGGAGCGATCGCGGGGGTACTCACAGGGTGTCCTCCGATCCGGCGTTCTCGGTGAGGGCGACTGCTTCGGCGAGCAACGCCTCGACGATCTGGTGTTCGGCGGCGGTCCGCACCACGCGGCCGCGAACGAAGATCTGCCCCTTGCCCGCGGCGGTCACCTCCGCGGTCTGTCGCAGAGTGGCGCCGACATCGCGGGTGGAGGTGGTGGTCATGGTCTGGACCGGGATCGGCGCGCCGCCGCCCACGGGGACGCGGCCGATCCGGATGCGGCGGGTGCGGCGGCGCACCGGTGGCGCCGCGGCGAGGTCGAGCCGGGTGGTGATCATGGCCGCCTCCGCATCGCGGCGGGGGCGGCGAAGACGACGTGTTCGCGGGCGATCTCGTATTCGCGCACGGTGACCGGGCCCCACCAGCGCAGCGCGTCGATCACCGCGTCCACCAGGGCGGGCGGCGCGGAGGCTCCGGCAGAGAGCCCGATCACCCGGGTGGGCTCGATCCACGCGCCGTCGATGTCGCCGCCGTCGTCGATGAGATGCGCCGCGATCCCCTGCCGCCGTGCGACTTCCACCATGCGAGGCGGCCAGCAGCACGGTGCGCCGGCGCTGCTTCGGAAGCCGCTCCAGTACCGAACTGGCACAGGTGTTCTCGTTCACGACCTCTCCTTCGTCACTTGTTCCGATGGTCGACGAGCTCAGCGAGGGTGCGGAGATCACCGCACCCGGGCCGGTCCGGCAGTGCGGCCACCGCCGCGCGCATGCGCTGCTGCGCCAGTCGTTCGGCGCCGTGCCGACCGCCCGCCTGTTCGACGAGCGTTGCGGCTCTGCCGATCTCGTCGGCCGAGAGCGGAGTGGTTGTATCGAAGAACCGGTTCAGCGCCCGCCCTGCGTCGGTACCGGACTCCAGCGCCAGGACGATCGGCAGTGATCGTTTGCGCCGGGCCAGATCCCCGGCGGGCTTGCCGCTGTGCGCGGGATCGCCCCAGATGCCGAGGATGTCGTCGCTCGCCTGGAACGCCACCCCGAGGTTCCGCCCGAAATGCTCGAAAACGGTGACGGTTTCGGCATTCGCGCCCGCGCTCAGCGCGCCGAGCGCGCACGAGCAGCCGAGCAGCGCGCCGGTCTTGCCCATCGCCATTCGCTCCCACCCGGCGGCGGTGGCCTGGGCGGCCCCGGCGTGGCAGTCCTCGTGCTGGCCGCGGCACATCTCGGTGACCGTGGTCGCGAGCCGGTCGATGGCGGCGACGGCAACGGCCGGGGGCAGCACCGCCGCAAGGACATTCACCGCCAGCGCGTGCAGGGCGTCGCCGAGCAGCACGGCGTCCGGGACGCCCCAGACCTTCCAGACGGTGGGGCGGCCGTGGCGCACCGCGTCGAGATCCATGACGTCGTCGTGGAGCAGGGTGAAATTGTGGATCAGCTCGACCGCGGCGGCCGCGCCGGCGGCCTCGGCGGGGACGCCGTCGCAGGCGAGGGCGGCGGAGGTGACCAGTGCGGGCCGGAGCATCTTGCCGGACGCGCCGCGGGTGGCGGCGCCGTGCTCGTCGCACCAGCCGAAGTGGTACCCGGCCATACGCTGGATGGGTTGCGGCAGGGACAGCACCGCCTCGCGCAGCACCGGTTCGAGCACGGTACGGGCGCGAGCCAGAATCTCGGCGGGGCGGTGCACGGGGGGAACGAAGGCGGTCACGGTCATGGAGACGCTTCTTTCGGTGCGCGAAGGGAATTCGGCTCACACGGTCGGCGTGGGCGTGACAATTCATCGAGGACGCCGACCGATCCTGAAGTTCGGCCGCACGCTCGAGAACAACCACCAGATTCTGTAGATCGCCGTCGAATTCGACCTCCTCGCATACGAGCCCGGGTCCGCGTCGTATCGGTGCCGGATGGGCTTGAACTCACAGCAGCCGGCAGCCGTGTCCGGTCAGCTCCCCTCCGCTCCAGATCTGTTGTCCCTGTTGTTGTTCCATCAGTACATGTCCTGTGCCCACCGGCATCGTCCGGATGGGAATTCAGGCATGCGAAGATGGCAGTAGCAATTGGGAAGCTGAAAAGGCTGCATACTCGGCCCCAGGTGCTGAAATGGGAATCCGTGCGCGACAGGCGATTACGAAGCTGCGATATTCTGCGACCGATCGGGCTCCCGAAATTCGGGGCACTGCGGGTACGCTGACATTATCGAATTCTACCCTCAGCCTTCGGTATTGGTGAGGTGTTCGGCGAGTGCGCGCAATACCTGCCGGGCCGGCGCGGGTACATGCATATCGTCAACCGCGTTCAAGGCCTGCTCGCGGCGCAAGGCGACCATCTGCTCGATCTCCTCGCGCGCGCCCACCTCGGTCATGATGTCCCGGCACAGCGTGGCCCCGCGCACGTCCAAGCCCGGATTGCCCAGTAGCGCACGCAATTCCACGGCGGTGCCGCCCACCGCCCGGCCCAGTGCGGAGGCGACCAGCGCGGTGTGCCGGCCGTCGCGCAAATCCTCGAGCCGGGAATCGGTACCGGCCCGGTCGCCGAAGACCCGGTGCAGGTCCTCGGTCAGATGCACGGCCTCCCCCAGCGCGCGAGCGTAGACCGACAGTGCCGCCTGGGTATTCTCGTCGGCCCCGGCAAGGCGGGCACCCAGCTGCAGCGGCCGTTCGCAGGTGTAGCCGACGGTCTTGTAGCGCACGATCTCCAGGGCGCGTTCCAGGTCGGCGACCGGATCACCGGCCGCGCGCACCTCCAGGTACTGCCCGTAGACGACCTCCATGCGCATGGCCGACATGGCCGCGCCGGCGGCCGCGCGCTGACGGGCGCTCAGATGTGCCGAGCACAGCAGCTCGTCCGACCAGGCCAGGGCCAGATCGCCGAGCAGAACCGCGGCCTGCCGGCCGAAGCGCTCCCGATCCGGCTTGTGCGCGAAGCGGTCCGCCATGGCGCAGGACATGGTGGGGAAGCCGCGCCGGGTGAGCCGGCGTTCGATGACATCGCGGTGGATGAGCACTGCGGCGTGCTGCAACTCCAGTGCCGCGGCCACCCGCACGACGGCCGTGGGCAGCCGATCGCTGCCACCGGCCGCGAACCAGCCGAGCACGCACAGCAGCGGGCAAATCCGCTTGCCGCCGCGGCAAACGAACGAGTGCAGGGCATCCACCAGGTCGGTCGGTAGCCGCTCGCGGTCCGCTACCCGCGCCTTCTCGGACAGGAAGCTCTCGAGGACGGCGTCCACCCGGTCGCGTACCCCGGTCATGTCGTGGGGAACGGTCCATTCGGCGCACACGGGCTCGACCATGTCGACACACCTCTCCTGGCATCGGATTTCGATCGCGGGACGCGGGGCCGGGCGGTCTCGGAATGAGCAGCCCCCTGCTTCGCCGCGAACGACCTTGTGCCACAGGCCGCCTCGTGCCCCCGGAAATCCCCCGAAACCTGTTACCCCGACCATGTTCCGACTACTCCCTGCGCGCAATCGAATCCACGCGATGTCGCTGTGAGCTCTGTGATCAATCCATGTGGTCGAAAATGATGTACGCCAATGCGTTTCAGCGCTGCGCCAGCAGTGCGCAGACCCAATCTGGTTAGTCTTCAGCCAATGAGCGAAACGTGACCTGAACCGAGAAAAGTGTAATACGCACGATCGCCGACGGTAAAGCGTTACCGCTCAGCATCGTCGCCGACA
Source organism: Nocardia sp. NPDC059228 (assembly GCF_042754245.1). Classification (NCBI taxonomy): domain Bacteria; kingdom Bacillati; phylum Actinomycetota; class Actinomycetes; order Mycobacteriales; family Nocardiaceae; genus Nocardia; species Nocardia sp. NPDC059228. The sequence goes on along the minus strand of NZ_JBHZAL010000020.1, from coordinate 29,837 downwards.
CACCCGGACGCGGGACGCGGGACGCCGGGTGCGACGTGGAGATTCGCACCCGGCATCCGGCTCTGGCCCATACGATGAAATCCGCTGTCCCCCTGGAGCAGAGCGGTCCGGCTACAGCAGATCGGCCAGGCCCTTCAGCGGCCCGGGCAGTCCGGCCACATGCTTCTTGATCCCGGCGGCCACCGGGTTCGGCGTCTCGGCACGCAGCCGGTCCAGCTCGGTCTGCATGGTCCGGACGGACCGGGTGTAGTACTCGTCGACCAGGTCGGCGTCCTCCGGATCGCCCGGCTCGACCGACCAGTCCAGTGCGGGCAGGAAGCTGACGGTCACCGAGGCGGGCAGCGGCACCTGCGGCAGAATCGGCGCGACACCGAACGGCAGTCCGAGGGTGTACGGAAACACCTTGGCGCGCACGAGCTTGTCAAGCTGCAGTAGCCGCGCGGTGCGCTCACCGCGGCTGAGCACGAAGATGGAGTCGTGGCCGCCATTGGCGACCGCGGGGATCACCGGGACACCCATTTCGAGGGCGAGCCGCACGAAGCCCTTGCGCTCGGCGAAGTCGATCTTGCCGCGATCGGTCCACGGGCGGCACGCCTCCCAGTCGCCGCCGGGATACACCATGACCGCGCCACCGTCCTTGAGCCCCTTGGCCGCCGACTCGCGCGAGGCCGCGATGACGCCGAACTGGCGCAGGCTGTCGCCGAGAATCGGTGCGCGCAAAAGGATATCGTGCGCGACGCCGTAGCTGGGCTCGTCCGGGCGGCGTTCCAGCATGGCCATGAAGGTGATCCACACCTCGGGGGCCCAGTAGATGGACGAGTGGTTGCCGATGACCAGGGCCGGGCCGGACGCGGGCAGATTCTCCAGCCCGGTGACCGTCGGGGTGAAGTAGTCGGTGTAGGCCCGCGCCAGGGACAGCAGCGGGTGGTTCGGGTCGGGAATTACCTTGGTTTCGGTCATGAGCCATTCCTGTCGGTTGCCATGCCGGGGACGGGCGGCACGCAACGACGCCCACGTCGTCGAACAACGTCGAGCCGAATTGAATTGCCCCCGGGTCACATCCCCATTGATAGCTCCGACGGCCGCGCATGCGCGGTCCGGTTCAGCGTACGGACGTCGCTGCGTTGCGACAGATGCCCGTCACCGTCCTCCTGCCCCACCGACGTTATCAAACCCAAGCGTTTGCTTGGTATAGGGTGTGCGAATCCCAACATTCATCCGATTCAGGACGAAATCCTTACGCGGCGGTGCTTGCCCGGCGGCGCGATCGGATCGACCATGGCGAGAGTGCCCCGGACGCGACGCTCACAGCGAGGGCGATTCGGGTCACGGCGATTCGGAAGGATGTGCCGATCATGGTGACGATAGCTGGCCCGGCCGGCTACCTGGGGGCGATCCTGCTGGCCACGGGCTCGGTACCGGACCAGGTTCCGGACTACAGCCGCACCGAGATCTGGATCGGCTCGGCCATCCTGCTGCTCACCCTGGTGGCAGTGCTGGTCGCGGTGCTGCGCCGGCGTTGAGCGGCGCGCGTGATCCCGGGTGCCCGGCAGACCGAGCCGGGCACCGAGATCCTCGGTGCCCGGCTTTTTCGTTCCGCTAAGTCGGAATTGGACATACAGAACTTTCATGCCAAGATGCGCATATCGGCGTATACATATCTCAGTGTGCCCGCCGGCGACGGAACAATGCGCCCGCGCCCAGATAGCCGATCAGGGCGATGCCCGCACACCAGGCCAGGGCGGTCGGCGCGGAGTCCCCCACCCGGGTATCCATCAGCAGCCCGCGCACCGTCTCGGCGATCGAGGTGACCGGCTGATGCTGGGCGAAGCCGCGCAGCCAGCTCGGCAGCGTGTGGGTCGGCACGAACGCGCTGCTGACGTACGGCAGGAACATGAAGATGAACATGAAGCCGTTGGCCGCTTCGGGATTGGAGGCCAGCAGGCCCAGGGCGGCGGCCGCCCAGGACAGCGCCAGCACGAAGCACGCCAGCATGCCGGCCACCGCGAGCCAGCGCAGCGGGTCCGCGGTCGGCCGGAAGCCGAGCGCCACCGCAACCAGCACCACCACCCCGGTGGTGAGCAGATTGCGCAGCACGCTCTCCAGCACGTGCCCGGCCAGGACCGCGCTGCGGGAGACCGCCATGGCCCGGAACCGGTCCACGATGCCGCTGTGCAGGTCGGTGGCCACCGCCACGGCCGTGGCGCCCGATCCGAAACCCGCGCACAGCAGCAGGATTCCGGGCACCACGTAGTCGATGTAGGAGCCGCCGACATTCATCGCGCCGCCGAAGACGTAGACGAACATCAGCAGGATGGTCACCGGCACCGCGATGGTCATGATCATGGTGTCCGGACTGCGCAGGGTGTGGCGCAGATTGCGCCCGACCATGGCGGCGGAGTCCTGGACCGACTGCACGAGAGTGCCCATCACGCAGCGCCTTTTACGGTGGCGCCGGTCAGCGCGAAGAAGACATCGTCGAGATCCGGTGTGTGGATGGCCAATTCGCCGATGGCCACGGCATGGTCGTCGAGATGATCGAGCAGCTTGCGGATATCGCCGACGCTGCCGTCCGAGGGCACCCGCAGCGCCAGCTGCTCGGTATCCGGCTCGGCCCCGGGCAGGGCCCGCGCGGCTGCCGCCAGGCCGTGCTCGTCGGCGAAGCCGAGTCGCAGGTGGCCGCCCGGCGCCAGCCGTTTCAGCTCCGCCGCGCTGCCCTCGGCGACAATGCGCCCGGCGTCGAGAACCGCTATGCGGTCGGCCAATTGGTCGGCCTCCTCCAGGTACTGGGTGGTGAGGAAGATGGTCACGCCGTCGGCGACCAGACCCCGGATCACCCGCCACAGCTCGCGGCGGCTGCGCGGATCCAGGCCGGTGGTGGGCTCGTCGAGGAACACGATGCGCGGCCGCCCCATCAGGCTCATGGCGATGTCGAGGCGGCGGCGCATACCGCCGGAATAGGACCCCGCGCGCTTGCCCGCGGCATCGGTGAGGTCGAACTGCTCCAGCAATCGTGCCGTGCGCCTGCCGGTTTCGCCGGAACCCAGATGCAGTAACCGCCCCATGAGGCGCAGATTCTCGGCGCCGGTGAGGATCTCGTCCACGGCCGCGAACTGCCCGGTGACGCCGATGGCCGCGCGCACCGCGTCCGGCTCGCGCACCGGATCGTGGCCGCCCACCCGCACCTGTCCCCCATCGGGCCGGTTCAGCGTGGTGAGGATGCGCACCACGGTGGTCTTGCCCGCGCCGTTCGGGCCGAGCAGGGCGAACACCGTGCCGGCGGGCACGGTCACATCGATGCCGCGCAGCACGGGCTGATCACCGAAGGATTTGGTGAGGCCGGTGACCGCGATGGCGGGTTCGAGTCTGGATGTGGTCATGGAGGGACTCCGATCAGAAACTGTTTATGTCGTACACTTTGTTTATAGGCTACACAGTTTCCGGGATGGCGCAAGATGGAGGCGGAACGACGACAGGAGGTCAGATGAAGGGGCCCGACGAACGAGTCCTGCCCAAGGCGGTGAAGCTGCTGTGGGATCTGGACGACGCGGGCAGCCGTGGACCCAAGCGCGGGCTGAGCCTCGATCAGATCCTGGACACCGCCGTGCGGGTCGCCGACGCCGAGGGCTATGCCGCGCTGTCCATGGCCCGGGTCGCCAAGGAGCTCGGGTTCACCACGATGTCGCTCTACCGGTACGTCGACAGCAAGGACACCCTCGTCGAGCTGCTGCACGACCGCATCTTCGACGTGACCCCGGACCTGCCGGCCGACGGCTGGCGCGCCGGGCTGGAAGCCTGGGCCTGGGCCGAATTCCACACCATCCGCGCCCACGACTGGTGGCTGGACATCCCCATGACCTCGCCCCCGCTGGGCCCGAACAATATGGCCTGGCTCGAGGCGGGCATGCGCGTGCTATCCGGTCTCGACCTCGCCGAACCGCTCAAACTGCAACTGCTGGTGAACCTTTCGATCTATGTCATCGGCCGCACCCGCTTCCTGCGCGACACCATCCAGCAGAACAATCAGGACCAGGACTTCACCGCCATCCTGACCGCGGTGCTCGATCCCGGGCGCTTCCCCATCGTGAGTGCCGCCCTCGCCAACCGCGCCTTCGACGCCGACGACATGCACTGGGAAGAAGCCGATTTCAGCTTCGCCCTGGATCGGCTGCTGGACGGTTACCAGGTCTTCGTCGACAGGCACACCGGAGCCTGATTCCGGTCACCGCCGGATTGCGCTGGGCGGGACCGGCACAGGCCCGTGTCGACCGTGCGTAAACATCATGCAAATGGACCCCGCTACCGCTTGACCGGCCCCGAGCCGAACCCGACCATGGCCTCATGAGGCCCGCACGGCCGGTGCGGGCGGCTCGCGTTACGACGCGATGAGAGATAGACGCATCGTCGTCCTGCTGCGAGGAGGTGAGGGGCATGGCCGTTGTCGCGTGGGCACGTTCCACCACCGCCCTCCCCACGCTGGCGGCCGGGGCCATGGTTCTCGTCCTGGCCGGGCTGGCCACTGCCTTCGTCTACCTCGCGGTGCCCGCCGTGGCCGGTCCGGCCGAACGCGCGCCCGCGCCGATCGAGATCCACACCGATCCCCCGGCGGTACCGCCGGTGTGCACCGAGGTCACCGAGGACAGCCCGAATCCGGCGTGCGCGGACACCGATACCGACATCAGTGCCGACCCCGCGCCGGCCGGCCGGCCGTGACCAGCGAGATCAGCAGCAGCGCCGCGATCACGAAAAGCGCTGCCACACAGGCCACCAGCCCGGCCCAGCCGCCGGCCGCGTAAGCGATCCCGGCCGCGCTGCCGACCACCGCGCTGCCCAGGTAGTACGCGAACATGTAGAGAGACGATGCCGCGCCGCGATTTTCGGCCAGCGTGCCCACCCACGCGCTGGCCGTGGTGTGCGCGGCGAAGAACCCGGTGGTGAACAGCAGGATGCCGATCAGCACCGTGGTCAGGTGATCGGGGATGGTGATCAGCGCACCGAGGGCCATCAATGTCACCGCGGCGGCGAGGACCCGTGCATGGCCGCGACGATCGGCGAGCCTGCCGGTGTACGCCGATGCGACCGTCCCGGCGAGGTACAGCACGAACACCGATCCGGCCAGGGCCGCGGGCAATTCGAAGGGACGATGGGTCAGGCGGTAGCCCAGGAAGTTGTAGACCGACACGAAGCTGCCCATCAGCAGGAAGGCCAGACCGAAGAGCGCGATCAGGCCGCGATGCCGCAGCTGCGCCGTGAGATCGCCGATCATGGTGCCGAAACCGGCCGGGCGCGCGGCGAATCCGCGCGAGGGCGGCAGGGTGCACGCGAACCAGACCGTGCACGCCGCGGCGGCCAGCGAAACCGCCAGCTCCGCCCAGCGCCACGAGGTCAGCCCGAGGGCGAGCGAGGGAATCAACCGGCCCGCCAGCCCCCCGATGGTGGTCCCGGCGATATAGACGCCCATGGCCGCGCCGAGTCCGGCCGCCCCGATCTCCTCGGCCAGATACGCCATGGCCACCGCGGGCACGCCCGCCAGCGAAACGCCCTGTACGGCCCGCACCGCCAGCAGGGTGTCGAGGGTCGGGCACAGCGGCAGCAGCAGACCCAGCGCCGAAGCCACCACCGCCGATCCGATCATCACCCGGGTGCGGCCGATCCGCGCCGACAGCGCACCTGCCGGAATGATGGCCAGCGCAAGAAAACCCGTGGTCAGTGAGACGGCGAGGGCCGCGTGCGCGGGCGGGACCGCGAAGGCGGCCGACAGGCTCGGCAGCAGCGACTGGGTGGAGTACATGGCCGCGAACGTGGTCAGCCCGGCTGCGAAAAGGGCTGCGGTGACCCGCTTCTCGTGTGCGTGCGTCGGCCGGCCGGGTCCGGCGGTACCGGTCGGCCCCGGCGTGGCCGCGCTGGTCGGCTCCTGCGTGGCCGCGCTGGTCGGCTCCTGCGCTGCCGTCGGTTGCGATGTCGCCGTACCGGTCGGCCCTGACGCGGCGGTGCTGGTGGTCCCTTGCACGGTAGTCATCGGATCCTCTCGGTACGGGGGTGCGGGATCCAGGGTGCGACGCTGGCACTTAGAACGGAAATGCATGATTATGGAAGTACTCATGCTCTGCCGACATATAGGGAGGAGGCGGCGTGCTCGGCTCGGATCTGGAGTGGTTCACGACACTCGCCGAAACGGAGAATGTCAGCGCGGCCGCCGACCGGCTGCACCTGGCGCAGCCCACGCTGTCGCGCATGCTCGCCCGGCTCGAGCAGCGGCTCGGCACTCCGTTGTTCGACCGGCACGGCAAGCGCATCCGGCTCAACGAGTACGGCCGCCTCTACTACGAGCACGCCCGCCGCGCCCGCGCTGAACTGCACGCCGGGGAGCAGGCCGTCGCCGACCGCATCAATCCGGCCAAGGGAGTGGTCCGGCTGTCGTTCCTGCATTCCTTCGGCGGCCGGCTGGCCCCGCAGCTGATCGGCGAATTCCGGCGCGGCTCGGGGCGGGTCGGCTTCACGCTGTATCAGGGCGCGGCCGAGGTCATCACCCGGCAGGTGCTCGACGGCGAGGCCGATCTGGCGCTGGTGTCGCCGCGGCCCGGTGAGCCCGGCATCGGGTGGCGCACCCTGCTGAATCAGCCGCTGGTCCTGGCGGTTCCGGCCGACCACCGCCTGGCCGCCCCGTCCGGCAAGAGCGGGCAGCGGCCGATCCGGCTGGCCGAGCTGGCCGACGCCGAATTCATCACCATGCATCCGGGATTCGGCATGCGGCGGATCTTCGACGAACTGTGCGCGGCGGCCGGAATCCGGCCGCGCATCGTCTTCGAGTCCAGCGATCTGGTGACGGTCTCCGGGCTGGTGGCGGCCGGGCTCGGCGTCGCGCTGGTGCCCGCCGAGGAACCGATGCCGCCGGGGCTGGCCGTCGTCCCGCTCGCCGACGCGGGCGCGTCCCGCGATGTCGGATTGATCTGGTCGGCGACCGCCACGCCGTCGGAGGCGGTGCGGCGGTTCCGCGATTTCGCCGCCGACTGGGCGGCCCGCCGTCACCCCCGGTGAATGCGCGCGCTGTTACGGTGACTGGACGGTAACTGACCTGTTGCTTCAGACCTTGGGAGCCGCCCGTGCAGCGGTATCGCGCGGCCCTCGACACGGTGGGCGCGTGCGCGGCCGCCGCGATCGCGGGCCTGGCCCTCATCGTGCCCGTCGACACCGGGTGCGCCGCCGGCTCGTCGGCGCTGCAGATGACGCTGCTGAGCGTCACCGTGCCCCGGGCCACGGCCGCGGGCGTGATCGTCGCGGTGCTGGCCGCGGTCTGCGTGCGCATGTTCGGCTCTCGCGCCGCCTGGGGCACCGCCGCGGTCGCGACACTGATTCTGGTCACCGACCACCTGGTGCCCACCCCCTCCGTGACCATGGCCACCGCCAACTTCGTCGATTCGATCGCGGCGGGGGTGCTGCTCGGCGCGGCGGGCGCGGCGGCGCTCGAATACCGGCCGCCCGCAATCGGATACCTGCTCGGGGGGCTCATCGGCGTCACGGTGGGCGACCACATCGAGAAAATCTCGGCCGAGCACGGAACCCTGTCGCTGCTCGAACGCGCCTTCGTGGATCTGCCGCCGGTCTGGGTCACCGTACCGACAATGGGATTGCTGGCCGTGTGCTGTGTCCTGTGCCCGCGCGCGGGAGAGGCGTTCTACCCCACCGCGTTGAACCTGCCGTTCGCGCCCGTGCTCGCCGCGGCCGTGGTGGTCACCACCGTCGACATGGTGTCGGAGCGGCTCACCACGGCGACGAGCGGCACCGCGGTCATCGTGGCCGGAACGCTCGCGGTGCTCGCGGCGGCGGTGATCGCCGCGCTGCTGCTGCCGGAACGCGACGGCACCCTCACCCTGCTCGCGGTGGCGCTCGCCGCGACGGGCAGCGCGATCGCCATCGCGGCCCAGGCGCATTGGAAGCTCGCGCCGATTCTCTCGGTCTTGGCGATCGGCCTGGCGACGGGCCTGCGGCGCGCGGCGCCGGTCGTCGCCGCGGTCGCGATCGTCGCCCTCGGGGTGTTCGCGCTACTGGTTCCCAGCACGCGGCACGATGATTCGTGGAGCGCGCTGATCGGCAGCTGCGCCATTGCCGCGCTGGCGGGGTACAGCTTCGGCGCGGTCACCACCCGCGGCACGGCCGGGACCGTGCTGGCGATCGGCCTGCTGTTCATTCCGACCGCCGTGCTCACGCTGGAATTCCGTGGCTGCGAGGCGTTCCCGCTGCATCCCAACCGGACCGCCGAATCGGGTGACCGCGCCGCCTGGATGGCCATCGCTCTCGGGGCCGGATGCCTGGCCGCCGTCATCGCGCTGCGACGTCTGCGGCCCGAGCGGGTCGAGCAGGATCAGTAGATCCGGTACCACCGGATCAGGGGATCGCCGAGTTCGCCAGGGTGCCGGTGGCCGCCGGACTCGCGAGGGTCCGGAAGTCCGGATCGTAGCTGGCGTTCACCGCACCGATCCGAAAGAAATCGCGGGACGAGAACGTCTGGGTGACAGCCGAACCCGTCGCCCAGGCGGTGAATCACATGCCAGTTCGACTGCTTTGATCATGCTGCGGCTGTAGTCGGTCGATTGTCCGGGAGATGGTGAGGTTCACGTGAGGACCGGTGCCCATCCAAGTTCGCGATACTGGGTGCGCTGTCGGCTCGGGGGTTTGCTGGCGGTGGCCGAGGTCGTCCGGGGCGGGGGCGCGGACATCGGTGTCCGGGCGCGCTGCGGTGTCGCGATTGGCGGCTCGGGGCTTATAGTGGGCAGTTGCCGTCAGGGGTTGATGGCGGATCACGTTGCGGGGTCGAGGTGTGGGGGGCGGCGACGGGAGGCGGTTTCGCCGGGAGGGATCGGCCGAGCCGGAGGGAAATCGGGTGGGCCGGAGGGAAATCGGGTGGGCCGGATCGGACAGGATTCGGGGAAACCCCCGCTGATCTCCCGCAGTCCTGGTGCATAGGCCGTAACCTGCTGTCCCACAAGCGAAGAATGCTCCTGACCGGACACCAGTCCGACCGAGGACACCCTTACCCGCCCTGAAGTGCAGGTTTAGGGTGCGTGTCCGAGCGTTGGTCTTGCGTGAACAGGCGGTAGCGTCTAGGAGGGACCCGGTCGCACACGTGGCCGGGCGCTTCGTCCACGGCAGGTCGGTGCACGGAGCAAGGGCAGGAACGTCGAAGGAGCAGCGGACGTGACGACTACCGGTGGTGCGGGCCAGCGGATCGAAACCGCCGCGCAAACACTGTGGGAGGCACCCGATGTGGTGCACGACGGCCGGGAAGTCGGTCCGACCGGACGCCCGGTGCGCGAGATCCCCGTGCCGCTCGACGCCGACCACAGCGGACCCGCCCTCATCGTCGCCATGTGCAATCAGAAGGGCGGCGTCGGCAAGACCACCTCGACCATCAATCTCGGTGCGGCGCTGGCGGAATACGGGCGCAAGGTGCTGCTGGTCGACCTGGATCCGCAGGGCGCGCTGTCGGCGGGACTCGGTGTGGCGCACCACGATCTGGACGTCACCGTGCACAACCTGCTCGTCGGCCCCGGCAAGGTCAATGTCGACGACGTGCTGATGAACACCAAGGTCGAGGGCATGGATCTGCTGCCCAGCAATATCGACCTGTCGGCGGCGGAGATTCAGCTCGTCAACGAGGTCGGCCGGGAGCAGACGCTGGGCCGCGCCATCGCGCCGCTGCGCGACCGCTACGACTACATCCTGATCGACTGCCAGCCCTCGCTGGGCCTGCTCACCGTGAACGCCCTGGCCTGCGCCGACGGCGTCATCATTCCCATGGAGTGCGAATACTTCTCGCTGCGCGGCCTGGCCCTGCTCAACGACACCGTGGAGAAGGTGCGGGACCGGCTGAATCCGGAACTGACCCTGTACGGCATCGTGGTCACCATGTTCGATGCTCGCCTATTGCATTCACGTCAGGTGATGACGCGCGTGGTCGAGGTGTTCGGCGACCTCGTGTACGACACCGTGATCTCGCGGACCGTCCGCTTCCCCGACGCCAGTGTCGCCGGCGAGCCCATTACCACCTGGGCGCCGAAATCCGGTGGCGCGGAGGCCTATCGGGCCATGGCCCGGGAAGTCATCCAGCGGTCGGGCCGTTGAGCGATCCTCTCGATTCGTCCGAGCACGACCCGGCGGACGCGGATACAGCCCTGCCCGCCGGAGATCCGGACTCGCCGGTCCTGGCGGACATCGTCGCAGGCGGCGGTACTGCCGGACCATCGGACGATCAGAACGCAACGGGCAAATTTCACCTGAAGCTCGCCAACTTCGAGGGCCCGTTCGACCTGTTGCTGCAGCTCATCAGCTCGCGACGGCTCGACGTCACCGAGATCGCACTGCACAAGGTCACCGACGAATTCATCGCCCACACCAAGGCGCTCACCGCCCGGCTCTCGGAGGAAAAGGGGCTGCGCGCCGACAAGGTCCTCGACCAGACCACTGAATTTCTGCTCATCGCGGCTACCCTGCTGGATCTGAAGGCGGCCCGGCTGCTGCCCTCCGGCGAGGTCTCCGACGAGGAGGACCTCGAGCTCCTCGAAGCCCGCGACCTGCTGTTCGCACGGCTGTTGCAGTATCGCGCCTTCAAACAGGTCGCGGCACTGCTGGGCGAGCTGGAGGCCGCGGCGCTGCAACGCTATCCGCGCGCGGTGTCGCTGGAGGAGCGGTATCTGGCGCTGTTGCCGGAGGTTACGCTGGGGGTGGACGCCGCAGGGTTCGCCGAGGTCGCAGCCACCGTGTTCCGGCCGCGTCCGAAACCGAGGGTGGGGCTGGATCACATCCACGCCCACGCGATTTCGATCGCCGAACAAGCCGCGCTGGTGCTGGAGATGCTGAAAAGCCGTGGCGCGGGCGGCTGGACGACCTTCCACGAACTCTGCGCCGACTGCGAACTGCCGATCCAGATCGTGGCCCGCTTCCTCGCGCTGCTCGAACTCTACCGGGGCAAGACCATCGAGTTCGATCAGCCCGACCCCCTGGGCCCGCTGTCCATCAGCTGGATCGGCGAGCTCGAAGACCAACCGGCCCAACCGGTGACGATTGAAGAGGATTACGGGTGACCGAGGTGCAGAACTTGGGTGACGACGCGCACGACCCGGCCGCCGCCAACCAGGCAGCGCCCCAACCGACCCTGGCCGAAAGGATCGTGGCCGAAGCGGCCGCGGCAGCGAAGGCCCGCGCAGCCCGGGCGAATGCCGCCGAGCCCGAGGACGAGGTCACCGAGCCCAGCGGTGGAAGCGCCGAAACAACAGCCGAGGGCGTCGAGGCCCCGGCGGAGGGTGCGGCGCTCACCGGCGAAGCGACCATGCTCGAGACCGCCGCCACGGAGCCCGCGGCCGACGCGCCTGAGCCCGTGAACGACGGCCCGGCGGCCGTGGCTGATACCTCCCAGTCCATCACCGGCGCTGCCGAGCCTGTGGCTGAAGTCTCTCGACCTGGGGCGGGGGTCGTGGCGCCGGACGGGCCGGGCATCGATGCGGAGGAGTTCGAGGACGAGGAGGCGCTCGAGGAGGACGAGTTTCGGGCGGCGCTCGAGGCGATGCTGCTGGTGGTGGATGCGCCTGCGCCGGTGGAGTTGCTGGCGTCCGCTTTGCGGGATCATCCGATCCGGGTGGAGACCGCGCTGCGGGATATGTCGGCGGAACTGACCGCGCGACGCAGTGGCATGGATCTCAGGTTCGTGGGCGACGGGTGGCGCTACTACACGCGGACGGAATTCGCCCCCTATGTGGAACGTATGCTGTTGGACGGCGCACGGTCGAAGCTCACACGCGCCGCTTTGGAAACCCTGGCGGTGATCGCGTACCGTCAACCGGTTACCCGAGCACGCGTGAGTGCGGTGCGCGGTGTGAACGTGGATGGCGTGATCCGGACCCTGCTGGCGCGGGGCCTGATCGCGGAGGCCGGAGCGGACCCGGAGACCAACGGCACTCTGTACATCACCACCGAGCTGTTCCTGGAACGGATCGGACTTGCGTCACTGGCGGATCTACCGCCGCTGGCCCCACTGCTCCCGGGCGTCGATCTGATCGACGAGATCAACGAGAGCCTGGACACCGACCCCCGGTACACCAGGCTGAAGAAACCGGCCGAGGCCGATATCGACCTCGGTACCGATGATTGAAATAGGACAACGTGAATACACCCGCTCGCCGAGATGGCACACCGGATCGTAGAAAACGTGGCAGCGAACCGCCCAGCGGTTCCCGCGCCGCCCGCGGCCGGACCGGAGACGACCGGTCCGCGCGAGGCGGCGGCTCGTACGGCGGAGGCTCCGCCAACCCCCGTGGCGGCTCCGCGAATCGCGGCGGCTCGCGCGGTGACTCGCCCTCGTGGGGCGGAAAATCCCGTGGCGACTCGCGCGGCGGCAGTGATTCGCGCGGCGGCAGTGGCTCGTACGGCGGCGGACGCGGCGGCAGCGGGTCCTACGACTCGCGCGCCGGCGGATCTCGCAGCGGCTCGTACGGCGATTCCCGCGGCGACTCCCGCGGCGGCGCTTCCCGTGGCGGCGGCTCCTACGGCGACTCCCGAACCGGTGCGTCGCGTGGCGGTTCCGGCTCGTACGGTTCGCGCGGCGCTTCGGGCTCGCGCGAAGGCTACGGCTCGCGTGGCGAAAGCCAGTGGGGCGGTGGCGGTTCGCGCGGTGGAGCACCCTCGCGTGGTGGCTCGTCGTACGGAAACTCCGCGCGCGGCAACCAGTCTCGCGGTGATTGGGGTTCCGACTCGCGTGGCGGCGACAGCCGTGGCGGCCAGTCGCGCACCGGATTCGGCTCCGACCGTTCCGGTTTCGGCCAGGACCGCAATGCCTCGCGCGGCCGGATCGGCGGCGGTAGCCCGCTGGCTCCGCACACCTCCCCGAACACTCCCGCCAAGAAGAAGGCCGCCAAGCCGGAGCGCAAGATCGTCGCGCCCGTGCTGATCAGCAATGCGAAGCCCGCGCGTCACCAGCACGTGGACCTCGAGGAGCGCGGTCCGAAGAAGCTGCCCTGGGGCGAGGGCGAGCGCCTGCAGAAGGTCCTCGCGAAGGCCGGTGTGGCCTCGCGCCGCGCGGCCGAGGAGATGATCGACGCCGGCCGCATCGAGGTCGACGGCAAGATCGTGCGCGAGCAGGGCCTGCGCATCGATCCGCAGACCGCCGTGGTCCGGGTCGACGGTGTGCGTGTCGTCATCCGCGACGAGCAGGTGTACCTGGCGCTGAACAAGCCCAAGGGCTGGCAGTCGACCATGTCCGACGAGATGGGCCGCCCATGCGTGGGCGACATCGTCGCCGAGCGGATCGCGGCCGGGCAGCGGCTGTTCCACGTCGGCCGCCTGGACGCCGACACCGAGGGCCTGCTGCTGCTCACCAATGACGGCGATCTCGCGCACCGGCTCATGCACCCGTCCTTCGAGGTGTCCAAGACCTACCTGGCCACGGTCAACGGCGAGGTCAAGAACCGCGAGGTCGGCAAGCTGCTCAAGGACGGCGTCGAGCTGGAGGACGGTCCCGCCAAGGTGGACCGGTTCCAGGTGCTCGAGGTCGGCCAGGGCAAGTCGCTGGTGAAGGTGGTGCTGCACGAGGGCCGCAAGCACATCGTGCGCCGCCTGCTGGCCGAGGTCGGCCACCCGGTGACCGCGCTGGTGCGCACCCACATTGGCCCGGTCGCACTGGGCGATCAGCGGCCGGGCACGCTGCGCGTGCTGGGCCGGGACGAAATCGGGAAGCTCTACGAGGCGGTGTCGTTGTGAACGGTGTGGGAAGTCTGATCGACGCGACCGGCGCGCTGACCGGGTGGGCGCGGCTGGTCGTCGCCATGGACGGCCCGTCGGGCACCGGCAAGTCGAGTGTGTCGCGCTTGCTGGCGACCCGGCTCGGGGCCAGCTACCTCGACACCGGTGCCATGTACCGGGTGGCGACACTGCGCGTGCTGCGCACCGGCGTGGACCTGGACGACGCCGCGGCCATCGCGGTCGCGGTCAAGGAGCTGCCGCTGACCATCGGCACCGATCCGAGCCGGGAGGTCATCCTGCTCGACGATGAGGATGTGTCGAACGAGATCCGCGGCAATGCGGTGACCAAGGCGGTGTCGGCGGTGTCCGCCGTGCCCGAGGTGCGCGAGCAGCTGGTGGCCCTGCAGCGGGACCTGACGGCGGCGGCGGGGCGAATCGTGGTCGAGGGCCGCGATATCGGCACCGTCGTGCTGCCCGAGGCCGATGTGAAGATCTACCTGACCGCCTCGGCCGAGGCCCGCGCCGCGCGACGCAATGCGCAGAACATCGCCGAGGGCCGGGGTGACGATTTCGAGGCTGTGCTGGCCGATGTGCAGCGCCGCGACACCCTGGATTCGACCCGCAAGGTGTCGCCGCTGCGTCCCGCCGAGGACGCCGTGCTGGTCGACACCAGCGATCTGAACAAGGACGAGGTCATCGACGAGCTGTACCGCGTAGTGGCCGAACGGATTTCAGCGGGAGGCGCGCAGTGACGCAGGACACCTTCGCCGGTGATGGCATCTGGTCGGACGAATCCGACTGGGACATTGCCGAATTCGAGGGCGAGCAGGACGCCGAGCACATCCCGCTGCCGACGGTGGCCATCGTCGGCCGGCCGAATGTCGGCAAATCGACGCTGGTGAACCGCATTCTGGGGCGCCGCGAGGCCGTCGTGGAGGACATTCCTGGCGTGACCCGGGACCGGATCTCCTACGAGGCCAACTGGGCCGGACGCCGGTTCCTGGTGCAGGACACCGGCGGCTGGGAGCCCGACGCCAAGGGCCTGCAGCAGTCGGTGGCCCGGCAGGCCGAGGTCGCCATGCAGACCGCCGACGCGATCGTCGTGGTGGTGGACGTCACCGTGGGCGCGACCTCCGCCGACGAGGCGGTGGCGCGGACGCTGCGCCGCAGCAAGACCCCGGTCATCCTGGTGGCCAACAAGGTCGACAATCAGAAGCTGGAGGCCGATGCGGCCGAGCTGTGGTCGATGGGCCTGGGTGAGCCGCGCCTGGTATCGGCCGCGCACGGTCGCGGCACCGGTGATCTGCTGGACCTCATTCTGGAGGTGATGCCCGAAACCCCGCGCGAGGGAACGGGCCTCACCGGCGGCCCGCGCCGCGTGGCGCTGGTCGGCAAGCCGAATGTGGGCAAGTCCTCACTGCTGAACCGGCTGGCGGGCGAGGAGCGCTCGGTCGTCCACAATGTCGCGGGCACCACCGTCGACCCGGTCGACTCGCTCGTCGAATTGGGCGGCAAGCCCTGGCGTTTCGTGGACACTGCGGGCCTGCGCCGCAAGGTGAGCACGGCCAGCGGCCACGAGTTCTACGCGTCACTGCGCACCAAGTCGGCCATCGAGGCCGCCGAGGTGGCGGTCATGCTGATCGACGCTTCGGAGCCGATCACCGAGCAGGATCTGCGCGTCATCTCCATGGTGGCCGAGGCCGGCCGCGCCCTGGTGATCGCCTACAACAAGTGGGATCTGGTCGACGAGGACCGGCGCGAGATGCTCGAGCGCGAGATCGACCGCGAAATGGTCCAGGTCCGCTGGGCCCAGCGCGTCAATATCTCCGCTCAGACGGGTCGCGCCGTCCAGAAGCTCGTCCCCGCCATGGAAACCGCCCTGGATTCCTGGGACAAGCGCATCTCCACCGGCCGCCTGAACAACTGGCTCAAGGAGGTCATCGCCGCCACCCCGCCCCCGATGCGCGGCGGCCGCCTCCCCCGAGTCCTGTTCGCCACCCAGGCCTCCACCCGCCCCCCGACGTTCGTCCTCTTCACCACGGGCTTCCTCGAGGCCGGCTACCGCCGCTTCCTCGAACGAAAGCTCCGCGAGGAGTTCAACTTCGACGGCTCCCCGGTCCGCGTGAACGTCCGCGTCCGCGAAAAGCGCGAACGCAAGAAGTAACTCACGCCACGGCCGAAGACGAGCCCGGGTGACGGCGCCAGCTGTCACCCGGGCTTTCTCGTTGCCGCTGAAGCAAATTCGCCCCGGGGCGCGACAGCGTCACGCCCTCACCGGCTCGATCCCCGGTTCGGCGTGTGCGGGAGGGGTTCGTAGTCAGTCAGGAAGCATCAGAACAGGTCGTCACCGGGCGCGCGGATGCGCGGTGGCCCAGACCTCGTGCAGGGTGCCGACGGTGACCAGGGTGTAGATCTGGGTGGTGGTCACCGAGGCGTGGCCGAGTAGCTCCTGGACGACGCGGACGTCGGCGCCGCCGTCGAGGAGGTGGGTGGCGAAGGAGTGACGCAGGGTGTGGGGGGAGACCTGGGCGGCTATCCCGGCCCGGTCGGCTGCTGATTGCAGGACCTGCCAGGCGGATTGGCGGGAGAGGCGGCCGCCGCGGTGATTGAGGAAGAGGGCGGCGTTGCCTTTGCCTCGGGTGGCGAGGGCCGGGCGGCCTCGGACCAGGTAGTTGTCGAGGGCGGCCAGGGCGGGGCGGCCGATCGGGACCATGCGCTGTTTGCCGCCCTTGCCGCGCAGGACCACCGCGCGTTCGGCGGTGTCGATGTCGTCCACGTCGAGCCCGACCATCTCGGAGATGCGAGCGCCCGTGGAGTACAGCAACTCCAGGAGTGCCCGGTCGCGCAGCCCGCGCGGGCCGTCGGCGATATCTCCCCCGGCGGCGTCGAGCAGGCGGGAAACCTGGTCGTACGGGAGGGCTTTCGGCAGTCTGCGGGCGGGTGTCGGCGGTTTCACCGGGTGCGCTACATCCGCGTCGGTGATGCCCTCCGCGGTCGCGAACCGGTGCAGCCCGCGGACGGCGACCAGGGCCCGCGACGCCGACGAGGCCGCCAGGGCGGGATGCTCGGAGTCCCCCGACCGCAGCGACACCATGTAGTCGGCGATGTCCGATTCGGCCACGCGCGCAAGCGTTTCCACTCCGCGCTCGGTCAGAAAGTACCGGTAGCGACCCAGATCCCGCCGATAGGCGCTGAGCGTATTGCGCGCGGCGCCGCGCTCGACCGCCAAATGGTCGAGGTACGCGTCGATCTGCCGCTTCAGCACGGCTCACATCTTTGCAGCCGCCACCGACGAACTCCCCGACCCGAACCCGGCGAAGCGAACAAGTTTCCCAATCGGGACCTCTTGCCTTCCCAACCGGGATCTACTGCGATGCCTCCCGCGCCTTGCGATCCAGGAACGCGGTGGGCATTCCCGGCCAGGGCGCGTCGGCGGGCCGCAGCCGAGCCCCGCTGGACCGGGCCGTCATCAGCGCGGTCACCCCGGCCACCGCGGTGGCATTGGTGATGTCGCCCGCCAGCGCGGCCTGTACGGCCTCCGTCAACGGCATCCGCAGGATCTGGAGGTCGGCCTCCTCCATTTCCGGGTCCGGCCGGTCGATTTCATAGAGCCCGGTCGCCAGATACACCCGCAGCGCCTCATCGGTGAACCCGGGCGAGAGCGCCACATCGACCAGCACCGACCACTCCCGTGCCGCCAGTCCGGTCTCCTCGGCCAGCTCTCGCTGGGCGGCCTCGAGGGGATCCTCGCCCGCCTTGTCCAGCAGTCCGGCCGGCAGCTCCAGCAGCCGCCGCCCGATCGGATGCCGATACTGATTCACCAGCACCAGATTGTCGTCGTCGTCCAGCGCCGCCACGGCGACCGCCGCGTGATGCTCGATCACCTCCCGCTCGGCGACCCTGCCACCGGGCATGACCACCTGGTCCAACCGCAGCGCCAGGATCGCGCCCGAGTACACCGTGCGACTGGACAGGACATCGAAATCGTGTGTGCCGGGGACCGGTTCCGAGGAGGTCATTCCAGAACCGTAGCGCGGATACCCGGGCGGATACGAAACCGCCCGAGCACTCGTCGAATGCTCGGGCGGGCCGTGGAATCCCGGTCAGGCGGGGATCACTTGGAGACCTTCTCGGCCTCCGCGGCGGGCACCTCGTCGGGAATCTCCACCGGAAGCCGTTCGGCGGCCTTGTATTCCAGCGCCGCCGAGATCAGCGCCGCGAACAGCGGGTGCGGGCGCGTCGGACGGGACTTGAGCTCCGGGTGCGCCTGGGTGGCGACCAGGAACGGGTGCTTGTCCTGCGAGTACTCCACGAACTCGACCAGGTGGCCGTTCGGGGAGGTGCCGCTGAACTTCAGGCCGCTCTTGGCGATCTTGTCACGGAAGGTGTTGTTGACCTCGTACCGGTGCCGGTGCCGCTCGGAGACCTCGGTCTCGCCGTACGCCCGCGCCACCAGCGAATCCTGCTGCAGCACAGCCGGGTACGCGCCGAGCCGCATGGTGCCGCCCAGATCGGCCTCGCCGGCCACGATCTGCTCCTGGTCGGCCATGGTCGAGATGACCGGGTACTTGGTGTCGGGCTCGAATTCCGCCGAGTTGGCGTCCTTCATGCCCACCGAGCGCGCCGCCTCGATGACCACGCACTGCAGACCCAGGCACAGGCCCAGCAGCGGAATCTTGTGCTCGCGGGCGTAGTGGATGGCGCCCACCTTGCCCTCGATGCCGCGAATGCCGAAACCGCCCGGGATCAGGATGGCGTCCACGTCGGCCAGGTGCGACCGCGCACCCGCCTCGGTCTCGCACTCGTCGGACTGCACCCAGCGGATGTTCACCTTGGCCCGCGAGGCGAAACCGCCCGCGCGCAGCGCCTCGGTGACCGACAGGTAGGCGTCGGGCAGGTCCACGTACTTGCCGACCAGCGCGACGGTGACCTCTTCGCGCGGGTTGTGCACGCGGTCCAGCAGATCGCCCCAGACCGTCCAGTCGACGTCGCGGAAGGGAAGCCCCAGCTTGCGAACGACGTAGGCGTCCAAGCCTTCCCGGTGCAGCACCTTCGGAATGTCGTAGATCGACGGCGCGTCCGGCGTGGAGATGCAGGCGTCCACATCCACGTCGCACATGAGCGCGATCTTGTTCTTCAGCGGCTGCGGCACCTCACGGTCGCAGCGCAGGATGAGCGCGTCGGGCTGGATACCGATATTGCGCAGCGCCGCCACCGAGTGCTGGGTCGGCTTGGTCTTGAGCTCGCCCGAGGGACCCAGGTAGGGCACCAGCGTGACGTGCAGGAAGAAGCAGTTGTCGCGACCCACCTCGTGGCGAATCTGCCGCGCCGCCTCGAGGAACGGCTGCGACTCGATATCGCCCACGGTGCCACCGATTTCGGTGATCACCACATCCGGCGCCTGCCCGTGCAGGTCCGGTCCCGTCATGGCGAGAATGCGACTCTTGATCTCATCGGTGATGTGCGGGATCACCTGCACGGTGTCACCGAGGTACTCACCCCGGCGCTCCTTGGCGATCACCTTCGAGTACACCTGACCGGTGGTGACATTGGCGTCCCCGGACAGATCGCGATCCAGGAACCGTTCGTAGTGGCCGACATCGAGGTCCGTCTCCGCGCCGTCCTCGGTCACGAACACCTCACCGTGCTGGAAGGGGTTCATGGTGCCGGGATCGACATTCAGGTACGGATCCAGCTTCTGCATCGTGACGCGGAGTCCGCGTGAAGTGAGCAGCTGACCGAGGCTGGAGGCGGTCAGACCCTTACCGAGTGAAGAGGCGACGCCACCGCTGACGAAGATGTGTTTCGTGGCCGCGCGCGCCGGAATCCGTGATTGACCCACGGGACTTCACGGTAACACGGATCGGCGACGCCGATCGCATGCCGCGCATGTTGGTTGCCCGCGATTGGCTCGATTCCGCGTGTCGCGGGAAGCCTTCCCCATGCCGCCATCGGCGTGGCCGGGGCTTTCCGACGTGCGGCCCGGGGATCGTCTCAGTGCGGCATGGCCGCGACTGTGAGCGAGGTCGCCTTCTCACCCGTGCCGTAACGGCCGGTACCGCCGTTCAACTGCTCGGTGAGCCCGAGCACGGTGGTGATCCGCCCGATCTCACGATCGACATTGTCGACGGTCGTGACGGTCGACAGCCCACCCTCGGACCGTGTCACGGCGATCGCCCCGGGCCCCTCGGCGGCCCCGTAGCGACCCGCCAGCACCACCCCGGCACTGTGGGACCGCAGGCCCCCGGCGAACCTGGCGATGATGGTGCCGCGGTTGTTCTCGTCGGCCCGCGCCCCGTCGCCGGTGACCACCACGGCCAGCTGGGCGGGCTGCACCTCGGCGAAGGTCAGGAAGCCGCCGCCGCGCAATGTCTCGAGGGCCAGGCCCCGCTCCTGCGGGGTGCCGCGCACCTGCCCGCTGACCGGATCGTCGAGCAGCACCTGGCCGAGCAGATCGCCCGCGAGGCTGCCTTGATCGACGGCGTCGACCTTCAGCTGCGCGCCGGCGGGGACCACGTTCAGCAGCGCGGTACGTAGTCGGTCGCCCTCGGAGGAGTCGGCGAACGCGCCGCTCAGGCCGATCCGGCCGGTGACCGCGGCGCCTGCGGTGGTGAGGGCCGCGGTGACGGCATCGGCGTCGCCGCTGTCGGCGTCGGGGGTGGTGAAGACGAGGACCGATCGGTTGGCCAGCGCGCCCGCCAGCAGCTTGCCCGCCGAGCCCGACAGGAAGGCGTCGGCCGCCTTCACCTGTTCGTTCAAACGCCCGTTCTCGGCACGCAGATCGTCGATCTGCTGCCGGTCGCCCGTGCCGGGAAACAACCCATTGCCTTGTGCGCGGGTGCCCAGCACCACGCCGACCGCCAGGGCCAGGAATACCGCGGCGATCGAAATCGCGTGGTGGCGAAAGGAAATCATCGGTCCCCTACCTGTGCCGGTCGAATAGGCCCTGTACCCAGTGCGATCCGCGATGCCAGGTGTCGGCGGTCCAGGTCAGCGCCTCAACGCCCATGTGGGTGGCCAGCAGCGCGACCACCAGGGCCACCAGCGCCGCGAGCACCACCAGCGCGACCGCCCAGCCGGAGCCCCGGTGTCGGTACAGCGAGGCAACGGCTTTCGCGTCCATGAGCTTGGTGCCCATTTTCAGGCGGGTCAGGAAGGTGGCCGGATTCGAATCGCGCCGGCCGCGGTCGAAGAAGTCGTCCAGCGAGGCCGCCGCACCGACGGTGACGATCAGCGACGCGCCGTGGTGATCCGCCAGCAGCAGCGCCAGATCCGCGGGCGCGCCCGAGGACGGGAAGGTGGTCGCGCCGATGCCCAGATCCTGGATGCGCTCCAAACCCTTGGCGTGGCCGTCGGTATCGGCGGGCAGGATCACCTCCGCACCGGACTTCAGCGTGTTCGCGGTGATCTCCTCCGGGTCACCGACGATGAGGTCGGGCCGGTAGCCGTGGCGGGTCAGGGTGTCCGCGCCTCGGCCGACGCCGATCAGGATCGGCGCGTACTCCTTGATGAACGGCTTGATGCGCTTGAGGTCGTCGATGTGCTCGGGACCGTCGGCCACCACCACGACATGCCGCTTCTTCATGTCGACTTCGACATCCGGCACGCCGATTCCATCGATGAGCAAGGAGGATTCGGTGCGGATGAACTCGATGGTGTTGCCGGAGAAGGCTTCCAGATGGTCGGCGAGCCCGTTGCGCGCCTCGATCATGCGCTCGGCGATGGTGACCTCGGTGAGCTCGATGCCCTCGACGAGTGCCTCGGGTTCCTTCTTCGCCAGTTTGTCCGCGTAGACGACGCCACCCTCGACGCGAACCTTGGCGCCGTCCTTGATCTTCTTGAAGACATCCGAGCTGACCGCGTCAAGCAACTGGATGCCATTGGCCACCAGCACTTCCGGACCGAGGTTCGGATATCGTCCGGAGATCGACGGCGAGGCGTTCACCACCACCGCCACCTGTGCTTCGACGAGCCGGTCGGCGGTGAGCCGATCCAGGTCCATCTCATCGAGCACCACCACGTCGCCAGGCCCCACGCGCTGGAGCAAACGCCTGGTGTTGCGGTCCACCCGGGCCATCCCGGTCAGACCCGGCAGCGTTTCGGTATTACGCGACAAGAGGGCCAGCATCTTCATAACGATCGATGATTACGGCAAAGTCTCAACCTTTGATGGAGGCGCGCCGGTCAGCAAACTATCCGCTCCGCCTCCCCCGGAACTTCAGCGGGCAGCCGAGAGCCCTTAACGGTCATGCATCCGCGCTATCAGTTTGGTGCCGAATCTATTTCGGACGTACCCGGCGAGTTACCCCGATTGGCACGAAATCAGTAGTCACGCCCGCATACGGGCGCCGTGGGCGCAGGCCGATCGCACCTTCCATCTTACCGACCGGTAAGGCTATGCTCCGGACATGGCCAGCACCACCGTAGATACCGTCCTACCCGCCCCGCGTGAGGTCGTCTACAAGCTCTTCACCGAGCGCGACAGCCTCAATGCCTTTCTGCCCATTCAGATTTCACTGAAGAAGCCGGGCATCGGGAGCCCGTCCGGCGTCGGCGCGCAGTACCACCTGGGCCTGGCCGGCATCGGCCCGACCGAGGAGACCACCGAGCTCGTCCCCAATGAGCGCATGGTCTACCGCGTCATCGCGGGCGCCCCGGTCAAGCGGCACGTCGGCACCATCAGCTTCTCCGACGCGCCGGGCGGCACCCGGGTCGTCTACACCATGGAGTCCGAGCCCAGCCTCCCCGTCCCCGCCCAGATCCTCGAGCCCGGCCTCCGCGCCCTCACCAACGCCCTCATCGGCGGAGTGCGCAAGGCGATCAAGTAACGCCCGGCCACCGCGCCTTCGGAGCCGGCGCGGCGGCACGGACAGAACCGGCCGGATCCTTCGCGGGCCCGGCCGGTTTTTCTGTCTCGGTGCCCGGTTACTCGCCCGAGACGGCGGCGCCGACCTTCTCGGCGTCCGCGGTGGTGAGAAGTTCCCAGGCGTGGGCGCGGCCGGTTTCGGTGTCGCCCATGCCCGCCAGCATGCGGGCGAGTTCGACGACGCGTTCGTCCTGGGTGAGGGCCTTGACACCGGATCTGACGGCCTTGCCGTCGTCGAGCTTGTCGACCACCAGGTGGGTGTCGGCGAAGGCTGCCACCTGCGGCAGGTGGGTGACGACGATGACCTGGTGGGTGCGGGCCAGACGGGCCAGGCGGCGGCCGATTTCGACGGCGGCGCGGCCGCCGACACCGGCATCGACCTCGTCGAAGACCATGGTGGTGCCATGCTCGGAGCTGGCGAGAACCACCTCCAGGGCGAGCATGATCCGGGAGAGCTCACCGCCGGAGGCGCTCTTGCTCAGCGGCAGCGGGTGCGCGCCGGAGTGGGCGGCCAGGCGGAATTCCACCTCGTCCACGCCGGTCGAGCCGGCGTGCAGTTCCGTGCCGTCAATGACCAGTGGGGCCGAATCCTGCACGCCCGCAAGGACGGGACCGACACCGACCTCGAGCCGGGCACGACCCATGGCCAGACCGCCCAGTTCGGTGCTCACCGCCGACGCCAGCTTCCCCGCGGCCTTGCTGCGGGCCGCGGTCAGCTTCTTGGCCGTTTCACGCACCTTCTCGGCCGCGGTCTCGACATCCGCGGCCAGCGCCGCCAGCGCCTCTTCCGACACGTCCAGCGAGTCCAGGCGCGTGCGCGCCTCCTCGGCCCACTTGATGACCCCGTCGATATCCGGCGCGTACTTGCGGGTCAGCGTCTTCAGCTCGGCCTGGCGGGTCAGCATGGACTCCAGCGCGCCCGGATCGGACGGCAGGTCCGACAGGTAGGAGCTGAGCTCGGTGGTCAGATCCACCACCACCGAAATCGCCTCGCCCAGACGGGGAGCCAGCGCGGTCAGGATCGGATCGTCGGAGGCTTCGATGCGGGCGCGCGCGGTGCCGAGCAGATCCAGGGCGCCCGCGTCCTCACCCGGCGAATCGGCCGGACCGGCCAGCGCGTCGTGCGCGGTGGAGGCGGCCTCGCGCAGCGAATCCAGATCCGACAGCCGGCGCACCTCGGCCACCAGGTGGTCGTCCTCGCCGGGTTCCGGCGCGACGGCGTCGATCTCGGCCAGCGACTGCGTCAGATGATCGGCTTCCAGGGCCAGCTCCCGGCTGCGCGCGGTCCGCTCGAGCAGCTGATTGCGCTTGTCCAGCCAGGCCTTTCGGGCCTTCTGGTACTTGGCCAGCAGCGGCGCCACCGCGTCGGAGGCGAACTGGTCCAGCGCGTGCAGCTGCTGGTCGGGCCGCTGCAGCCGCAGCTGATCGTTCTGCCCGTGCACGGTGAGCAGCGGGGTGGTGAAGTCCGCGAGCACCGCGGCCGGCACGCTGCGGCCACCCAGGTGGGCGCGGGAGCGGCCATCGGATCCGACCGTGCGGACGGCGATGATGCTGCCGTCGTCATCGCGTTCGGCGCCGGTGGATTCCAGCACCTGCTCGACCTCGCCGAGGGCGCCGTCGTGCACCTCGTCCACGGTGAAACGGCCCTCCACCACGGCCCGCGACGCCCCGAGGCGCACCCGCCCCGCGTCGGCGCGGGCGCCGCTGAGCAAGTGCAGGCTCGTCACCACCATGGTCTTGCCCGCACCGGTCTCACCGGTCAAAACGGTCAAACCCTCGTGGAATTGTGCGGTGGCGGTGGAAATTACGCCCAGCCCGTCAATCCTGATCTCTGTCAGCACTCGTGCTCTCCGTTCGCCGTCGGCCACGCCAGCCTGTCACGGGCAACTGGAATTTGCGCACCATCCGATCGGCGAACGGCGCGGAGTCGAGCCGGACCCACCGCACCGGGTCGGTCCCGCGGACCGTCTCGACCCGGCCGCCCCGCGGCAGTGCGAGGGTGCGTCGGCCGTCGAGGAAAACGATCGCATCATGGCCCGTCGCAACGGTTTCCACCGCGATCAGCGAATTCGGGCTGGTCACCAGGGGCCGCGCGAACAGGGCGTGCGCATTGGACGGGATCACCAGCAGCGCTTCGAGTTCCGGCCACACCACCGGCCCGCCCGCCGAGAAGGCGTAGGCGGTGGACCCGGTCGGCGTGGCGATCAACACACCATCGCAGCCGAAGGCCGACACCGGCCGGCCGTCCACCTCCAGCACCACCTCCAGCACGCCCATGCGCGCCGCGTTCTCGATGCTGGCCTCGTTCAACGCCCAGCCGCGCTCCACCACCACATCGTCGACGCGCACGGTGACGTCGATGGTCATCCGCTCCTCGACGGTGTAGTCGCGCCGCACCACCTGGGACAGCGCCTCGTCCAGGTGCTCGGCCTCGGCCTCGGTGAGAAAACCGATGCGCCCCAGATTGATTCCGAGCACCGGCACCGAGGCACTGCGGGCGAGTTCGGCCGCCCGCAGGAACGTCCCGTCACCGCCGAGCGCCAGCACCATCTCGGTGCCGACCGCCGCGTCGAGATCGTGTGCCATCACCCGCACCGGGTACCCGTCGGCCGCGCCGTCGTCGTCGATGTCGAAGCGGGTGCTGTACGCCTCGTCCTCGAGCACGCGCAGCCCCATCCCGGCCCCGCACAGGATCTTCGCGACCCGGTGCGCGGTATCGAGGATCTCCGGCCGTCCCGGATGCGCGACCAGCAGAACCTCCCTGGCCGGGCTAGCCGCGTTCACTGTGGACCCTCCTGCACCGCACGCTCGATCAGCGCCGCCACACGCGCCGCCTCGTCTGCATCGTATGCGCCCCCACCGACGTCCGCGCCGTCACCGGCCGCAGCGGGCTCGGTCTCCGGACGCGCCGGCGCGCCGGTCTCCTTGCGCAACCAGAGGAAATACTCGACATTCCCGGACGGACCAGGCAGCGGGCTGGCCGTCACGCCACGCGTGCGCAGCCCGAGTTTCGCTGCCGCGGCGGCGACTTCGCGCACCGCCTCGGCGCGCAGGGCCGGATCCCGCACCACACCGCCGGATCCCACGCGATCCTTACCCACCTCGAACTGCGGCTTCACCATGGGCAGCAGATCCGCGCCCGGCGCACAGCAGGCGGCCAGCGCGGGCAGCACCAGGCCGAGAGAGATGAACGACAGATCGGCGACAACCAATTCGACTGTGCCGCCGATGAGTTCGGGCGTCAGCTGCCGCACATTGGTGCGGTCGTGCACGCGGACGCGGTCATCGTTCTGCAGCCGCCAGATCAGCTGGCCGTACCCGACGTCGGCGGCCACCACCTCCTCGGCTCCGCGCGACAGCAACACATCGGTGAATCCACCTGTAGACGCGCCCGCGTCCAGGCACCGCTTGCCCTCGACCGACACGCCCTGCGGCTCGAACGCCTCGAGCGCGCCCAGCAGTTTGTGCGCGCCGCGCGAGGCCCACTGCACCTCGTCGGGTTCCTCCCGCACCAGCAGCGGCGTGCCTGCCTCGACTCCCGTCGCCGCCTTGGTGGCGACCGACCCATTGATCAGGACGCGGCCCGCGTTGATCAGCTCGACCGCGTGTTCCCGCGACCGCGCCAATCCACGGCGAACCAGTTCCGCGTCCACCCGTGCGCGCCTGGCCACCTCAGATCTTGTCCACCGTGGCCAGGGCCTGCACCAGCACCTCGTGCGCCTGCTCCAGAATCTTGGCCCGCCGCACGATATCGGTGCCCTCCGAGTGCACACTCGGCGCGCCCGGGAAGCCCGGATTCGGTGCGCCCGCCGACAATTCGGCCAGCAGCGCGGCCACCTCCGCCTTGACCCGCTCCGGGTCGGCGAACTCCTGATTCGCACCCGGCAGATGCTGCCCGGGCAACGGCGCCCCCGGACGGGGCCCCGGCGTCCCGAGAGGGGATCCCGGCGCGGGAAACTGCGGGCGAGGCGTGGGCATAGTCATCGTGGCGACAACGCTACCCGAACCCGCATTCGAACACACGTACCCCACCGCTTACCGATCCCCCGCCGACCGGCACGTCCTGGATTACCCGCGAGGCGTCGAGGAGATCCGGATGGCGCGGCCCGGGGCCGCGTCCAGGCGGGCCGTGATCTCCTTCGCGATGTCTCCGACGCCCGGCACGACCGGATCGAAGTCGGCGACAGGGTGATTCAGCGCGTCGAGGGATTCGGCGATGTAGGTCGGCATGCGATCCGAGGGCTGGGTGCCCAGATCCTCGAGCGTGCTCACGCCGGTCAGCACCATCAGCGACTCCAGGCCTGTAGCGTGCGCGCCGTCGATATCGGTGTCGAGGCGGTCGCCGACCACCAGGGCGTCGCGGGTACCGGCCCGCTCGAGCGCATCCTCCATCAGCGGCGCATACGGCTTGCCCGCCACGATCGGCTCCAGGCCCGACGCCTGCCGCAGCGCCGCGACCATCGAGCCGTTGCCGGGAGCCAGGCCACGCTCGGTGGGGAGCGTGGCGTCGGTATTGGCGGCCACCCACAGCGCCCCCGCCCGCAGCGCGTAGGCGGCCTCGGCAAGATCCGCCCAGGCGGTCTGCATCGAATGGCCCTGCACCACAGCGCTCGGCACCAGGCCGTCGAAGCGGCGGACCGCCTGCAGGCCGACATTCTCCACCTCGGCCATCAGATCATCGGTGCCGACCACCAGCACCGTCGACCCCGGCGGGATCCGCTGCGCCAGCACGCGCGCGGCCGCCTGCGCGCTGGTCACCACCTCGTCCTCGTGGGCGTCGAAACCGAGCTCCCGCAGGTGGAAGGCCACCGCGTCGGCCGAGCGGCTCGCATTGTTGGTGACATACATCAGGCGCTGTTCCGGATCGCCCGCCGAAAGTGCTTCCGACGCACCCGGAATCGGCTCGTGGCCGCGGAACAGCGTTCCGTCCAGATCCAACAGCAATGCCTCGAACCGATCCCGCAGTCGCATTACGCCGTCCCTCTCGTCACTCTTCACAGAAACAAAAACGACCGTGCGGCTGCGCTGTTGCGCGGCCGCACGGTCGAAATCACTTGCCGGTCCTCAGTTCTCGGAGTCGTCCGCGGGCTTGCCCGAACCATCCGCGGCTTTCCCGGCCGTCTCCGACTCGGCAGCGGTGTCCTCGGCGTCGGAATCCTCCTCCGCCGCAGCGGAATCCGCGTCGTCCTCGTCCTCGTCGTCATCGTCGAACGCCGCGGTCCAGTCCGCGCCGCCGTCACCGTCACCGGAGAGTTCGGCGGCGCGGTCCTCGGCGTCGGTCTCGCCGTCCAGGTCGGCGGAGGCGGCGTTCATGAACCAGGTCAGCGCTTCGTCTTCGCGACCGGCGGCCAGCAGGGCCTCGGCGTAGGCGTAGAACAGGCGCGTGGCCGCGGAACCGGTGCGCGCCGGATCCAGCTCGGCGGTCTGTAGCGTGACGACGGCCTGGTCGAACTGCCCCAGATCCATCCGGGCGCCGGCGACCACGATGCGCAGCTCGGTGGCCTCGTCGCCCTGCAGGGCCCGGGCCTCATCGCTGCGGCCCAGCTCGATGGCGCGCTCGGGACGGCCCAGACCACGCTCACAGTCGGCCATGACGGCCAGCAGCCCCGAGCCGCCGGACATGCGGCGCGCGGTCCGCAGCTCCGACAGCGCCTCGGCCCATTCACCCGCGTGATAGGCCGCGACACCGGCGGTCTCGCGCACCACCGCGATGCGGCCGGCCCGCTGCCGGGCAGCGCGCGCGTGCTCCAGTGCCAGCTCCGGATCCTCGTCCAGCAGCTGGGCCACCATGACCAGGTGCCGGGCCACCGACTCGGCATTGCCCTTGTCCAGGCTCAGCAGATCGCGCCGCACCGCCGGCTCGAGATCGGAGGCCTGCACGTCGTCGGGCAGGTTCGGCTCATCGGGACGACCCGAACGCCGCTCCCCCGGCCGGCCGCCGCTGACCCGCGCGCCCTCGCCACCGCGGCGACGCTCGCCCTCGAACGACCTCGCGCTCGCACCGTTCCCGGCCCGCTCGGCATCCTGTCCCGCCCCCGGGTACTCCGGACGCTCATCCGCGAACCCGTTGCGCGCGAAGCCCTTCCGCTCCTCCCGCTCCCCGCGGTCCCGGTCGAAGCCCCGTCCCCCACCACGGTTGAACCCGCCTTCACGACGATCACCGCCGCGATCGGAGCCACCGTCACGACGGTCTCCCCGGTTGAAGCCGCCTTCACGACGCTCGCCACGGTCGAAACCACCCTCGCGACGCTCGCCACGGTTGAACCCGCCCTCACGACGATCACCGCTGCGCTGGAAACCGCCCTCGCGACGCTCGCCACGGTCGAAACCACCCTCACGACGATCACCGCGGTCGAAACCGCCTTCACGACGGTCACCACGGTTGAAGCCACCGTCACGGTCACCACGGTTGAAGCCACCTTCGCGACGCTCGCCGCCGCGGTTGAAACCACCGTCACGGTCGCCACCCCGGTTGAATCCGCCCTCGCGACGCTCGCCACGATGGAAACCGCCTTCACGACGGTCACCACGGTTGAAGCCGCCCTCACGACGATCACCGCCGCGATCGAAGCCACCCTCGCGACGCTCGCGGCTGAAGCCGCTTTCACGACGGTCACCACGGTCGAAGCCGCCCTCGCGACGCTCGCCGCGGTTGAATCCGCCCTCGCGGTTGTAGCCGCCCCGGCCGCCTTCGCGCTCGGACCCGCCGCGGCTGCCGCCCTCGCCCCGATAGCCGCCGCGATCGCGGTCGCCCTCGGAGCGGTAGCCGCCACGCTCATTGTCACGACCACGGTTGAATCCGCCACCGCTGCGGTTGAATCCGCCCTCACGGCCGCCATCGCGCTCGCGGCGCGGTCCGCCCGACGACCGTCCCTGGTCGCGGCGTTCGCCTTCGTCGCGCCGGCCATAGCCGCCCTGTCCGGTCCCACCACTGTTACGGCGGAAGGGTTTGCGGCCGTCGTTCTGCTCCGCCACGGTGATCCCTCTCTGTTCTTGTAGCCTGCGGTACCCGGCCACGGCGCTGGAGCGCGTGAGGAGGGCCGGCGGGCGATCCCACCTACCCATGAATTCAATCACGCCGCTCTCGAGCGTCAACGCAGCACCGGGTGGTCAAACGCCGAAAGGGGACCCGGTGAGGGTCCCCTTTCGCGAAGGATGTTCCGGCGGTGTCCTACTCTCCCACACCCTGTCGAGTGCAGTACCATCGGCGCAGGTGGCCTTAGCTTCCGGGTTCGGAATG
>NZ_JBHZAL010000019.1:70065-154172 GCF_042754245.1 Nocardia sp. NPDC059228 | reverse complement strand
TATTTCGGCTCGGCGGCATCCAGCGGGCCCATGCAGAAGGCGATCACGTACATGGTGCGCCCGGCCATCGCCCCACGGTAGTGCTCGGTCATGACCGTGCGCATGTCGACCGGATCCACCCAGTTGTTGGTCGGCCCGGCGTCGGCCTCGTTCTCCGAGCAGATGAAGGTCCGACCCTCCACCCGTGCCACGTCGCCGGGGTCCGAGACGCACCAGAACGAGTTGGGTTTGGCCGAGAGCGGGACGAAGGTGCCGTTGGCCACCAGCTCGGCGGTGAGCCGATCCCATTCGCCGCGGGACCCGTCGCAGTAGACGATGCGCTCGGGCGCGGTCAACTCGGCGATCTCCGCGACCCAGGCCAGGATGCCGGGATGGTCGGTCGGCGTGGTGGCGACGGCGGCGAGGGGACGTTCAAGCACGGCGAGCCTCTCTGACGGAAACAGCTAGGTTTTTAGTTTAGAAAACACGCAATCAGACAGCCGGGCGGGGCCGCCGGACGGGTGCCAGGACACCCGCTAAGCGGGCTGTTCGAGCGCCTCGGCCTGGCCGGAGACCACGCCGGTGAGGATCGCGCGGGCCACCGTGAGCAGTTCGGCGACCTGCGGCGAGGTCAGCGCGTAGGTGACCGAGAGCCCCTCCCGGCGGGCGGTGACCAGACCGGCCCGCCGCAGAATGGACAGCTGCTGGGACAGATTCGCGGCCTCCACGCCGATTTCGGTGAGCATCTCCGAGACCGCGTACTCCCGCTGACTGAGCAGTTCGAGCACTCGAATGCGCACGGGATGACCCAGCGTTTTGAAGAAGTCCGCCTTCATCTGATAGAGCGGCCGTTGCATTCCTGGCACCTGCGAGCCACTCCTTCCAACTGGCGGCGGATCATCCCTGTGCACGACCCACCCGGCAATTGCAGAGTTTAGCAACCAGGCCAATCAAGGCCCATGCCGGCGTGGCACGGGCGTGCGGCGGCCGCGCGGGTCAGCCAGGGATGAACCGCTTTGCCGAGTGATGAGATTTCGCGTGCATGGTACGTTCGGTCGTTCGCCGGACCGCCTACCAGAAAGACCAACCGTGCCCCTCGCCACCCTGAACGGCATCCGCCTCAACTACGACGTCACCGGCAGCGGGCCGCTGGTCGTGCTGGTCATGGGCACCGGCAGCCCGGGCCGGGTGTGGCGCACGTATCAGGTTCCGGCACTGGTGAAGTCGGGCTTCCGGGTCGCCACCTTCGACAATCGCGGCATCGCGCCCTCGGAGGAGAGCGCGCACGGCATGCGCATCGAGGATCTGGTCGCCGACACCGCCGCCCTCATCGAACACCTCGGCGGCCCAGCACATGTGGTGGGCACGTCCCTGGGTGCGCGCGTGACGCAGGAGCTCGCGCTGGCGCGGCCGGAGCTGGTGCGCAAGGCGGTCATGCTGGCCACCACCGGACGGCCGCATCCGCTGGCGAGCACGTTGAGCCGCGGCGAGCAGGCCCTGCAAGAGCAGGGCGTGAAACTGCCGCCGGAATACGCGGCGGCCATCAAGGCGATGCTGAACCTCTCCCCGCACACGCTCGAGGCCGACGACCAGGCCCAGCAGTGGCTCGACATTTTCGAGTACTCCGCTAGCGCAACGGAACCCGCACCCGGGGTGCTGGCCCAGATGCGCATGGACCGCTCCGGCAATCGGCTCGCCGACTACGCCCGGATCACCATCCCCAGCCTGGTCGTCGGATTCGCCGACGATCGGATGCTGCCACCGGTTTTCGGCCGGGAGGTGGCCGCGGCGATTCCGGGCGCGCGCTTCGTCGAGATCGAGAAGTGCGGCCACTACGGGTACCTGGAACGCCCCGAGGAGGTCAACCGCACCATCATCGACTTCCTCACCAACGGGCACGCCTGAGCCCCAGCAGATTCCGGCCTCACCCCGGAGAGGAGGGACCGGACAGCGCTAGGGCGCACCGAGTTCGGCGGCAATCGCGCCGGCCAGCAGGGTGCGGGCCCGGTCGAGGGTGAGCGAGCCGCTGTGCCAGCGCTCGCTCAGACCCTCGACCAGGGCGGTGAGGCGTTCCGCGACGGCCGCGGCGTCGAGATCCAGTGGGATGGAACCGGTTTCCTGACCGTGCAGGATGAGCGTCTCCACATCGGAGTTCCAGGATTCGGTGCTGACCCGGAGCGGTTCGCGCAGTGTGGGATCGAAGGCCGCGCTGGCGCGCAGTTCACCCCAGGCGACGCTGTTCTCGCGGACCTCGTCGGTGTCCTGCAGTTCCAGCAGCAGCATGCGCTCGACCTGCGCGCGGGGGTCCATGAGGTCGGCGAAGGCCTGGTCGGTGTAGGACTCGGCCCGGTGATTGATGTGCTCGAGAGCCGCGCGCAGGATGCCGGCGCGGTCCTTGAAGTGGTAGTAGATCAGCGCGGTGGACACGCCCGCGGCGGCGGCCAGTTTCTCGACCCGCAGTCCGCGGACTCCGTCCTGCGCGATGACTCGAACGGCGGCTTCCAGGATCTGGGTCTGACGGTCCGACACGATTCCTCACTCTAGAACGATTGCGCGGCCGGTCCGGAACGGGCGGCGTCCCCGAACCGGCCGCGCCCCGGCGAATCACAGGCTTCACCGGGAGCTCGGATGCCTCAGTCGACGGGTTCCTGCTGGGTGGTGCAGTGGATGCCCCCGCCACCGGCCGCGATGGCGTCGATATTGATCTGCACCACGGTCCGATCCGGGAACAGCCGCCGCAGCGTGGACTGCGCCGCCGAATCGGCCTCGGGGTCACCGAATTCGGGGGCGATGACACCGCCGTTGCAGACGTAGAAGTTGATGTACCCCGCGGCGAAGTCGTCGCCCGCGCCCCGGTAGCGCAATTCCGAAGGCGCTTCGAGAGTTTCGATCTCGAGCGGGCGGCCCTGCGCGTCGGTGGCATTGTGCAGGATGTCGAGGTGACGGCGGGTCACGTCGTAGTCGAAGGACTCCTCGTTGTTGTCGAGTCCCGCGACCACGACGCCGGGGCGGGCGAAGCGGGCGTAGAAATCGGTGTGGCCGTCGGTGATGTCGTGCCCGGCGATGCCCGGCAACCAGATCACCTTCTTGATACCGAGCAGATGCTCGAGCTCGGCCTCGACATCGGGCTTCTTCCAGCCCCGATTCCGATTGTTGTTCAGCACACAGGATTCGGTGATGAGCGCGGTGCCCTCGCCGTCGACCTCGAGGCCGCCGCCCTCGAGCACCAGATCGGTGTGCACGGTCTCCACCCCGGCGCGGCCGTCGACGGCGGTGGCGACCTTGGCGTCGCGGCGGTGCTGCTGTTTGCCGCCCCAGCCGTTGAAGTTGAAGTCGACGCCGGCCTTGGTGCCGTTGCCCTTCACGAACACCGGCCCGGTGTCGCGCATCCAGAGGTCGTCGAGGTCGGCGACGATGAGCTCGACATTCGCGCCGCCCAGCAGGTTTCGCGCCATGTCGAGTTCGTCCTGGCGCACCAGCATGGACACCGGTTCGAAGCGGGCGATGGTGGCGGCGATGGTGGCCAGGTTCTGGCGGACCTGCGGCAGCAGCTGCCTACCCCAGATGGCTTCGCTCGCGCCGAAGGCCATCCAGGTGCGCTTGTGCGGCGCGCCCTCGTCGGGCATCACCCAGGAGCGGCCGTCGTTCGGCGTGGAGGACGAGGTGTCGCCGCTGAACCACGACGAGATCGGCCCATCGCAGCCCGCGAGCAGCAGCCCGCCCATGGTCAAAATCCCGGATCGCATGAACCGGCGTCGTTGCATCTCGCAATCTCCTTGTGTGAGGGGCACGGCGCGGCGTTTCCCTCTCCGGCGCGCTGAATCCGCTGAACCCGCTGGTAGGACGGCCGTCCGCACACGACGACCCCGAGCCGGGCACCAAGGACTGTATTCCTGACTGAATTTTCAGTCAAGGAGCGCGACGCAGGTCACCCGGCACAGGTGGGCCCGGAGCACGGGCACAAGATCGGCGGGGCCGTTTGACGAGAGCCGTATATCTTTGCGCGCCAGCATCATCCGCCACCGAGCGCGCCCTAGTGTGGCCCTGACGACGATCGATGACAGGAAGGAAGCAGATAGTGGCAGGCAAGGGCGCGGACTGGCTGGAACCGATCGAGGAGTCCACGCAGCGGTTCCTCGCGACGGTCGACACGCTCACCGACGACCGGATCGGCGGCGACTCGCTGATCCCGCCGTGGACGCGCGGCCACGTCATCGCGCACGTCTGCCGGGCCGGGGACAGCCTGGTCCGCCTGCTGACCTGGGCACGCACCGGCGTGGAGACCCCGCAGTACGCGAGCATGGCGGCGCGGGCCGCCGAGATCGAGGCGGGCGCGGCGCGCTCGGTGGCCGAACAGCTGGCCGATGTGGCAGCCGGCGCGGAGCGGTTCGCCGACGCGGTGCGGCTGCTGCCGGCCGAGGCGTGGGAGCGGACCGTCCGGCCCCGTACCGGGGAACTGCGGACACCGGAGACGCTGGTGCCGATGCGGCTGCGGGAATTGGAGATTCACCACGCCGACCTGAATGCCGGATACGCGTTCTCCGACATTCCCGAATCCGCGGCGCGCTGGATTCTCGACGGTATCGCCGACGCGCTCTCCGGCCGGGCGTCCGACGGCCCGGCCCTGCGGCTGCGAGCCACCGACAGCGACTTCCGCCGGGAACTGAGGGGCTCCGAACACGCGGCGCCGATCGGCATCGGGGGGACGCAGGCCGACCTGCTCGGCTGGCTCAGCGGCCGGATTCCCGCCGCCGCAACCGGACTCACCGCCGCGGGCGCCGACACCGTGCCGCCGGCCCCGACCTGGATCTGACCATCCCGAATTCGGTCATCCCACCCCCACGCGGCCCCGACGCCGGTCAGACTCGAAAACTATGACCGCCGTTCGCAGTACCGCCACCGTGGCCGCCGTCCTCGTGATCACCGGTGCCGGGGCTGTCGCGACAGGTCCGGCCGCGGCGCCCGCGCGGGCGTACGGACCGGCGTCGTGCGTTCCGGGGAATCCCACCCAGCCCACCTCCGAGCTGTTCGCCACCACCAACACCGCCACCATCACCGACCCGGGCGATCCCCGGCTGAGCGACCGGTTGTCGCAGTTCGAGCTGGAGGTGGACGCGACCGCGCTCACCGAACTCGCGCTGCCCGTCGGCTCGGAACTGCTGGACGGGGTG
Organism: Nocardia sp. NPDC059228; assembly: GCF_042754245.1. Lineage (NCBI taxonomy): Bacteria > Bacillati > Actinomycetota > Actinomycetes > Mycobacteriales > Nocardiaceae > Nocardia > Nocardia sp. NPDC059228. The sequence continues at coordinate 149,022 of NZ_JBHZAL010000019.1, read as the reverse complement.
TTCTGGTCCTCGGACACCGGGGCGGCCACCTACGAGCGGTCCCGCCAATTCCAGCTGGCCTGTACCGATTTCAAGAATCTGTGCTGGGTCGCCGACGACCTGCGGGTGCGCTACAACCAGGAATCGGTGCTGACCTTCGAGTACCTGCCCGGCGACGATGTCCGCGCCGATGGCTTCACCGTCACCGTCCCGGGCATCAACCGCGCCCGCTTCCACGATGCCCTGGTCGCGGATCCGCGGGTGCGTGACCGGCTCGGCGGCGGATCGGTCACCGAATCGGGCGATCTGGTGCTGGTGGCCGACCGCGCCGATCAGGATCTGGTGCGGAATTTCGTGACCGGACTCGGCGGCGCATGGAACGAGGACGAACTGCGTTACGGCGATCGCGAATTCGTACACGGCACCGGTACGGCCGCTCTGGCGTGCCAGCTGTGACCGCCCGAGGGCATCGCTGTCATCTGCATGGTCCTATGGTGAGACCAGTATCCTCGGGGGATGAAGCGTACGTCGTTCGCGCGGTGGCCCTGCTCGGTCGCCCGGACCATGGATCTGCTCGGAGACTGGTGGACGCCGCTGGTGCTGCGTGAAGCCTTCTACGGGGTGCGGCGATTCGACGAGTTCCAGCAGGAATTGGGAATCGCCCGCAATACGCTCAGCGATCGGCTCAAGCGGCTGGTCGAGGAGGGGCTGCTCGAAAAGCGGCCGTACCACACCGAACCCACCTGGTACGAGTACGTGCTGACCGAGAAGGGCCGCGACTTCTGGGATGTGCTGCTGGTGATGTCGCGGTGGGGCGACCGCTGGCTGGCCGACGCGGACGGGCCGCCGGTGATCCTGAACCACACCGCGTGTGGTCACGACACCCAGCTCAAGGTGGTGTGCGAACACTGCGATCAACCGGTGCCGATCGAGGAGTCGCGGCTGCGCATGGGGCCCGGCTATCCCGAGCGGCTGCGCGAGCGGCCCGATATCCGGGCGCGGTTCGCGCGGCAGGAGACCAAGTAGCTGTCCCGGACTCCGGTGCCATCCCTAAATCATGCGTTGACCTGCATCGTCTATTTATGCAACCATCGAGCCGGTAGCAGCTTTCACAGCGAGGTGACGCATGGAGTGGACCGGCGCGAAGTATGCCGATGGACCGACGGCGCAGGCCGAGATCTGGATCGACGCGACGCCCGAGGCGGTGTGGGCGCTCGTCTCGGATATCGGGCTGATGCCGGAGATGAGCGCGGAACTGCAATCGGCGCACTGGGTGCGGCCGGACACCCCGCCCGGCGTGGGCAGCACCTTCGTGGGCACCAGCCGGCACGAGGCGCTGGGCGAATGGTCGACGACTTCCCATGTCGTGCAATGGGATCCGCCGCATGTCTTCGCCTGGGCGGTCAGTGATCCCGAGAACCCCTCGGCCACCTGGCGTTTCACCGCCGAGTCCGCGGGCGGCGGCACGACTCTGCGGCAGTGGGTCCGCATGGGCCCCGGCCGGTCCGGGCTGAGCATCGCCATCGAGGCCATGCCCGAGAAGGAGGAGAAGATCGTGTTCGTGCGCATGCGGGAATTCGAGGCCGCCATGCAGGCCGTGGTCGCCGACATCAAGCGCCGTGCCGAGGAGGGGACCCGCTGATGCGCACCGCCACCACCGTCGAACTCTCCCGCGACTCCCAGCAGGTCATCGATTTCGTCCGCGAGGCCGAGACCATGGGCCTGGACATCTGCTGGGTCGCCGAGGCCTGGGGCTCCGACGCCCCCTCGGTGCTCGGTTTCCTCGCCGCCCGCACCGATCGAATCCTGCTGGGCTCCGGCATCATCCAGGTCGGCACCCGGTCACCGGTGGCCATCGCCCAGGCCGCGCTCACCCTGGCCGAACTCTCCCAGGGCCGCTTCCTGCTCGGCCTGGGCTCCTCCGGCCCGCAGGTCATGGAAGGGCTGCACGGCGTCCCGTTCGCCCGCGCCCTCACCCGCATGCGCGAGACCATCGACGTCATCAAGCAGGCCATGGCCGGCGAAAAGGTCTCCTATCAGGGTGACACGATCCGAATCCCCTTGGACGGCAACAGCAAACCGATGCGGCTGTCGATCCCCGCCAACACCGGCATCCCGATCTACATCGCCAGCATGTCGCCCAGGATGCTCGAGCTCACCGGCCGGGTGGCCGACGGCTGGCTGGGCACCAGTTTCGTCCCCGAGGGCTCCCACGCCTACTTCGACCACCTCGACGCCGGCCTCGCCGCCGCCGGCCGCATCCGCGCCGACATCGATGTCTGCCAGGGCGCGGAGGTCGCATTCTTCGACGACGAGGAAGCCGTCACCCGCCACGTCGCCGGCCGAAAACTGGAGCTGGCCTTCAGCATCGGCGGCATGGGCAGCGAGAAGACCAACTTCTACAACGCCGCGTACGCCCGCCAGGGCTGGTCCGACGTCACCGGCGAGATCCGGCAACGCTGGCAGGCCGGCGACCGCGCGGGAGCAACCGCGCTGGTCACCGACGACATGATCCTCGCCACCACCCTGATCGGCACCCCGGACATGGTGCGGCGCCGGCTCCGGACGTGGAGCGACGTCGGCGTCGACACCGTCCGCCTCTATCCCGCGGGCGACACCCTCGACACCAAGTTGTCCAACCTCGCCCAGGCCCTGGACCTCGTCGCCGACCTCGACCACACCCCGATCAGCTCGCCGTCGCCCGCCGACTGATCTCGGCCACAGGGCCCGGTTTCGGCCAGGGCACAGTCCTTTCCGCGATCGCCGCAGCGAGCGGGCTGTCGCGGACCGGACAGCATAATCTCGATTCATGGTGCCGGGGACGAATGGGGCGGGATTGCCGCCGAGTCTGGTGGAGGTGGCGACCCGGCAGGTGCGGGCCGAGGTGCTCAGCGGGGTGTTCGAACCCGGGGAGCGAATCGGCGAGGAGGCGCTGTGCGCGCGGCTGGGGACCAGTCGCGCGCCGGTGCGGGAGGCATTGCGGCTACTGGCCCAGGAGGGGCTGATCGAGCATGTGCCGCGCCGGGGGTTCCGGGTCGCGGTGTGGTCGGCGACCGACATCCTGCAGCTGTTCGAGTTGCGGCGGGTGCTGGAGCGGCACGCCATCGAGAACGCTTTCCCGCTTGCGGCAGAAGGTGATCCACTACGCGAGGTACGGGCCGCGCTCGAGGAGATGCGCGCGGCCGACGCCGCCGGGGACCTGTTCGAGCGCGACAATGCCCATCGCCGCTTCCATGCCGCCATCGTGGCGCTGGCGGGCAACCGGCAACTGAATCTGGCGTATGAGCCGATCCTGTTGAAACTTCAGCTCCCGATGGCTCGCAACCTGCGCGCCGAGGCGCGGATCGCACAGCGCCGCAATGGCATTCGACGCCACGCCGAACTGCTGTCCGCCCTGGAGTCGGGCGACGCCGCCGTCGCCTGCGACGCCCTGGTCCGGCACGGCGAGCTGGCCTATCTGGACCTGGATATCCGCTAACACAGCGGATACATTGCGGGACCGCCGATTTCACACATTCTGTCGACAATCGACAGATGAGCACCACCGGTCCCACGGTCGTGGAGATTCTGGCTTCACACGAAAGCGGCAGCGGCTCGCCGACGCACACCGCCGCGCGGGTCGCCGACGCCATCGCCGCCCGCGGCGCGGACGGCACCTGGATCACCCCGGTGCCGCGTGAGCAGCTGCTGGCCGCCGCCGCCGAGATCGAACGCCGCCCGGGGGCGCGCACCCTGCCGCTGTACGGCGTGCCGTTCGGGGTGAAGGACTCCATCGACGTGGCGGGGTGGCCCACCACCCTCGCCTGTCCCGATTTCGCCTATACGGCCACCGAGACCGCGCCCGCCGTCCAGCGCCTGCTGGACGCGGGCGCGCTGTTCGTCGGCAAGACCAACCTGGACCAGTTCGCGACCGGGCTCAACGGCACCCGTACGCCCTACCCCATTCCGCGCAGCGTCTATGGCGGCGAATTGATCTGCGGCGGATCCAGTTCCGGGTCGGCACGCGCGGTGGCGCTGGGCGAGGTGCCGTTCTGTGTGGCCACCGATACGGCCGGGTCGGGCCGGGTGCCGGCCGCGCTCAACGGGATCCTCGGCTGGAAGCCTTCGCGCGGGCTGATCAGCACGGTGGGCCTGGTGCCGGCCTGCCGATCGCTGGACTGCCTGTCCCTGATGGCGACCACGGTGGAGGATCTGGACCGGGTCTTCGAGGTGATCGCGGGCGTGGATTCGGACGATCCGTGGAGCCGGGAGCGCGGGCCGCGTTTCGGCGGCGGGCGGGTGCGGATCGGCCTGCCCGACGCGGCCGAACTGGAATTCTTCGGCGACGAGGTCTTCCGGTCCGCCCATCTGGGTGTGCGAGATCGGCTGGGACGGCACGGATTCGACTGTGTACCCACCACGCTGGAGCCCTTCCTGGCCGCGGGTGAGCTGCTGTACCAGGGTCCGTGGGTGGCCGAGCGGCTGGTGGAGTTCGAGACCTTCCTGGCCGCGCAACCCGGCTCGATCCTGCCGGTGATCCGCGAGATCCTCACCGGCGGTTTCCGATTCACCGCGGTCGACGTGTTCCGCGCGCAGCAGCGCCTGCAGGAGTTGCGGGCCGCGGTCGCGCGGATGTGGGCAGAATTCGACGTGGTCGTGGTGCCCACCATCGGCACCACCTTCACCGTGGCGCAGGTGCAGGCCGATCCCATCGCCACCAACACCGTGCTGGGCCACTACACGCATTTCGGGAATCTGCTGGATCTCACCACGATTTCGGTACCGGTGGGCAGCACCGTGGACGGCCGCCCGCTGGCGGTCATGGTCTTCGGACCGGCCCTCGCCGACGACACCGTGCTCGCGGCGGCCGCCCGCATCCTCGACGAGCCGCGCCCGGCCGTGGCGCATTCGGAATTCCGGCTCGCACAGAAAGAACGACAATGACGGCAGTTCACCGCATTCCGGCGCAACCCACGGATTTCCCCTTCGACCCCGACGCCCTGGCGTTGCTCGTCATCGACATGCAGCGCGATTTCCTGCTACCCGGCGGTTTCGGCGAGAGCCTCGGCAATGACGTGGCGCTACTGCGCACCGTCATCGAGCCGCTGGCGGCGCTGCTGGCCGCCGCCCGCGCCGCCGGGCTCCCCGTCATCCACACCCGCGAAGGCCATCTGCCCGACCTGTCGGACTGCCCACCGGCGAAGCTGGCGCGCGGCAACCCCGCCCAGCGCATCGGGGACCCGGGCCGGTTCGGGCGCATCCTGATCCGCGGCGAATACGGCCACGACATCATCGACGAACTCGCGCCCCGCGACGACGAGGTGGTGATCGACAAGCCCGGCAAGGGTGCGTTCTACGCCACCGAGCTGGCGGATGTGCTGGCCCGCACGGGGATTCGCTCACTGCTGGTCACCGGCGTCACCACCGAGGTCTGTGTGCACACCACGGTGCGCGAGGCCAACGACCGCGGCTACGAATGCCTGGTCGTCTCCGATTGCGTCGGTTCGTATTTCCCGGAGTTCCAGCGCGCCGGCCTGGCCATGATCGCCGCGCAGGGCGGCATCTTCGGCTGGGTCGCCGATTCCGCGGCCGTCCTCGGCGCGCTCACCTCCGCCGTCTCCCCCGCCCCGGCCCAGTGAACAGGAACTCGCATGTCCGTCGATACCGAGCTGCCCGGTGAAACCGGTTCGGCCGCACCGCTGTCGCTGCCGTGGTGGACCCGCGGCGATACCAATGCCTTCTTCGGCCTGTCCTTCAATATCCTCGTCAATGTCCTGACCCTCACCACCCTGTCGGTCGCGGTGGTGAAGATCCCGAGCGCCGATGTGCTGGGGACCGTGCTGCCTGCGCTGGGCGTCGCGCTGGTGCTGGGCAACCTCTACTACATGATGCTGGCGCGGCGGCTGGCCCGCCGGGAGGGCCGCGCAACGGTCACGGCGCTGCCCTACGGGCCCAGCGTGCCGCACATGTTCATCGTCGTGTTCGTGGTCATGCTGCCGATCTATCTGAAAACCGGCGACCCGATGAAGGCGTGGTCGGCAGGCCTGGCCTGGGCGTTCATGATCGGCGTGATCGTCATGATCGGTGCGTTCGTCGGGCCCTTCATCCGCCGCATCACGCCGCGCGCGGCCATGCTGGGCACCCTGGCCGGCATTTCCATCACCTTCATCGCCATGCGGCCCGCCGCGCAGATGTGGGAGGCCGCCTGGATCGGATTGCCGGTGCTGGCCATCATTCTCATCGGCTTCTTCACCGATGTGCGGCTGCCGGGCAATGTTCCGGTCGGGCTGGTGGCGCTGCTGACGGGCACGGCCATCGGCTGGATCGGCGGCTACATGTCGGTGCCGGATGTGTCGAAGGCCGCCCACGATATCGCGCTCGGACTACCGGATCTGCGGCTGCACCTGCTCTTCGACGGGCTCGCGCATCTGGCGCCGCTGCTGGCCACCGCGATTCCGCTGGGCGTCTACAACTTCACCGAGGCCATGAGCAATGTGGAGAGCGCCGCCGCGGCGGGCGACAACTACAACCTGCGCAGCGTGCTGCTGGCCGACGGGTTCGGCGCGATCATCGGATCCGGATTCGGGTCTCCCTTCCCACCCGCCGTCTACATCGGCCACCCCGGCTGGAAGGACGCCGGCGGGCGCACCGGGTACTCGCTGGCCAGCGGCGCGATCATCGGATTGATGTGTCTGCTGGGGCTTTTCGGAGTCCTCGCCACGCTACTGCCCATTCCGGCGATCGTGCCGATCCTGTTGTACATCGGCCTGCTGATCGGGGCGCAGGCGTTCCAGGCGGTGCCGCGCCCACACGCGGTGGCGGTGGTGGCCGCGCTGCTGCCGAACCTGGCGGAGTGGGGCGTCGGCCAGATCGACAATGCGCTCAGCGCGGCGGGCACCACCGCGGACAAGGTCGGCATGGGTGCGCTGGGGCAGGCCGGGGTGGTCTACGACGGGCTGAAGACGCTCGGCGAGGGCGCGGTGCTGGCCGGACTGGTACTCGGCGCCATGGTCACCTTCGTCCTCGACAAACGCTTCCGGGCAGCGGCTCTCGCCTGCGCGGCCGGTGCGGTGCTCAGCTTCGTCGGGCTGATCCACGCACCCGAGGTCGGCTGGGCCGCCGCCCCGAAGGTCGCCCTCGGCTATCTGTTCTTCGGCCTGGTGTGCCTGGCCTGCTCCATGCTGCGCACCACCCGCACGACCCCGGATACAGCTGCGGCCGAAGCGATCTCGGACTAGGTCTGCTACGTCCACCTCGAAACGCTGCCCCTCTACGACGTCTTCGCCGGCGGCGTCCTCGAGCGTATCCCCGCTACCTGGGCCGATCCATCTCCTCCAGAAAGATCCGCAATCCCTCCCCGATCTTCCCCGCAGCATTCTCCAACTGCTCCGGCGACAACACCTTCCCGAACGACGCCGCCTTCAGCAATTGCCGCTGCACCTCTTTGAGGTTCATCGTCGCCCAGTCGCGTCGTGAGAGTTCCGGCATGGCCCGGAACGATACCTCGAGTAGAACGTTTGTTCGAGTACACGGGCTCGATCGCGCGCAACTCCCTTGGAGCGGCAACTGTCACCCCCCGAAGATGGCTGTCGGATCCCCCGTGTACCAGGTGTTGTCGATGCGCATGCGGTGGATGAGCCAGCGGTCGCCCTCGCGCTGGAGTTCCAGGTCGTAGGGGTTCTTCAACAGGGCGTGGACGCCGGGGTCGGCGACCAGCCGGTGCTGGGCTTCGACCAGGGCGGTCATCCGGGCGGTGTCGCCGTCGATGGCGATGCGTGGGTTGGTGACCTGGTGGGTGGTGTCCACCCGCCCGGTGAACATGGCCAGGATGGTGGTGACGATGGTGTCGCGGCCGGCCATCACCGGCGGTGCGCCGCCCCAGCGAGAGGCGGCCGGGCGGAAGTCGAGTTCGGCGTCGGCGGTGAAGGCCGAGGCGAACAGGTCACGGTCCTTGGTGTCCTGCCCCAGCCCGAAACGGTAGAGGGCGTCGGCGATTTCGGCGCGGTCGCGCAGTTCCGCGGCAACCGCGGCGATATCGGTCGAAGGTGCGGACAGCGCCTGGTGCGTGGTGCTCATCTGTTGCTCCCGGGTCGGTCGATCTGTTGGTTTCACTCTGCTGCCAGCGCAATTGGCGAACAATGCCGCTTTCGACAAGGATCGTTAGGCAGGACTTAACGATGGGATGGCCGGTGATCGAGCGGTACGAGGTGGAGACCCTGCTGGCGCTCGCGGAGGAACTGCATTTCGGCCGGACGGCCGAGCGGCTGCGCGTCTCGACCGCCCGGGTGAGCCAGACCGTGAGCAAACTGGAGCGCCGCGTCGGCGTGCCACTGTTCGACCGGACCAGCCGACGGGTCGAACTCACGCCGGTGGGCAGGCAATTGGTGCGGGAGCTGCGCCCGGCGTGGGAGGACGTCGCCACCGCGGTGCGGCACGCCATCGACGCCGGGCGCGGCGTGACCGGCGTGCTCCGGGTCGGCTTCGTCGGCCCGGCCGCCGCCCAGTTGCTGGTCGGCGCCACCGCCGAGTTCCAGCGCCGAATTCCCGACTGCGAGGTGCGGATCCGAGAAGCGCAGCCCGCCGAGATCCCGGACCGGCTGCGCGCCGGGGACATCGATCTGGCGCTGTGCGCGTTTCCGGACGAGCCCGCACCGGATCTCGATCGGGGAGCGGTGCTGGTCAGCGAGGCCCGTGTCCTCGCCGTCGCCGTGTCCCACCCGTGGGCCGGCCGGACCTCGATACCGGTCAGCGAACTCGAGCGGGTCACGGTCATTCGGCTCGCGGGGACGGTAATCCCCACGGCCACAGCACAATCCGGCCCGGTCGCGACCACGATGCAGGAAGCGTTGACGCTGGCCGGAACCGGACAGGGCGTGCTGGTTCTCGGCGCCCACGCCCGGCGCTATCACGCGCGCCCCGACGTCACCTACGTACCGCTGCGTGACGCGCCGACGGTGACATGGGGCCTGATGTGGCCCGCGGGCCGCGACACCGCCCGCGTCCGCGCGTTCGCCGCCGCGGCGGAATCGTTCATGCAGTAGCCGAAAGGAATCCACCCGGCCATGGCCTCCATCCGCCACGAGATCGCGATCAACGCCTCGCCGCACCATGTCTGGGAGGTGATCCGCGATATCGGCGCCGTCCACGAACGCCTGCTCCCCGGACGGGTGGCCGGCACCCGGATCGAAGGCGTCCACCGGTTCCTCACCTTCCCCGACGGTCACGTCATCCGGGAACTCATCATCAGCGTCGACGACGACACCCGTCGGCTGGCCTACTCCGTGACCGAGGGCGCCCGCCCTCGGCTGGACTACCACCACGCCTGCTTCGAAGTCCGCGCCGACGCCGACCACGCGCGCCTGATCTGGACCACCGATCTCCTTCCCGATTCCGCCGCCGCCGAGGTACGGATTCGCACGCGGTACGGCATCGCCGAGATGAAGCAGGCCATCGAAGCCGCCGCCGAACCCGAGTGACACGGTCCGGGGCCGCTCACCGGGCAATCCAAGATCAATTAGGGTCGCGGTGTCACAGATCGGCCGCGCCCGGTGTCTTGTGGACCGACACGGGTCGAGAGTGAGGACAGGAGCCACCCATGACCGGGACCACGGCCGCGACCGAGGCGTTCGTCGCGCATCGGAATCTGCTGTTCACCGTTGCCTACGAGATGCTCGGCTCAGCGGCCGACGCCGAGGACGTGCTGCAGGAGACCTGGCTGCGCTGGACCGGCGTCGATCTGGACACCGTGCTGGATCAGCGCGCCTATCTGGTGCGGATCACGACGCGGCAGGCGCTGGTGCGGCTGCGGACGCTGGGCCGCCGCAAGGAGTCCTATGTCGGTCAGTGGCTGCCGGAGCCGCTGCTGACCGCGCCCGATGTGGCCGAGGATGTCGAGCTCGCCGAGAGCGTTTCGATGGCCATGCTGCTGGTGCTCGAGACGCTCACGCCGACCGAGCGGGCGGTGTTCGTGCTGCGCGAGGTATTCGACCTGCCCTACGACGAGATCGCCGAGGCCGTCGACAAGACCTCGGCCGCCGTACGCCAGATCGCCCATCGCGCCCGCTCGCATGTCGCGTCGCGGCGCCCGCGCGAGGCGGTGTCCGCGGCCGAGACCCGCGATGTGCTCGAAGCGTTCCAGCGCGCGCTCAATACGGGCGACCTGCAGGGGCTGCTCGATCTGCTGGCCCCCGACGTGGTCGCGCTGGGTGACGGCGGCGGGATCAAACAGGCGCTGCCGCGGCCGATTACGGGCGCGGATCACGTGGCACGGCTGTTCAGCGTGGGCTGGAAGACCGTCGCCGCGGGCATGAAGATCGAGCCGGCCATGGTCAACGGTCATCCGGCACTGGTCTTCCGGGTCGACGACGAGGTGGACACCGTCCTGGCGATCCGCATCGACAACGGTCTCATCACCGGGTTCTACTCGGTGCGCAACCCGGAGAAGCTCTCGCGCATGACGCAGGAGACCAGTCTGAGCCGGTGAATCCGGCTACGCGGCAGGGCCGTTCAGGTACGCGTCCACGGTGGCGCGGGCCAGTTCGGCCATGCGGGCGCCGTAGGACTCGTGCCCGTCGCCGACGAATCCGCCGTCCGCGTCGCGCAGGTCGTGCACCGACCGCGTGAAGCCGTCCGGGATCCACCCGGGCAGTGGCCGGTAGGCCGCGAGGGCTTCGGTGTCATAGGCGAAATCCGTGCCCTGCAAGGCATTTCGCCTGCGTTGCGTCTGCCCGAACCGGTTCAGCGCGGCCAGGCCCTGATCCAGGTACAGCTGCAAGATCCGGAACTGACCGTCGAGATACTGCTCGCGCGCGACCGATTCGTTCGGATGCTGCAGTAGATACGCCAGCACCGGCGGGGTGTGCCAGGCGTACATCGCCCGATCGCTCTGCTCCTGCGCGAGCGCCTCGTACCAGGTGGGTGCGCACGGCGTGGCCGTGCCGCACGGGCAGGTCTCCGAATACTGTTGCACGCCTTGTGATACCACGCGCCGCCGACGGTCAGCCGCGCCCGATGTAGGGCATGCCCGTCGCCATCACGGTCAGGAACGGCACGTTCACCTCGAGCGGCAGCTCGACGGTCTGGACCACCAGCCGGGCCACGTGCACGGCGTCGATCGTCGGCTCCGGACGGATGCTCCCGTCCGCCTGCAGCGACCCCGCCGCGATCCCGGCCGTGAGTTCGGTTGCGGCATTGCCGATATCGATCTGTCCCGCGGCGATATTGTGCGCGCGTCCCTCCAGTGCCAGCGCTTTGGTGAGCCCGGTGATGCCGTGCTTGCTGGCCGCGTAGGCGACGGTATTCGGCCGCGGCGTATGCGCGGAGATCGACCCGTTGTTGATGATCCGCCCGCCCTGCGGCGTCTGTGTCCGCATGAGCCGGAACGCGGCCTGCGCGCACAGGAACGATCCGGTCAGGTTGATGTCGACGACCTGTTTCCAGTCCGTCACCGGCACCTCGTCGATCGGCAGTGCGGGCCCGAAGATCCCGGCATTGTTGATCAGCACATCCAGCCGCCCCCACCGCTGCACGATGTGCGCGAACACCGCGTCCACCGCCGCCGGATCGGTGACATCGGCGGGCACGGCCGTCACGCTGCCCGGCCCGGGTGCCGAGGCGACGACCTCGTCCAGGGTGGCCGTCGTGCGCCCGACCGCCACGACCTGATGTCCGGCCGCGGCCAGCGCATGGGTCATGGTGCGGCCCAACCCGGTCCCGGCACCGGTGACAAGAACGATCTTCGATGTGGTCACGAACGCCGAGCGTATTCGACCGGCGCCGCCACTCGGCGACACCATCGCGTCACGCAACCCGTATATGTTCCGGAGACCGGAACAGTCGCCGCCGGACTTCGTCATGCCCATCGCGGTCAGTCGGCGGGTCTGCCCGTCGCGAGGACATTGACCCACGGCGTAGCACCCTCCACCCCACCCGATGTCACCTGGTCGTCTTCGTCATCCCCGACAAGTAGCACCAGCAGGAGCGTGAGGGAGATGGGCCGCCCGAAGGACTCCCATCCGATGGGAACAGCGGTCACCACATACCGTCGCGGCGCGATATCGCCTTCCCCGGAACTCATTTCGGCCGCTCCGTGCCCACAGCTCCATTCCGACCGGTTTGCACTCATCCGGATCGAGGATGGCGCCGGTGATGGTAGTGAAACAGAACACCGGGCGACACCGAATATCCCAGCGCACGGGTCAGGCAATGGGGCCGATCGTGCAGACCAAGCGTTCGATAGCCCTGGAAACCTTTGTGGCCCAGACGGATCGATCAGCGTACGAGTACGCGCTCTGCTAATCTCTGGCGTGAGCGTTCGGCGTTGAACGAGAGTTCTGCGGAGCCCGCTTCACCTGGGGGAATACGTTGCTGTCCGTGGCTTTTTCGGGTGCGTACGGCCCACGCCGACACCCCACCGAGCACATTACCGAAAAATCTTACACTGCACAGGATTTGGTGGACGCGCGGGTCGCAAAGGCCACCGTCACCGGGGAGATCCTCGACGGTGTCGGCGAAACCGTGTCGTTCCGATATCTGGAGGGCAGCCGGCGTCGGCTGCTGACCGTGGCGCTATCGCTCGTGTCGACCGGACTGGGCGGTGGGTACGTACTATGGCTGGTCGACAACGGTCTCGGCGCGACCGACAAGTACGAGCAGTTCGGGACGATCGCCATCATCATGGTGACCCTGGTGGTCACCGTCGAGGTGATTCGGTTCGCCCTCGTGATGGCCATGTCGCTGACCACCGCGCTGGCTCGCAAACCGGTGCCGATCCGCGCCCGCCCGGGCCTGAACGTCGCCCTGCTCATCACCTTCGTCCCCCGTAGCGAGGACATCGCCGTCCTGGAGCGAACCCTGCTGGCGGCCAAGGAGATCCGGCATCGGCACCCCGGCGTCTTCGACATCTACGTGCTCGACGAGGGCGATCCGGACCAGCCGGGCCGGGTGCGCGAGCTGGTGGCCGAGGTGGATCGCCGCCACGGCAATCGGGTGCGCTATGTGACCCGCGGCGGCAAGCCCGAATACCACCAGAAGAAGGGCCCGTTCGAGACCCGCACCAAATTCGGCAATATCAATGCCGGTCTCGACATGATCCGCGCGGACGCCGATCTCCCGCGCTACGACGTGGTCATGGGCATCGACCCCGATCACAAACCCATGCCCGAATTCGGGGAAAGGATGCTGGGTTATTTCAATGACCCGGATGTGGCGTATGTGGCGGGCCCGCAGGCGTATGCCAATGCCACCGATAATGTCGTGGCGAAACTGGCCGAGAGCCAGCAATTCGTTTTCCACAGCCTCATTCAAACCGCCGCCAATGCGCACGGCGCACCCATGCTGGTGGGCACCAGCTACGCCCTCCGGATGAGCGTCCTCACCGATATCGGCGGCATCCAGCCGTCCATCACCGAGGATATGGCGACGAGTTTCGCCATTCTGCCGCAACGCAATCCGGCCACCGGCCACAGCTGGAAGGGCGTGTACACCCCGGACCTGCTGGCGCACGGCGAGGGCCCGGCGTCCTGGGGCGACTTCTACAAACAGCAGAACCGCTGGGCGCGCGGCGCCATCGAGCACATGCTGTTCGGTCCGTTCGTCCTCCAGATGCTGGGCATGTGGCGTACCCCGGCACGCGTGGTGCACTACCTGTTGCTCATGGCCTTCTACCCGGTCATGGGAACGGTGTGGCTACTGGGCGCGGCCAATGTGGCGATCTTCAGCTGGTTCGGGGTGAGCGGCGCGGTGGTGTCGCCGGGCAGCTGGTTCCTGTTCTACGGCTGGGCGTCGGTGAGTCAGATGACGCTGTACACCTGGGTGCGGCGGCACAATGTGAGTCCGTACGAGACGACCAATTCCTGGGGCGTCTACGGCATGTTCATGAGCGTCATCACCGCGCCCGTGTACGCCAATTCGCTGATCAAGTGCCTGCTTCGGCGTCCGGTCGGCTTCGACGTCACCCCGAAGGGTTCGAAGTCGCGCGGTGACAGCTGGTTCACCTTCCGGCTCAATCTGATGTGGCTCGTCTTCTACGTCATCGTGGCGGTCCTCACCACGGTGCGCGGCTATGCGGCCCCCGCCACCATGATGTGGCCGCTGTTCGGCGCGCTGATCTCGGCCGCACCCATGCTGGTCTGGCAGCTGAACCCGCTCTGGCTGGCCTGGTCCGCGCGCCGGAAACCCGCTGACACCACCGAATTCGAGGTCGTCGAGATCGCGGAGGAGGAGCGGGCGTGCTGAAGAAGACACCGACCCGGTTCGTCCGCTGGGTGGTCACCGCCGTGGTGGTCGGCACCCTCGCCATCGCCACCACCGCCACGGTGGCGGCGCTCTACCACCGTTTCCAGCACAATCGGCTGATCAATTCCGATACCTACAAGGCGCAGTTCGGCAAGTGGGAGGTCGTCACGCTGCCGAAGGATGTCGACGCCAATATCATTCACTCGATCGTGCTGCCGACCGGCAAGGTGCTGCTCATCGCCGGCAGCGGCAACGACCACCACAATTCCGACAAGGGCGTCTACAACTCGCTGATCTTCGACCCGGAGACCCACACCGCCACGCGCATCGCCACCCCCACCGACTTGTTCTGCTCCGATCACGCCTACCTGGCCGACGGCACGGTGCTGATCGCGGGTGGCACGGGCAGCTACGAGGTGCTGCCCGAGAACCTCACGCACGCGGGCGGATACATGACGATCCGCAACGAGGATCCCGACCACCCGGGATTCGTCCCGAAGGGAACGACGTTCACGGGCAAGGACAGCGGCAAGGTCTACCGCTCCGATCGCGATATCACCGTCCCGCCCGCCGCCAAGGATCCGGTCACCTACAAGGTCTCCGCGACCGACCGCAATGTCTACGTCGCCGCCGACGCGCCGGGCGCCGACGGCGTCTGGGATCACAACGACCACTACATCATCGGCGGCCTGACCTACGCCCAGCAGCAGAATCTGTACGGGTTCGCTCCCGAGATGGCCCTGAAGAAGAAGGAATACCAGGGCATCGACGCGGCGTATGTCTTCAACCCGTGGACCGAGACCTATACCGCTGTCGGGAGTATGGGTTACGCCCGCTGGTATCCGACCCTGACCCGGCTGCCCGACGGCAAGGTGATGGTCATGTCCGGGCTGGACGGCTCGGGCCGAATCCTGGACGGGCAGACCGAGATCTACGATCCCGCGACCGGCGCCTGGACCGAGCGCGACGACCTGCGCCGCATCTTCCCCACCTATCCGTCGGTCTTCCAGACCGCCACTACCGGTCGCCTGTTCTTCAGCGGCCCCAGTACCGGCTGGGGTCCCGCCGAGGAGCACCGCGATCCGGGAATCTGGAACCTGACCGACAATTCGTTCCAGCTCGTGCCCGGTCTGCGTGATCCGAACATGCTCGAGACCGGCTCCTCGACCTGGCTGGGACCGGTGCAGCAGCAACGGCTGCTCGTGGTCGGCGGTGGCGGTGTGGGCGATTCGGCGCTGTCCACCGGCCGCGTCGACATCGTCGACCTGAACGACGCGCAGCCCAGGTTCACGCCGCTGACCGTGCTGCCCCAGGGCACTCGCTATCCGAATCTGGTGCCGCTGCCCAGCGGGGATGTGTTCATCACCAATGGCGCCAACGACTATCGCGGCCGCGGAGCCAGCGACATCCTGGCCGCCTTTCTGCTCGATCAGCAGGGCGTCCTGCATCCGATGGCCGATCCGACCGTGGGCCGCGACTACCACTCCACGGCGGTGCTGCTGCCGTCGGGCCAGATCATGACCGACGGCTCGAATCCGCTGTTCGCCGACAAGGCGAACACCCTGCCCGGCAAGTTCGAGCGCCGCATCGAAATCTATACGCCCCCATACCTGTACCGGCCCGACGGCGGGGCGGTCGCGCGACCGGTGATCACCGGCGGGCCCGACCAGATCCGGCGCGGCGCGACCTTCGAGTACACCGTCGGCAGCAGCCAGGCCGAGGTCCCGGCCGCGGCCGGCATCACGTTCGTGCGGCTACTCGCCCCGGCGGCGATCACCCATGTCACCGACACCAATGAGCGAGTGATCGATCTGCCGATGGCCCGCACGGATTCCGGTGTCTCCGTGAGCATTCCGGACAACCCGGCCATTGCTCCGTCCGGTTATTACATGCTCTTCGCGCTGAACTCCGCCGGCGTGCCCAGCATCGCGAAATGGGTGCATCTGGGCTGAAGATCGCTAGGAGAGCTGATCGAGCAGCAGCTGCCGGTCGAATTCGCCCGCCGGGGCCCCACTGGTTCCGCAACGGCCGTCGGATTGCCCCGGCGTCTTGATGAACGCGTGCTCGATCATCAGGTCCCGGTCGAAGCGGGTACTCGGCAGTGTTCCGACCCGCTGCCCCTGCGGATTACACCACTCGACCAGGTCGGCGGTGTTCGGCGCGCCGTTGACCGAGCTGTCGATCATGACGAACAGCTGATGCCCGTAGGCCTGCTCGATGCGCGTCGCGTAGGACCGGATCTCGGCCTCCGGCCGCCGGTTGGCCACATTGAGCGAAATTCCCGCGACGGGCTTTCCGGGACTGATGATGCGCAGCAGATCCGCCACCCGTCCGGGATCCACCCAGGTGCTGTTGCCGACATCGAGGTACACCGCGGTGGCCGGATTGTGCTGGAGCAGTTCGGCATACGCGAATCCGAGCAGTGACAAACGGGCCGCGCGATCGGCGTCGTTCATCTCCGTGGCGTGGGC
Source organism: Nocardia sp. NPDC059228 (assembly GCF_042754245.1). Taxonomy (NCBI): domain Bacteria; kingdom Bacillati; phylum Actinomycetota; class Actinomycetes; order Mycobacteriales; family Nocardiaceae; genus Nocardia; species Nocardia sp. NPDC059228. Next base: position 132,358 of record NZ_JBHZAL010000019.1, on the reverse strand, counting down.
CAGCGCGTCCGGTTCGAGAATCACGATCGCCGGATTCGTTCCGATCGCCTCGCTGACACCGGCGATCCACCGCTTGTACGAATCCGCCCCGGCCTGTCCCCCACCGGATTCGCCGCGCAGGTCGCGCCCCGGAATGTTGTACGCCACGAACATCGGTATGGAATCACTCGTCCGCCCCCGCGCGATGTCCTGCCGAATCGTCCCCGCCGTCACATCCAGATCGTGCGGCAGCCATTCCGCGACCGGCGTCCGGATCAGCCGCTCGAGATTCGCCCGCACTCGCGGATCGCTCACCGCCGGCAGCGTGGCCTGCAGATCGGCATAGTACTTGTCGCTGGACTCCAGCAGATACTCCCCACTGGCGGGAGCGTTCCGCTCGGGCACCACCACCGCGGGCTCGGCAGTGTCCCGACCGCACCCCGTGACGAAGAGCTGCACCAGTACCGCGCACAGCATCCCCGCTCGGAGCCGGCGCGACCGATATCGCCCCGTCCGCTGTCGCCGCATGCAGACAGTATGCCGGTAGGCCGGAACGACCGGGCACTCGACCGATTCCCCTGCGGCGCAGCCCAGTTACCGATCCACCCCACCCTGCGTCCCGACCACCCGGACCACAGGCCGATCACCCTGACCACACTGCTGGAGCCGCCCCACCCCTGTTCGTTCGCCGGGCAGGGCTCGGGGCCACGTCCATCCCGGCGACCTGCGCCAGCGGCGGGACCGGACAAAGGCGCGTCCTACTCCAATTTCGCCGACAACGACGAGCAGTGCCTCAGACCGAACCGCTTCACCGGCCGCCGGGGAACCAGCGCCGGAAGCGGCCCGCAGCCCGCCTGCCATGCTGCTGGGCGCGGCCGCGGTCCAGCCAGCCGGGCAACGGTTCTCGCGCGGACAGCCACGCGCCGGGCAGTCCGCCGGGCCGGGTTCCGGTGTGGGCCGCGACGATTCCGCCGACAATGGCGCTCGTGGTGTCGGTGTCGCCGCCGACGGACAGGCAGGTGGCGATCGCGGCCCGGTAGTCGTCCAGGTAGGTCGCCGCGGCCCAGATCGTGAACGGTACGGTGTCCTGCGCCGTCACGCCGGTGCCATTGCCGATCTCCGCGGCGACCTGCCCGGCCGGAGCCCCGAGCAGCGCGTCGGCACGGCGGATCAGGCGGGTGGTCTCACCGTCGTCGAGCTGGTCCAGGACGGTGGCGAGGAATTCCGTTGGCGCGGGGCGGGTTCCGGCGAGCCGGGCCTGTGCCGCCGTGGCGGCCGCCACCGCCACCGCGACCGCGCCGATGATGCCTTCGCGGTGCGCGTGCGTCACCTGCGCCGACCGGACCGCTTCGGCGGCGGCCCGGTCCGGGTCGCTCGCGTAGAAGGCGCCCAGCGGCGCGACCCGCATGGCCGCTCCGTTCCCGCACGAGCCCTGCCCGCCGAAGGCCGCCGCGGTCACCTGCCGCCAGGGCACGCCCCGGCGGATGCGCCCCAGCGTGTCCACGGTCATGAACCCGTAGTCGCGGCGCTGGTCGATGCGTTCGGCGAAGGCGGCCACCAGCCGATCCTGGTCGATCGCACCGTATTCGAGTAGTTCCCCCGCCACCGTGCAGGCCATCTCGGTGTCGTCGGTCCATTCCCAGCGGCCCGCCGGGAGATCACCGGTCTGCAGGTCGGCCAGGGGCCGGCGCAGGACGAGGAACTCGGCGCCGACCGCGTCCCCCACGGACAATCCATCCAACGAATCCAGCATCAAGTCGACATGCACCGCGTCGATGCTAGCCACGGTCGCACGACACAGCATGCCGGTACCGACTGCTTGGCAATGCCCACTGCCGGACTCACTTGTCTGTGCCCACTGCCGGACTCACTTGTCTATACCCGCTGCCAGACTCACTTGTCTGTGCCGCTGCCGGACTCACTTGTCTGTGCCGCTGCCGGACTCACTTGTCTGTGCCCACTGCCAGACTCATCGCTATGCGATGGGCGGTGGCGGAGACAGGTGACGGCGGGGCACGGATGTGCCCGCTGGATCGGGGCGGTCGGCCCGCGGGTCCGGTGGTCGAGGAGCCCTCGCTGGCCGAGGCGGTGCGCGCGCGTCCGGAGGCCGAGCGGTGGGTGTGGCGCTCGACCGCCGGAACCTATCGGCGGCTGCTCGAGGCGGGCGTGCGGGTGGATCGCTGCTACGACGTGGAGGCGGCGGAGTCGCTGTTGATCGGGCACGAGGAGGGCCAGTCCGGGCAGGCTCGTTCGCTGGCGGCGGCCTGGGCCCGGCTGCATCGGCTCCCCGTGCCCGAGGACGCGCCCGCGCGGGCCGCCGACACCCAGCCGACCCTGTTCGAATCCGGCCCGGTGCCACTGCCGTCCGGGACCGACGAGTTCACCGCACTGCTGGAGGTGTACGCGGGACAGATCGCCCGCACGGCCGCGGCGGAATACCCGCACCGCATGCACCTGCTGCTCACCGCGGAGTCGGCGGGCCTGCTGGTGGCCACGGAGATGTCGCGGGCCGGGATCCCCTGGCGGGCCGACCTGCACCGCGAACTGCTCGATTCCATGCTCGGAGAACGCATTTCCGGTACCACGGAACCACGGCGCATGGCGGAGCTGGCCGAGGAGGTGTCGCGGGCCTTCGGCGGGGTGCGGGTCCGCCCGGACCTGCCGCAGGACATCATCCGAGCGTTCGGACGGGCGGGAATCTCGTTGTCCTCCACCAGAAAATGGGAGCTCCGGGAGATCGACCACCCGGCGGTCGCGCCGCTGCTGGCCTACAAGTCGCTCTACCGCCTGTACACCGCGCACGGCTGGTCCTGGATCGACCAGTGGGTACACGACGGCCGCTTCCGTCCCGAGTACCTGCCGGGCGGCACGGTGACCGGCCGCTGGACCACCAATGGCGGTGGCGCACTCCAGATTCCGAAGGTGGTGCGCCGCGCGATCCGCGCCGATCCGGGTTGGCGGCTGGTGGTCGCCGACGCCGATCAGATGGAGCCGCGCGTGCTCGCCGCCATCTCCCGCGATCCCGGCTTGATGGAGGTGGCGGGCCGGGGTGAGGATCTCTACGCCGACCTCGCGGCCCGCGCGTTCGGCGGCGACCGCGCCCAGGCCAAGGTCGCCATACTGGGCGCGATCTACGGCCAGACCTCGGGCGACGCACTCACCCACATGGCCGAGCTGCGCCGCCGCTATCCGGACGCGGTGGCCTATGTCGACGACGCGGCGGCCGCCGGAGAGGAGGGCCGCCTGGTGCGCACCTGGTTCGGCCGTACCTGCCCGCCCGCGACGTCATTCGACCAGGCGGACACCGAGGAGGGGGCCGCCACCGGATACGGCTCCACCCCGAGGGCCCGGGCTCGCGGTCGCTTCACCAGGAACTTCGTCGTGCAGGGCAGTGCCGCCGACTGGACCCTGCTGGTGCTGGCCGGCCTGCGCCATGCGATGCACACCGCGGGACTGCGCGCCGAGCTGGTCTTCTTCCAGCACGACGAGGTCATCGTGCACTGCCCGGAGGAGGAGGCGGCCGCGGTCGCCGAGGCGATCACCGCCGCCGCGGACACCGCCGGAGAGCTGGCTTTCGGCCCGACCCCGGTCCGCTTCCCCTTCACGACCGCGATCGTGGAGTGCTACGCGGACGCGAAGTAGGAAATCCCCGGCAGCGCTGCGGGTTTCGCCCCTACGGCGTGCGCAGCGCGGACAGCCCCGCGGCCAGCAGCGGCTCGACCGCCTCGCCCATGTGCTCGAAGCCGGGTCCCACGGTCTGGCCGTGAATGTGACGGAAGTGGATGCCCTCGCTGATCACGGCCAGCTTGAACGACGCCAGCGCGATATAGAACCCGATCTCGGACACATCGCGTCCCGTGCCCGCCGAATAGCGTTCCAGCACTTCGGATTCGACCGGATAGCCGGGCGCGAGCGCGACATCGCTGACCCCGGGCATGACACTGTCGCCCATGCGCTGATAGACCAGCAGCAGGCCGATATCGGTGAGCGGATCGCCGAGTGTGGCCATCTCCCAGTCGATCACGGCCGCGACCCGGTCCTCGGCGTCGACGAGCACATTGTCGAGCCGGTAGTCGCCGTGCACGATGCCCGTTGCCGATTGCGCGGGCAGGTTCTTCGCCAGCAGATCGTGCAGTTCGACGGCGGCGGGCAGGTCCCGGCTGTAGGAGGCGTCGAGCTGCTTCTTCCAGCGCCGCACCTGCCGCTCCAGGAATCCGTCCGGCCGGCCGAAGTCCGCCAGCCCGACCGCGCCCGGGTCGACGGTGTGCAGGGCGGCCAGCGTGTCGATGAGGCCGGTGGCGATGACCCGGGTCCGGCCGGCGCCGAGCGGCGCCAGTTCGGCCGCGGTCCGGTAGGGCGTGCCGACGATCCGTTCCATGACATAGAAAGGCGCACCGATGATGTCGTCGTCCTGGCACAGCGCGTAGGTGGCGGGCACCGGCACGGCGGTGTCCCCGAGCGCGGTGATCACCCGGTACTCGCGGGCCATGTCGTGCGCGGTGGCGAGCACGTGCCCCAGCGGCGGCCGCCGCAGGATCCACGCCGACTCGCCGTCGCTGATCTCATAGGTGAGATTGGACTTCCCGCCCGCGATCAACCGGCCGCGCAGCGGACCGGCCACCAGGCCCGGCCGAGTGTCGGCCAGCCACACCGCGAGTCGCTCGAGATCCAGGCCGGGTAGGTCGCCGGGCCGCTGATCGTCGCTCATGTGTCTCCCCGATGCTCAGTGGCCGTCGCCGCTGTCCAGCAGCCGCGCCTGATAGTGCCGCATGCCCGACAGCCAGCGGTCGTAGTCCGCGCCCTTGCGACGGTACATCTCGAGCACCTCCGGGTGGGGCAGGATGAGGAACCGCTCGTCGTCCAGCGCGGCCATGACCAGCTCGGCCACCGCATCGGGAGTCAGCACCGCACCGGCCGAGGTGACAGCCCGGGTGGCGGCCATGCCGATGGCGTCCCCGGAGTTCTCGCCCGCCCGCAGCAGCGGCGTCTCCACGCCCATCGGGCACAGGCAGCTGACCCGGACACCCTGGTCTCCGTAGGTGACCGACAGCCATTCGGCGAACCCCACGGCCGCGTGCTTGGTGACCGCGTATGCGGCCGAGCCGATCTGGGTCAGCAGGCCCGCCGCCGACGCCGTGCTGACGAAGTAGCCCTCGCCGCGTTCCACCCAGCCGGGGACCAGCAGCCGCGCCGCGCGGACGTGGGCATTGAGGTTGACGTCGAGGGTGGTCTCCCAATCCTTCTCGTCGCCGAGCCCGACCGGCCCGATCACGCCCGCATTGGCGAAATACAGGTCGACCGGCCCGAATTCGGCCTCGGCGCGGGCGATGAGTTCCTCGATGCGGGCGGTGTCGGACACGTCGGCCCCGACCGCCACGGCCGCGCCCGGGAACTCCGCGTTCAGCGCCGCCGCGACCGCCGCGGCGGCCTCGCCGTTCAGGTCGGCGACGACGACCCGCGCCCCGGCCCGCACCAGCCGGGCGGCGATGGCCCCGCCGATGCCGCCACCGCCTCCGGTGACAATGGCGTTCCTACCCGCGACCTGCACGTGTTCTCCCTACGGCCCGTGCCGGCGCCCGACCCGGGTGGATCGGAGGCGCCGGCTGATGGAATATGAAACCTACGTCGGATTCAAGTTCATGACCCGTCCGGCGTCAACCGGCCCGGCGGCGAGAGGTGAACAACCGATGCGGACAGCACATCTGGTGGACGAGTGGAAACGGCTGGGCAGCGCTCAGGTGGCGGCCAATGGCATCGAGCTGCGGGTGGTCGAGCACGGCGCGGGGGCGCCGGTGGTGTTCTGCCACGGGTTCCCGGAGCTCGGATTCTCGTGGCGGCATCAGGTTTTCGCGCTGGCCGAGGCCGGTTTCCGGACGCTCACCCCGGATATGCGCGGCTACGGCGGCAGCTCACGGCCCGCGCGGGTCGAGGACTACGACATGCTCACGGTGTGCGGGGATCTGGCCGGGCTGCTCGACGCCTACGGGCTGGAGGACGCCACCTTCGTCGGCCACGACTGGGGCGCGTCGGTGGTGTGGCACATGGCCCGGGAGTATCCGGAGCGGGTGCGGGCGGTGGCGGGGCTGAGCGTGCCCGCGACCCCGCGGTCGTCCGGGCCGCCGGTGTCGATCATGCGCGCGCGGCTGGGTGCGGACTTCTACATGGTGTGGTTCCAGGAACCCGGGGTCGCCGACGCGGTGCTGGCCGCGGACCCGCGGCGCACGCTGTTGCAGGACGACATCATGAGCGCCGCCACGTTCCTGGACACCAGCGCCCCCGAGCCGCCATTGCCGGAGTGGCTCAGCGAACCCGAATTCGAGTACTACGTCGAGACTTTCACCGCCACCGGGTTCACCGGCGGCCTCAACTACTACCGCAACCTGGACCGCACCTGGGAGCGGACCGCGCATCTGGAGGGCGCGAAGATCGCCCAGCCGTCGCTGTTCATCGCCGGATCCACCGACCCGGTCATCCGGTTCACACCCATGCAGAAGATGTCGGCGCTGCTCAGCGATCTGCGCGGCACGATCGTCCTCGAGGGTGCGGGGCACTGGATTCAGCAGGAACGGCCCGCCGAGGTCAATGCCGCGCTGATCGACTTCGCACGCGGGCTCGGCTGAGCGCTACTCGGCCTGCAACTGCAGCGCGTTCACCCACAGCTGGGTCAGCGTCGTCACCAGCTTCTCGAACGGAATCCGTTGCTTCTGAACGTAAACCATGTACGCCATCCGGCTCACCATGGCCGAGAGCGCGTGCGCGGTGATCATCGGATCCAGGTCGGCGCTGGCCTGCCCGGACTCCTGCAGCCCGCGGATCATCCGGGCATTGCGCTGCGCGAACGCCTTGCCGCGCTCGACGCGCAGGCGGCGGAAGTTCTCGTCGATGTGGGCGACCTGCTCGAACAGTGCCATCAGGCGGGCATTGCGCTTGTAGGACAGCAGATAGTCGCGATTGGCGGCCTCGATGAGCGCGCGGGTGTCGGTGATCCCGCTGCGCTCGCGCACGTGCGGGTGCAGCATCTCCTCCGAGGCCTGCTCGACCAGGGCCGCGAAGATCTCGTCCTTGCTGTCGAAGTAGGTGTAGAAGGAGCCCGACGCCATGCCGGCGGTCTTGGAGATGTCGGCGATCTTGGCGTCGAGGTAGCCGTCGCGCTCGAAGACCTCGCGCGCGGCGGCGATGAGGGCGCCGCGCGTGCGCTGACCGCGCCGGGTGGGCGGGGCGGTACGGCGGGATTCACCCTCGCCTGTCATCGATTCGGACGCCAACGCTGATCACTACCTGTCATTTCGCGGACAACTTTCCAGGCGGACACCGTATCAACCGGGACGGCCCCGACGGCGGGTGACCGGTTACCGCGAGTGTGCGGCGATGCGCCGGTCGATGACCGGCAGCGCGAACTCGGCCCAGCGAATGTTCTCCTGCTCGAAGGCGATTCCGCGCAGCAGGCTCAGGTACGGGCCGATGCGGTCGACCTCGGCGAGGTAGGCCTGCTCGCTGCGCCCGTCCAGCAGGCGGCCGCGCAGTCGTTCGTAGCGGGCCAGTTTCGCCTTCGACCATTCCAGTTTCTCGGCGACGGCCGCCCGCACGGCGGGGGCGTCCTCGGCCTCCATGGCCTGGACCTTCACCATCATCTCGTCGCGGATGGCGGTCGGTTTGGAGGGCTCGGCGATGAACGCGTGCAGCGCCGCCCGCCCGGCCGGGGTGATGGAGTGCAGGCGCTTGTTGGGGCGGCGCTCCTGCTCGACGACGCGGGTCTCGATGAGCCCCTCGGCGGCCATGCGCTCGAGCTCCTTGTAGAGCTGCTGCGGGGTGGCCAGCCAGAAGTTGGCGACCGAGGCGTCGAAGCCCTTGGCCAGGTCGTAGCCCGATGCCTCCCCCTCCAGCAAGGTGGCCAGAACCGCGTTGCGTAGCGCCATCCGCCCAGGCTACCACCATCGGCGATTATTAAATTTGTTGTCTGGTTTTCCGTAGACACCGCAACACACGGTGGCTACAGTGCGATTCATCTACTCAATTAATTGACTATTGGAGGTGGGCATGCACGACTACGACGCCATCGTCATCGGCGCGGGCAATGCCGGACTGACCGCCGCGGCCACGCTGCAGCGCGCGGGGGCGCGGACGCTGCTGGTGGAGCGGCACAATGTGCCCGGCGGCTGCGGAACCTCGTTCCGGCGCGGGCGATTCGAGTTCGAGGTGGCGCTGCACCAGCTGTCCGGGGTGGGCGTGGAAGGACAGCCGATCTCCTTGCGCGAGGGGCTGTTCCAGCAGCTGGGGATCGCGGATCGGCTGGAGTTCGTGCAGGAGCACGATCTGTACCGGGCGGTCGTCCCCGGCCGGCTGGATGTGACGATTCCGGCCGACTGGGATGCGGCGATCGACGTCCTCGATGCCGAGTTCCCGGGCAGCCGGGATCGGGTGGCGCGGTTCTTCGAGCTGATCAAGCAGGTGACGTTCTGGCAGATCGCGGCCATGCGCGGGATGCCCGCCGACCAGATCGATCCGGTGCTTTTCCGGTACGGGCTGCGCCCGCTGCAGCAGGTGCTCGACGAATACTTCGATGATGACCGGATCAAGGTCGCGCTCGCCATGTACTGGACCTATCTCGGCCAGCCGCCGTCCAAGCTGCGGTTCCAGGATCTGGCGCTGACGCTGTTCGCCTACTTCGAGTTCAAACCGTGGCATGTGCGCGGCGGGTCGCAGGCCATGTCGGCGGCGATACTCGACTCGTTCCTGCAGGCGGGCGGGCAGGTGCGGTTCAACACCGGGGTCGAGGCGATTCTCACCGCGGGCGGGCGGGTGCTCGGGGTGCGGCTCGAGGACGAGGCCGAGGTGACCGCGCCCGAGGTGGTGTCGAATGCCTCGCTGCCCACCACCTACGCCATGCTCGACGGGATCGCGGTGCCGGCGGCGGTGCGAAACGATCTGGCCACCAGGCGGATCGGGGTGTCCGGGTTCGTGCTGCACATGGGCCTGGACGCGACGCCCGCGGAGCTCGGGTTCACCACCAGCACGACGTTCGTCAACCGGGACACCGACGACGATCGCACCTACCGGGCGTGGAAGTCGTTCGAGCCGGCGCGCGGCATCTGTGTCAGCTCCTACGATGTCGCGCCCATCGGGTTCGCACCGGCGGGGACCACCCATGTCAGCCTGATGACGTTGCAGTACGCCGACATCTGGAAGAACGTGGTGCCGGCGGAGTACGCGCGCACCAAGTTCGCCTTCGCCGAGACGCTGCTGGATCTGTGTGAGGCGGTGACGCCGGGTATCCGCGACGCCATCGAAGAGGTCGATGTGGCAACGCCTTTGACCATGATGCGGTATCTGGGTCATCCGGGCGGGTCCATCTACGGCTACGACCAGGATGCCACCGAGGGCTGGCTGTTCCGCAACAGCGAACGCGAAACCCATGTCCCCGGACTGCACGTCGCCGGTTCCTGGTCCGGCATGGGCGGATTCCAACCCACACTCGAGGCCGGGGCCCGCGTCGCGCGCCGCCTGCTGCGCACCCAGGCCGCCTGAACGGAGCACATCGTGAAACGACACCCCCTCGCCACCCGATTCGACGGCGCGGCAGCCATTCTCGACGAGATCGAGGCCCGGATGCCCGAAACCCGCGACCGCAGTGCGGAAGCCCGCGCCATCGTGGACGCCTACCATCCCAAGCGGCTGCTGCTGCGAGTGGAGGCCGTGCTCGAAGAAACCGTGTCCGCCAAGACATTCCGGCTGCGCGGCCTCGACGGCGCGACGCTGCCGCCATTTCTGGCGGGCCAGTACGTCAACGTCTTCTTCGACGGCACCAGCCGGCCGTTCGCGATTTCCTCCAGCCCCACGGAACTCGGCTTCTACGACCTGACGGTGCGGCGGGTGCCGGGCGGCCGGATCAGCAATCTCCTCCTCGACACCGTCGAGGCGGGCCAGGTGCTCACCACCACCGGGCCGATGGGGACCTTCCACCACAATCCGCTCTTCCACGGTGACCGCGTGGTGTTCCTGGCGGGCGGTTCGGGCGTCGCACCGGCCATGAGCATGATCCGCGAGCTCACCGACCGCGGGCCGGTCCGCGAATTCCATCTGATCTATGGTTCGCGCGACGCCTCCGACATCCTGTTCCGCGAGGAACTCGATACCTTTGCCACCCAGCCCGGCATCACCGTCGATCACGTCATCGCCGACCCCTCCCCCGACTGGACGGGCCGCACCGGATTCCTGTCCGCCGATACCATTTCCGACCTGACCGGCCCCCTCGGCAACCGCATGGTCTACGTCTGCGGCCCCCAGGCTCTCTACCCCTACGCGCTGGAGCAGCTCACCGCCCTGGGCCACCCCCGCAAGCGAATCCGCTTCGAAGCCAACGGCGCTCCCAGCGACCCCACCGCCCAGCCGCACTGGCCCACTACCGCCGACCCCGCCGAGGAGGTCACGGTCACCGTCCGCGACACCACGTTCCGCACTCCACGCGCCCGTCCCCTCCTCGATGCCCTCGAAGACAACGGCATCCGACCCGAAGCCGCCTGCCGCTCCGGCGAATGCAGCCTCTGCCGCATCCGTGTCCTGAAGGGCGAAGTCCACACCGCCGCCGAAGCCGAACTCCGCCTCTCCGACGCCGCCACCGGCTACACCCACTCCTGCGTCGCCTACCCCCTCACCGACGTCGAACTCGACCTCTGACTCTTCTCCACCAGCTCGGCCCGGGCCGCGCGCAACGGCGCGAACCGGGCCGAGAGCCTCGTCCCGGGAACAGGTTCACACTCACGGGATCCGACCCGGCGGGTGTCGAGGTGACCGAGGGCCGTGGAGCGCCACGGCCCTCGGGCTGCGACCTGTGCACCTGATCGCGGCGGTTCGGCGCCGGCGGTGGAGACTGAGGCGGTGGAGGATGCCGGGCTGGTGGTTGTGGTGGACGCGGCCAATGTGGTGGGTTCGCGGCCGGATGGGTGGTGGCGGGATCGGGCCGGGGCGGCGCGGCGGTTGCTCGGGGAGCTGGGTCCGTTGCGGGAGCGACTGCCCGAAGTGACGGACGTGGTCGTGGTACTCGAAGGGGCCGCCAAGGCCGCTGCCGACAGCGCGGGGGCCGAACTGCGGGTGGTGCTCGCGGAGGGTTCCGGGGACGACGCCATTGTCGAGGTGGTCGCGGCCGAGGCCGGAAAGGCCGGGGCCCGGCCGGGTTCGGTGCTCGTGGTGACGGCCGATCGTGGTTTGCGAGCTCGGGTCGAGGCGCTCGGTGCGACGACGGCCGGGCCCGGCTGGCTCCGGAACGCCTTGGCCTAGCCGCTGAAACGACTCGCGCCACGGGGCAACCCGTCCCAGCGGGGCCCGGGACCCTACCCTGACCGCACCCCGAGGAGACATCCCCCGCGGGTGGGATTTCCGGGCCGCGGTTTTTCGGTAGCTTCGGAACAGTGCAGCCGCCGTTGATCGTTCGCCTGCGCGGCGCATGCCTGGTGGTGGGCGTGCTCTGCGCGTTCCTGCTGGGGTGGGATTTCGCGTCCGCGCCCGATGCCCGGGCCGATGGCGCGGGGAGCGGGGGTGATCTGACGGTGGCGCAATCGCTGGGGGCACGCGAGCTCACGGTGGTGATCCGGCGGGCCGAGCCGGGACCGCTGCGCGTCGAGGTGGTGAGCCATGCCGGGTCGGCGGCCGGGGCGCTGACGGTCAGCGCCGCGCCGGTCGATCAGGGTGGCGAGACCTCCTCGGGCACGGTCGAACTCGCGGATCGGCCGGGGCTGTATGCCACGACGTTGCGGGTGGATCATGCCGGGCCGTGGGAGCTGTCGGTCTCGGACGGCGAACGGACCGCCCGGATTCCGTTCCTCGTCGCCGCGCGCGTGGTGACGCCATGGGAGCGGGCAGCCTACGGGGGCTTCTTCGCGGCGGGTGTGCTGCTACTGGTCGCGCTGGGTACCGCCCTCCTCTCGAAAAGAGGCTGGCCGACACTGATTCCGGTGGGCGCGCTCATCGCCGCGCTGACCGTCGGGACCACGGGGGCGGTGCTGTCCTCGAGTGCGCCGCAGCCGCGGCCGGCGGGCAGCCTGCTCGATCCCACGTCCGGCAATATCGGCAATCCGTTCCCCGAACGCGATCTGCCGCTGACCACGAATTATTCACGGCCTCCGGTGAATCTGACCGTGCGTGCGCAGCCCGCGGTCGCGGGGCAACCGACGGAAGTCCAGCTGTCACTGACCGATTCGGCGACGGGCCGGCCCGTGGACGATCTGCTGGTCACCGATGACGCGCTGCTGCACCTCATGGTGGTCGGGCCGTCCGGGACGTTCTGGCATCGGCATCCGATCCGCACCGCGCCCGGGGAGTATCGGGTCGGCCTGGGGCTCGGGGAGTCCGGCGATTACGCGGTCGCGGCGGAGATCGCCCGGCGCGGCGGGGGTGTGCAGCTGCTGCGGTCCGCGCTGCACGTCGGCGGTCGATCCGGTTCCGGCGCGGCCGATCCCGCACCGAGCGGGACAACTCTGACGACCACCGAGGCGATCGCGGGCGAACCCGTTACCCTCACCGCGGCCTACGGCGGCGCCGCGGATCTACAGCCCTGGCTGGGGATGATCGGCCATCTCATCGCGGTCGGCCCGCTGCCGGACGGCGTGCCCGCCGGGACGTCCGCGGCGACGGCGCCGATCTGGGCGCACGCCCACGCCATGGCCCCGATGCCGGCCGTCGGCGCCCAGCCGCCGGACGAGACCGTCGCCGCCTACGGCCCGAATGTGGCGTTCACCTTCACTTTTCCGCTGCCCGGCCGGTACCTGGTGTGGGCGCAGGCCGAGCGCGGCTATTCCGTCATGACCATTCCGACCACGGTCGACGTCCGAGCGGGGGTTCCGCAATGACCAGGCGCACAGGACTGATCGCGGCGATCGTCGTGCTGGTGGCCGCGCTGCTGACCTGGTGGCTGTGGCCGTCCGGCAGCGCGAAACCGGTGCCGCGCAGTGCCGCCGGGCCCTACCAGGTGCAGCTGCGCGTCTCCGGCGGATCGGCGCACACCGGCGACAACACCGTCGACCTCGACATCACCGACCAGCACGGCACCGCCGCCACCCCGGATCGCGTCTCGGTGGAGCCCGCCATGCCGCAGATGGGCCACGCGCTCCCGCCGAGCACCGCCGCGGTCGTCACGCCCGGGCACTACCGGGCGACCGTGACGCTGCCCATGCCGGGGCAGTGGGAGATCGCCGTGAAACTGTCCGGCGCACCGGGATCCGGCAGCGCCACCTTCTCCGTCCAGGCCAACTGAATCGAAGGAAAGAGGATCAGGAGCAGACCATGGACCTCACCGCCAACGGTCGCGGGCTCACCGCCGAGGCGACCGCACCGATCACCATCCGCCCCTGGCTACCCGCGGCCATCCTGTTCGCGGCCAGCATGACCTTCGCCGTCGGGTCGACCTGGGACATCCAGTGGCACTCCGATGTCGGGCCCGATACCTTCTTCACGCTGCCGCACCTGTTCATCTATGCCAGTGCGGCGATCGCCGGATTCACCGGTCTCACGGTCATTCTCGTCACCTCGGCCGCGGGCCGGGCGGGGCGGCGGGTGGACGGTGCGCTGGGCGGGCCCGGGATCAGCGTGTTCGGGCGGACATTCACCGCGCCGCTCGGGTACATGGTGGCGGCGTTGGGTGCGGCGTCGTTCCTGCTCTACGGACTGTGGGATCTGTGGTGGCACAGCCTCTACGGATTCGACGCGATCATCGACTCGCCGCCGCACATCGGGCTGTTCCTGTCCAGCACGGTGATCTCGGTGGGCACGGTGATCGTGTTCGGGGCGGCGCGGGCCCATCTGTGGGGGCGGATCGGCGCGCTGTTCGCGCTGGCGCACCTGGCGACCTCGAGCACCGTCACCGCGCTGGCGGTGCAGCGGCTGAGCACCGGGACCGTGCGGTGGACGGTCGCGGTCACCGCGTTCATGGTGATTCTGCTGATGGTCGTGGGTGCTGGATTCCAGCGGTGGGGCGCGACCGTCACCGCCGTGTTCTCCTCGGCGATCCAGGGCGTGTTCTGGTGGTTCGCTCCGTGGGCGGCGCGCGCCTACGCCGATTTCGTGGGATTGCCCATGCGCGAACACATCCGGGGCATTCCGGCGACCCCGGCGCTCATTCCGTTCTGCCTGATCCCGGTGGGCATCGTGATCGATCTGCTGCTGCGGCGCACCGACAGCCCGGCGCGCCTGCTGCCCGCGCTGGCCGGTGGGCTCGGCGGGGCGATCATCGGCGGGTTCAATCCCGTGCAGCAGGTGATCATCTACGACGCCCGCCTCTCGCACGCCTCCGTCATCATCGCCACCACGGTCGCGGCCGCGCTGCTGGGTGCGCTCGGCGGCTACCTGGGCTGGCGCTTCGGCGACATGCTGCGGCTGTCCGCCCCGTCCGAGAAGGTCAGCGCATGATCAACCGTCTACTCGCCACCGCCGCAACGATTCTCGCGATTCTCGGGCTGACCGCGGGCACTGCCGCGACAGCGTCTGCGTATCAGCCCGTCAATATCGTGCACACCGAGCACGTGCAGGCCGGGCCCTACTCGCTGACCGTGGGGTTCAGCGAATGGCCTTTGCGCGCAATGCAATCGCTGGACTTCACCTTCATCCCCGACGGGGGCATCGCGGACAAGACCGGCACGCTCACCGAGTACCAGCCCAACGGCAAGGTGCGCCGCGCCGAACCGCTGTCGCGGCACCCGCGCAAGCGCGACGTCTGGGGCCTGGACGTGCGCTCCCTGGATGAGCAGGGCGCGTGGACCTTCCACTTCGTCATCGACGGCCCCCAGGGCCGCGGTGAAGGCGATCTGGCGAACCTCCCGGTTCTCCAGCAGCCCGGTCCCCCACTGGGTGTGAGCTGGGCCGTCAGCACGATTCCGCTGATCGGCCTGATCGCCTTCCTCGCCTATGCCTGGCGCCGCAGCCGCCGACCGGTCACGGCCCCGCAGCCCGTCTGACGGTCAGTCGGTGGCCCCGGTGAACATGCCCGGCTCGTAGGACCCACCCTGCTGATGCAGGATGACACCGAGCCGGTTGGCGGCGTTGATCATGGCCACCAGCGCCACCAGCGCCGCGGTCTGGTTGTCGTCGTAGTGTTTCCGAACCTGCGCCCAGGTCTCGTCGGAGACCCCGAGGTGGGCATCCGCCAGCCTGGTGCCCTCCTCGGCGAAGGCCAGCGCCGCCTGTTCCGCCTCGCTGAACACCGACGCCTCCCGCCAGGTCGCCACCAGATTGATCCGAACCGGCGGCTCCCCCGCGGCCGCCAGCTCCTTGCTGTGCGCATCGGTACAAAAGCCACACCCATTGATCTGACTGGCCCGCAAGCTCACCAGCTCCTGAATCGTTTTCGGCACCTCCGACTGCGTGATCACCAGACTGGCGTTCGCAAACCGCTTGGCGAACTTCGCACCGACCTCATTCGCGAACATATCGAGCCGAGCACTCATAGCGTCCATCTCCTTCATCGTCAGTGGGACGACCATGAGGTGCCGGACACCCCGGATTTGTGACATCGCCCCGCTATGACACAGACCACATGTCCCAGCTGCGGCAGACGATCGGACCAATCGCGGCACTCTGCGCCGACGAGCAGCGGCTTCCTGCCCATTTCGCCGTGGCAGTGCACGTTTGGATCGCGGGGGCGCCGGTTGAGTATTGGCCCGTGTCGTACCGTGGGCTGCGTGGGGTTTTCCGATGGATGGGATTGCTTTGCCACGTTGATCGACGGAGCGTGGGTCGACAGGAGACCGCGCCGGCCAGAGGTCGCCGGCCAACTGCGGCGTGAAACCCAGCTGATGCCTTGGCTGGCACCACTGTT
The DNA here is from genome assembly GCF_042754245.1 of Nocardia sp. NPDC059228. NCBI lineage: Bacteria > Bacillati > Actinomycetota > Actinomycetes > Mycobacteriales > Nocardiaceae > Nocardia > Nocardia sp. NPDC059228. The sequence goes on along the minus strand of NZ_JBHZAL010000019.1, from coordinate 116,577 downwards.
GCCCCTGCAGGTGCCGATCCCCCGGGTGGTGAGCGAGACACCATTGATCGTGCGTCATGCCCTGGTCCCCGGGACGTCCATCGAGTCCGCCGGGACCCGGCACGGGCTCGCGCTGGGAGGATTTCTTCGCGCCCTGCACGACAGCCCCGCGGCCGAGGCGATGCGGCACGGACTGCCATCAGCGGCCGAAACCAGGCGCACCCGGGCTGTAATGATCGACCGTTTCCGAACCGAGGTCGTGCCGTTGATCCCAGCGGCACAACATGATTCGGCGCTGACGGTCCTCGATGCCGTCGTGGGATTCCCCGCGGATACGGTCGTCCACGGCGATCTCGGCCCGGAACACGTCTTGGTGGACGAAAACCATATCGCCGGTGTGATCGACTTCGGCGATGTCCATCTCGGCGACGCAGCGAATGACCTGGCATGGCCACTGTTCGGCGCACCTACACCCTTCGCCGACGCAGTCGCCGCCGCTTACGGCCTCACCGACGACCTCCGCCGCCGAGCATCGGTCTGGCATCAACTCGGGCCATGGCACGAAGTGACCTACGGCTTGGACAGAGGCGATGACGACATCGTCCACAGCGGATTGACCGGCCTGCTCGACAGACTGTCCCTCGCCGAGGACTGATCGCCTCCGGACTCGGACGCACGCGCCTCCGAATACTCCTCGCCCGCAAGAACACTCGATGCCGCAGTAGGCAGAATATATTGCTGTGCAGAGCATTCAGATGCACTCCTGACTTCCGGTCGCGGCGATGCCGATCCCGGCAGGGCACCTCGCCACCGAGAACGATCGGCCAGCATCGACGTCGGCGGGTAAAACATGATCGCTTCGGTGCGTCTCGAATTCGGTTGCGCAGCACGACGTCCGGCGTACCGCAGACGGTTGGGAGTCAGGGCTGGAACGACCCCGCCCGACGAGCCGCGCGCAAGGCACACGTGTTGTGCGATACCTGGCGCGCAAGCTGGCGACAGGGCGGCTGGGTGGGCGGCAATTCCGCCCGCCCAGTCGCGAGAATCAATCTAGTGAGGCCAGCACGCGGGAGCGGTGCTGTCCATCCAACAGTTCGAGCTTCCTGTGGGTACGAGCAGTGGGCCGAACATCCCTAACGCCATCGAGATGAAATACATGGTTTCGAACCTTTCGAAATATGAATAGGACCGGGACAGTAGTTCGCCGTCGCGCCGGTGTGCAGCCCCGACTCCCAGGGGCGCTTTCAGTGGTGGATCACCTCACCGAGCCGCGGCAGGACGAGTCGTTTCCAGCTGCGTTCCATGGCGTTGCGTACCATTTTCTGCCGGCGGTCTTCGATGTCGAAACCTGTCTGCGTCAGCAGAAGTCCTGTGCCACGACCCTGCGGCTGCAGCGTCCAGTCGACAATCCACCGGGCGGGGTACTCGGCCTGCCGGTATGTCCAGCTGTAGGTCAACTGCTCGCACGGCCGGGCCGCCAGCACCTCGCAGATGATCTCGTTCGGCGACGAGTCCGGGATGGCGAATCGGAAGTGAGTTCCGGCCGAGGCGGCGAACCCGGTCGGTCGAAGCAGCCACCGCTCCAGCAGATCCGGCTCCGTCAGCGCGCGCCATACAGCTTCTGGTGGCTGCCGGAAGAAGCTGCCGAGCTCGACTGCGGCGGGATTCAACTGTGGATCAGCAATCACCGGCTCACCACCGCGACAAGGGGCGAAACGGCCTCCAGGCTGCTCAATTCGCCTGGCCTTCCTTGTATTTCGCTTCCATTTCCGCGGCGAGCTGCGGCTTCTCCGCCTCCATCCTCTGGACGTAGGCAACCGCGTCGCCGACGGTTCTCAGGCTCGCAAGGTCCTCATCGGGGACTTTCACGCTGTACTTGTCCTCCAGCTGGACAGCGATCTCCACCAGTGACAACGAGTCGATGTCCAGGTCGTCGACGAAAGACTTCTCGATCGCGACCTCGGCGGCCTCGATACCCGTCACCTCCTCGATGATCTCCGCGATGCCGGCGACGATTTCTTCTTGCGTGGTAGCCACGAAACACTCTCCTCGGTGTGACGACATATGCGTAGTACTCCGCTCGTCCTCCACGACCGCTTCGGTTTTCGCTGTCGGGGTCGGACGGGAGTGCCCAGTACGCTAAAAGCTCCAGTGGGGTGGAGGTTCAACAGGTTGTGACGGATGACACACGATCCGGTGTGCTGGTGAGCATCGGGGAGTTGGCGCGCAGCACCGGACTTCCGGTGCGAACGATCCGGTTCTACTGCGACGAAGGCATTCTGGAATCCCAGCGCAGCACAGGCGGGCATCGGATATTCGACGCCGACAGCGCCACCGAACGACTGCTGCTGGTGCGGCGGTTGCGCGGGCTCGGTCTCGGGCTGGACTCGATCACCGGTGTGCTGCGGGGAGAGCGATCGATGGCAGACGCCATCGCTGCCGAAAGTGCCCGGCTCGATATCGAATTCAGGTCGCTGGCATGGCGGCGGGCGTCACTGCGGGCCATGGAGACGGTTGCCCCGGCACAGCGGGCCCAGCGACTCGCGTTGCTGGCCGCCGCGCAGGACGGTGGTGCGGTGCACGATTGCCTCATCCGGTTCTGGCGGCGCATTCTCGCACCGATCCCGCGGTGCGACAGCGATAGGTGGGTGTGCTGGAATGTCCCGGAGCCGCCTGCTGATCCGTCCGTCGACGAGGTTGTCGCGTATGCCGAATTGGCCGCTCTGGTGGCCGAGCCGGACATGACCAGTATTGTGCGACAGCAGTACTGGCGGAATCGACCAGAGCTGATCCGCAACCCTCGAGCGCTGTACATCAGCATGGACAACGTCATGGTGGACGTGGTGCCACTCGTAGCGAAAGATGTTCGGCCGCATGCCGGCACCGAACTCGACCGATTCGTCAACGCCCATGCCGAGGCGCGAGGGGAACGTGACTCCCCGCGTTTCCGCGAGCAATTGCTGATCGACGCAACCGATTCCGACCACCGGATTCACCGTTACTGGGCTCTGACAGAACGGTTCCTCGGACCTCGCGTCACTATCGGACGAGCCCACGCCTGGCTGTACAACGCCCTGGCTCATTCCACCGACCTCACCGATGCACAGCCGCCCAGATTCACTCCCATGAATTCACCACGCCGATCCACATCACCGACGCCATGCGTCATACCTGGCTGCCCACTCTCATATCGCTGACACGCCGATCGAACCTGCCGACGCGGGCAGGGTCCTCCGCGCTCGTAGGGTCTCGGGTGCCTCGGGGGTGCCGGGTGTGGCTACGGAAGGTCAACGGGCGGGCGTCATCTCGGGCGGCTGACCGGCCACTGGCAGTGCGCGGGAATGCCGATTGCAGCGGGGATGGTTCGCACTCCGGTCACTGCCGTGTGGCCATTGCTAGCCGATATCGGCGACGGCGAACATCGGTGTCTGTTCGTCGGCCTCTGCCAGCAGGGTTCCGTCGGTGTCCCACAGGGCGGCGCGGCCGCACCCGGTGACCGGGCCCGCAGGCCCCACGTGGTTGGCAAGGGCCACGTAAACGTCCGCGCGGTCGGCGATGCCGGGATAGATCGACGCACGTTCGGCGATGCCGCGACCGGTGCCGTACAGGGCGCTGGCCAGATGGACGTCACAGCCATCGTCGGCGATTCGGTCGACCAAGCCGGGGAAATGGTTGTCGAAGCAGGTGGCGAGGGAGAAACGTAAACCCTGGAGTTCGAAGCGGCCGTCCTTGTCCGCGGAGGTGAAGAACTGCTGCTCTTCCTCGAACAAACGCTGTTTGTGATAGGTGGTGAGCAGATCGCCGGCGGCGCTGTAGACGTAAGTGGCGATCACGGGACGGTGACCGTCGAGGGCGGGGGCAGCGCAGTTCACAACGGTCGCTATCCCGGTGGTGCGCAGCGGATCCAGGCGAGGGTCATCGGCGCGGAGCCACAACCTCTCATCAGCTGCGGTAGCGGCCAGTTCGTATCCGGTCACCGCCAACTCCGGAAACACGATCAACTCGGCGGAGTCTGCGCCTGCCTGTTCAGCGAGCCTGACCATTTGTCCGATATTGGCCCGGACATCGGTAGGTGCGCAAGTGAACTGTGCCGCGGCAACTCTCATGCGCCGCAGACTACGCCGCACAATGTGAACGCAGTGACCTACGCGGTCGGCGCTTTCCTCGATCGGGTGTGCCAATCCCTCCAGCCCCCGCCCGCCTGCCATCACTATCCGCCCGATGCGCGAATTCCTCGACACCACAGGCCGGCGCCTGGGCCCGCCAAATGACCATCCGCGACACTCTCGACGCCCTGGACAACATCGCCACCCTCACCAACGCCTATACTCCCTGAACCATCCTCGGCCTGCGCGGTGCGTCACGTCCGGACACGGCTCATCGTGCACGGCAGAGGAAGCCTGATCTCTCCAAAATGATTTGCAGTGTTGGCACTTTCAGCGAATTCCAGGCGCGACGGTCTGCGCGGCGGGATGCGCAGTCGCAGAGCCTCTCCGTTCCGGGGATAGGTCCGTCGACAGCCATCCCTGTTCGCCAGGCCGTCGAGAACACCGCGGAGGAAAAAGGAAGCCCGGCCGCGCGCCAACCAGCGTGAAACATGACCGAGCAGAGGAGTTCAGCAGTGGTAGCTACCGAGCAGGATCAGTTCTTCCACACACTGATCCAGTCGGCACAGCGACTATCGTTCGACCCACGATGTCCGGAGCTGTATGAGCCGGGGCCCGACTCCGATCAGCGCTACGGAATGACCGCGCAGTGGTCGCCGCTGTTCGACACTCCGATCTGGGCGTCGATGTCGGAGCAGCAACGAATCCTGTTGACCCGCTGCGAAGTGGCACAGTTCCTCGGTATCGCGATCTGGCTCGAAGTCGGACTACAAGTCGCGCTGTTGCGCGCCAATCACGGTGCCGACCCCGCTCGCCCCGACATCGCGTTTCTGCTCAACGAATGCGCCGACGAGAATCTGCATTCGCTGATGTTCATCAAGGGCGTCGACAGCATCGGAGCACACTTCTATCCCCACGACCGGCTGCAGAAACTGCTGGGCCGGCTCTTCGCGATGTTCGCCTGGCACGAGGTCGCCTACGGGATCGTGCTGGCCGGGGAGGAAATCTTCGACGCCATGCAACGCGACTGGATGAGAGACGCGACGGTCGCCGACGCGATACGCCGCACCTCCTACATTCACGTCGTCGAGGAATCACGGCACATGGCCTTCGCCCGCCGCCGCATTCGCGACCAACTCACCACCATCTCGCGGCCACGACGGTTCCTGAGCACGATCGCCATCGCCGTCGGAACCCACGTCGTAGCCAAGAGCCTGATCAACCGGCGCGTCTACGAAGAACTCGGACTGCGCTGGCCGGAGGTGAAATCCGCGATCGACGCCAACGAGCACCACCGCATGATGTTCCGCTCTGCCACCGCCTCGTTCATCGAGTTCCTCCACCGCGAGGGCCTGCTCAACCGGGTCGCTCGACGTATCTACCGCGCCTCGAACCTGCTCTGACCTCTCGAAAGCGATTATGGCCCACGTCATCCTGGGACACTGCTGCAAGGACGTCTCCTGCCTGAACGCCTGTCCGCGCGACTGCATCCGTCCCCGCCCCGGCGACCCCGACTTCGCCACCACGCCGACACTGCACATCGACCCGAGCTCCTGCATCGACTGCACCGCCTGCGTCGACGCCTGCCCCACCTCAGCGATCAAGCCCGACCACGCCCTCACCGCGACCGAACAACACCATCTCCGCCGCAACAGCGACTACTTCGCACACAGCGGGCCCCGAACCACACCCGGCCGGCTACCAACAACGCCTCTCCCACGGCCTTCGAGCGTCGGTGGGCGACGGCCCCGCATCGCAGTCGTCGGCGCCGGCCCCGCCGCCATGTACACCATTCGTGAGCTGCTGCGGCGGTCCAGCTTCGTCGACGTCACCGTCTACGAACGCCACGCCCACCTCGGCGGCCTGCTGCGTACCGCCATCGCACCGGACGCGGGCCTGCGCGAAATGCTGAGCCTGTTCGATGTGCCATTCGGCGACGACCGGGTCAACGTCGTCTACAACACCGAGATCGGCCGCGATCTCTCCCTCGAAGCCTTGCGCCGCCGGTTCGACGCCGTGGTCTTCGCCCACGGCGCCTCGATTCCCCGCCCCCTCACCCGATCCGACTCGGCATTGCCCGTCGGTGTGTACGACGCACTCGATGTCCTTGCCGGCGTGAACAACTCATCCCCCACCGAGCCGCCGACCCTCGGGCCGCATTGCCTCATCATCGGCGCCGGGAACGTCGCCCTCGAGGTGATCAGATATCTCGCCCACCAACACGGCACATCTCCGAGCATCGCCGCACTGACACAGGTGACCGTGCTGTCCCGTGCTTGCGCAGACCGGTCCGCATTTGCCACCCCCGCCATGCAGGACATCCTGGCCCTGCCCAATCTGTCGATACACACGACCAGAACCCTGGACCATGAACCCGTCTCCGCAGCCGGCCAACCGCTGAGACCGGCGATGAACCACCCCGATCCGAACGATCGAGACGACACCCGGCTGCCGGTCGTGTTCTGCTTCGAACAGCACGTGACGAACATCGAGTCGACGGGAACCGGCGAATTGAGCGTGTATACGACCGGCGGGCACACGTTCCTGGCCAGCACAGTGGTTCGTGCCATCGGGTTCCGCACCGCGCATATCGACGGACTCCCCGACACACACAACGGTCAGATCCTCAACCGAAACGGCAGAGTCATTTCTCCGACAACCAGGGATCCTCTGCACGGCGTGTACGTCGTCGGATGGGCCAAACGCGGTGCACACGGCGGAATCGGCGAGAACCGCGTCTGCGCAGCCGAAACAGTCGAGCAACTGGCGATCGACCTTCATCTGACCCGCCCGACCCACCAGAGGGGCACGGCCATGTGAGCTGGTTCGCACCCAAACCCCCACGCTGACACGATCATCCATGCGGTGATGCGGTGACCCATTGAGCCCCAGCCGCATTTCACGCTGACCGAACCCGCCAGCACGGCCGCCGAGTCGCGGACGACCGGTGCAATCCCGCACAAACCGTTCTCGGACAGCATTTTCGCGCCAATTCCTCAGCCGTGGTGCGCGTTCAGAACGGTTGGACTGGCCGTTCATCCGCGACGTGGTCGAAGACTTCAGCGAGTGACATAGCCCGTCTGGGCGGCCACGGACCTCGAGGGTCGGGCTCAGTGGCGTGGAGCCGGGCCTCAGCGATCGCGGTCCCGCGGCTTGACCGACCACAGAAGTGGCATCACCGCACGGCGGGCGTGGGTTTCCTCGGGATGGATGGTGATGACGTCCAGCCGCCGCACCAGTGAGCTGGGTATCTGCCCGTCGGTGAAATGCTCCGGTCCGGGAACGATGACCGCTTCCGCGTCGAGGCGGGTGGCTTGGGCCTTCAGCCGGGCCAGCGGCGGCCGGCCCGATTTCGGGTCGTAGACGACCACCTCGGCCAGGTCGTAGCCGTAGCGCTCGGCGAGCCTCCGCACCTGGGTCTCGTCCCAAAGCTGGCCCATCCCCGAAACATCCGTCCGGAGGTAGCCGAGACATGTTGGCTTGTATCGCATATTCACCCCTGACTCCTGGTGTCCGTCGAGCGGGATAGCTCCGTGGAAGTCGACGTAGAACCCGGCACAGTCGTCGTCCTCGCCCCCATCGTCCTGGAGCTCGATCAGACCGCCGGAGAATTCGAAGAGCCTTGTACGCCTATACATCTCGCCCTCTGTCCGCCGTTGATGCGGCAGCTGTGGACCGGACGGAAGGTGCAAGATCACCGGCCCTGAGCGCCGGGACTTACGCTACGGACAGCTGCAGGCCATTGACCAGCAGTTTGTAGATCTTTGCAGCCTTTCGCCGCAAACCATTGACCTGAACTGGCAACTGGTGTCACGCTCAGATGCATTCACACAAACTCTGATTGTGAGGTACCGGTAATGCAATTGCGTCTCCTCGGAACCAACACTCGCAACGGAGGCTCTCCAACCCTGTACGCCTCGGACCGAGATACGTACGTCGTACTGGGATGGGAGGTGCCGCAACGAGATTCTCGGCACATCGAGATCCCGCACGCCCTGCTGGCGTACCTCGAATACGGAACCTGTCTGGGTACCCTGCTCGAGGACACCGGGCACGGCACGTTCGTCCTGGCCGGCGAGCCGGTCACCGACGCGACCGCACTGACGGTCATCAAACCGCCCGCCGGAGAACGAAGCATCGAAGTACCGAGGGGAAAGGAAATCCGTCCGGACGATGGAATTAATCACCAGTAATGAGCAGGAACAGCTGTTCAGGGACTGCCGGTTTCGAGCGTTCCATTTGGAGGTCCAGGACAGCTACGCGGTAGAGGACGAAGCCGCAGCACTGGAGAAGTTCCTCGACACCGGCGAGTTCGAATACGACCCCGAGTGGCGGCACTGGGATGACCTCATGCGAGAGGTGACAAGCTCGGGACGCGCGGTGCAGCGGGTTCGGGTGGTCACCGAGCCCCACACCGACTACACGCGGTTCCTGTTCGCCACGACGGAGAGCAATATCGACTCCGGTGAGGACATCCGTTGGCTTCCCCGCCACGTAATCGCCTCTGCCGAAATCACTACCGACGACTGGTGGCTTTTCGATGACGACACACTAGCTTTCACGGTCTTCAGACCGGACGGAACCTTGGGAGGGTTCGCGGTGACCCGCGACCCGAGGATCGTCGCGTACTGCGCGGCCGTCCGTGACCGTGTGTGGAGCTTGGCAACACCTCACAGGGAATACCGAATCAAGCAGTGAGCAGCGTCCAGCAAGCACGCGAAACTCTCGGCGCGCGGCTCCGAGAACTCAGGAAACAATCGGGCCTCACCGGCCTGGAGCTGGCCAGGCTCGCAGGCTGGGACAACTCCAAAGTCTCCCGGTACGAACATGGCAAGCAGACGCCCACCGAGCAGGACATTCATACCTGGTGTGCGCTGACCGACGCACCTCTACAAGTGGGCGACCTGATCGCCACCGTCCGAAACGTCGAAGCCGCTTGGTTGGAGTGGAAGCGGATCCAATCCCACAACGCCCAGAAGAAGACGGGGCAGCTCGAGACCGAATCCAAGCTGATCCGCGGGTATGATCCCGACCTGGTTCCCGGCCTGCTGCAGACACAGGACTACGCGACCGAGATACTGCGAGAGTGCATCCAATTCATCGGCGGCCCCGATGATCTCGCCGCCGCAGTATCCGCACGAATGGAGCGTCAGCAGGTTCTGCGTAAGGGCGCGAAGCGATTTCATTTCTTGCTTGCCGAGCAGGCGTTGTATACGACAGTCGGGTCCGATGGGATCATGGTCGGCCAGCTGGAACACCTGGTCGCCCAGGTCCGTTCGTCTCGTCTCGCTCTCGGGATCATTCCGCGAACAGCGCGCTTTCGCGTCCCAGTGACCAACTTCCTGATGTACGACATTCGACAGGTACAGGTAGAGACCGTCAGCGCCGAGCTCACGGTTACCCAGCCACGCGAGGTCGCCCTGTACGAGCGAGCCTTCCAAATTCTGGCGAAGCACGCCGCCAAGGGCGAAGCGGCACGGGTGCTGATCCAGCGCGCTCTCGAAACGAGAGCTAGTTAGCGGAACCCTCACGAAGGCAGGCGCGTGTTTTACGGACCTCGAGTGGTTACCCACTGGCCAAGGGGAATTCGCTGGTCGCCGATCGGGGCGTGTGGTCTAATCGGGGCGTGATGATGTTCGCGCAGGGTTGGTGGCCGCTGTCTCAGCGGCTTTGAACTGTGCGTTTGGGCCGCCACATCGGGCGGCCATGATTTGTGTTCTGCGGCTTCCTGTTCCGGTCGGTGTGGCTGATTCGAGAGGAAGAGAGATCGCGGATGAGTTTTGGGGATGACGCGGGCTCTGGCGATGGGGTGGGTGGGTTTCTGATTACCTCGCGGGGGCTGGATGAGTATCGGGCGATGTTCGGTATCGGGGCAGCAGATCTCGGGGGTCGGATCCTTGATTGCCCTGCTGGGGCGGCAAGCTTCGCCGCCGAGGCGGCGGGGTCGGGGGGTGATGTGACCGCCTGTGACGCGGCGTATTTCGAGTTCGATGGCGTTGAGGTCGGAGAAATGTGCCGGGATCAGAGCGATCGTGGCGATCGGTATGTTCGGGCCCATGTCGGCGACTACTGCTGGACGTTCTTCACCGATCCGGATGATCACCATCGGCGGCGGCGGTCGGCGGTCGAGCTCTTCGTCGCCGATCGGCAGCGAAATCCGGATCGATACGTCCCCGCGGAGCTGCCTCGACTTCCGTTCCCTGACAACACCTTCGACTTGGTGCTGAGCTCACATCTGCTCTTCTCCTATGCCGACGGGCTCGGATACGACTTCCACGTGCGCGCGATCACCGAGCTGATCCGGGTCAGCCGCGGCGAAGTGCGGATCTTCCCTCTGGTGCCCACCGGATCGGCACAGGTCTATCCGCGGCTGGACGAACTGCGCGGCGACCTTCTGGAACTCGGTATCACCAGCGACCTCGTCGATGTCGAGTACGAATTCCAGAAGGGCGCCGATCAAATGATGGTGTGTCGCAAGGGCCCTCGTGACAGTGAGTGATCGCGCCCGAGCCTGGGCATTGAGGCGCTGAGGATGTTGGGACGGGCCTTCCAGAGTCGGGCTTCCCAGCAGCGTTCGTCAGCGGGCCAGGGGCCGGGCATCCGCGAGGATCGCGTCGACCGTCTCGCCGACGGTGAGGTCGGAGCTGTCGAGCCACAGGCCGAGGGGCGGGGTTTCGGCGCGCAGGACACTGTCCAGATCATTCACGGTGAAGGCTCCGTACGCGTTCTTCGGGCGGGCGGCCTCGCGCCGCGCCACCGCGTCCGGACTCGGGGCGAGCACCACGACGTAGAGCGGATCGGTGCGGATACGGTCGATCAGGTAGGGCAGTAGGTCGCCGAGCACGACATCCTGCACCACCGCCGTGAACCCCGCCGCCGCGTAGGAGTCGGCCACCTCGGCGGCGAGGCGGTACCGCAGGCGGAGCTGTTCGAGCGCTTCGGGACTCGGCTCGGGGGTCATGTCGGCGCGCCCGCCCACCAGGAAACGCCGGAAGATGTCACCACGCACATGGGCCGAGCGCGGCAGCCGCTCGGCGAGGGCCTGCGCCACGGTCGATTTCCCGGCGGCTTGAATACCGGTGATCAGATAGACAGCGGAGGATTCACCAGGACCGGGCATGGTCCGGACGGTAGCCGACGGGCCGCCATGCCCGCAGCGGCATTTCCGCTCCCGGCGAGCCGCCCGACTCTCCGGCCGTGAGTAACGGCGCTGAGTACTTCGGCGGATTCGGCGCGCCCTGTCGGTCAATACTGTTGCGGTGTCGGCATATTCGGGAGGAAAGGCGGCACGGCGATGAACTCTCCGCACTGGCAGGGGTCCGAGGCCTCACGACGGGCGCTCGGGGCAGCCCAGGAATCGGGACGGCTGGCACGCGGCGGGGGCGGTGGCGGCGCCGGCGGCGGTTGTTTGACGAGCACTGTCCTCGCACTGCTGATCGTCCTGACCGTCCTGGGTCTCGCCGCGCCGATCACGTGGCGGATTCTCACCGACGTCGGCCTCTAGCGCCGGCCGGCGCTTCTCGACGCATCGAGCCGTTCGCCCACACGGCACCGGCCTCCAGCGCCGAAACGGTATGGACACGCGGGTCATCACTTGCCGTATTCGGGCACACACGGAGCCCGGGTTCGCCTAGCGTGAGCGGGGTTGACGTCGAGAGGGGTCAAGAATGCGGGCCGGGATGCTGAGCGTGGCGGAGCTGGTGGCGCGGGTCGAGGCGGGAACGCTGGACACGGTGCTGGTGGCCATGACCGACATGCAGGGGCGATTACAGGGAAAGCGTTGTTCGGCACGGTATTTCGTGGAGGAGGTACTGGATCGGGCGACGGAGGCGTGCAATTATCTGCTGGCCGTCGACGTGGAGATGACCACGGTCGACGGCTACGAGATGTCCTCCTGGGACACCGGCTACGGCGATTTCGTGCTGCGCCCGGATCTGGGCACGCTGCGGCTGGTGCCGTGGTGGCCGGGCACCGCGCTGGTGCTCTGCGACGTCGAGCAGGTGGACCCGCACGGCCGGCCCGGGCAGCCCGTGGCCGCCTCACCCCGGCAGGTGCTGCGTGCCCAGCTGGATCGCCTGGCCGAGCGCGGCCTGTCCGCCTATGTCGGCACGGAACTCGAATTTCTCGTCTTCGACGACACCTACGAGTCCGCCTTCCGCAGCGGTTACCGCGATCTCACCCCCGCCAACCAGTACAACGTCGACTACTCGATGCTCGGCACCGCCCGCATCGAACCGCTGCTGCGCCGCATCCGCACCGACATGTCCGGCGCGGGAATGTATGTCGAGTCCGCCAAGGGCGAATGCAATCCCGGTCAGCACGAGATCGCCTTCCGCTACGACGAGGCCCTGGTCACCTGCGACAACCACACCATCTACAAGACCGGAGCCAAGGAGATTGCCGCCCAGGAGGGCCGCAGCATCACCTTCATGGCGAAATACAATGAGCGGGAAGGCAATTCCTGCCACATCCATCTGAGCCTGCGCAACAGCGCGGGCGAGCCGGTCTTCGCCGACGGCGACGACCCCTCGGCCCTGATGCGCCACTTCATCGCGGGCCAGCTGGACTGCCTGCGCGAACTCACCTACCTGCTGGCCCCGAACATCAACTCCTACAAACGATTCCAGGCCGGCAGCTTCGCGCCCACCGCCCTGGCCTGGGGCCGCGACAATCGCACCTGCGCCCTGCGCGTCGTCGGCCACGGCCCGTCGCTGCGCTTGGAGAACCGCATCCCGGGCGGCGATGTGAACCCGTATCTGGCGGTCGCCGCGGCCATCGCGGCCGGCCTGCACGGTATCGAGCAGCAGCTCCCGCTGGAGCCGGAGTTCCACGGCAACGCCTACCGTTCGCACCGCCCGCGCGTCCCGCACACCCTGCGCGAGGCCGCGCAGCTGTTCGGCGACAGCAAGATCGCCCAGAAGGCGTTCGGCCCGGAGGTGGTGCGGCACTACCGCAATGCCGCGCAGGTCGAGCTGGACGCCTTCGACGCGGCGGTGACCGACTGGGAGCGGATCCGTGGCTTCGAACGACTCTGACCCCGGCCACCGGCCCGTCATCGGCCTGCCCACCTACTCCGAACGCGCCCGCTTCGGCCACTGGGACGTCGACGCCGCGGTGCTGGCCCGCACCTACGTCGACCTCACCGAACACGCGGGCGGCATCCCGGTCCTGTTGCCGCCCACCGGAACTCCGCGCCCCGAGCTCGTCGACCGCCTCGACGGCCTGGTGCTCACCGGCGGCGCGGACCTCGATCCCGCCCGCTACGGCGCGCTACCGCATCCCGCCACCGGCGGCCTGCGCCCCGACCGCGACGAGTCCGAGTTCGGGCTCTTCGCGCTCGCCCGCGCCGCGGGCCTGCCGGTCCTGGCCGTCTGCCGCGGTCTGCAATTGGTGAATGTCGCCCTGGGCGGCACCCTGCTGCAGCACGTCCCGGATGCCGTCGGGCACACCGACCACTCCCGCTCCCCCGGCGTCTTCACGGTCAACACCGTCACCACCGTTCCCGGCAGCCGCCTCGCCGCCATCGTGGGCCCCGAGGCGAAGGCGCACTGTCACCACCATCAGGCCATCGGCACGCTCGCCCCCGGCCTCACCGCCACCGCACACTCAGCGGACGGCGTCATCGAGGCCGCCGAGACCCGCGACGGCCCGTTCCTGCTGGGAGTGCAATGGCATCCCGAGGAGAACCCGACCGACCTCCGCCTCATGCGGGCCCTGGTCGACCATGCGGCACAGTACGGAAAGGAGCGCACCCCGTGACAACCACCGACATCGTCAATCCCGCCACCGAGCAGGTGCTGGCCACCATCCCCGCGGCCGACACGGCCGCCACCGACGCCGCCATCGAACGCGCGCACCGGGCGACGGCGAGCTGGCGCGCCGTCGCCCCCGGCGACCGGGCGCGGCTGCTGCGCCGCTTCGCCGAGGCGGTGGACGTCGAGATCGAGCAGCTGGCCCGGCTCGAGGTCAGCAATGCCGGCCACACCATCGGCAATGCCCGCTGGGAGGCCGGCAACGTCCGCGACGTCCTGCACTACAGCGCGGGCATGCCGGAACGCCTGCTGGGCAATCAGATTCCGGTCCCGGGCGGCGTGAACATCACCTTCTGCGAGCCGCTGGGCGTGGTCGGCATCATCGTGCCCTGGAACTTCCCCATGCCCATCGCGGCCTGGGGCTTCGGTCCCGCGCTGGCCGCCGGGAACACCGTCGTCCTCAAACCGGCCGAGCTCACCCCGCTCACCGCCATCCGGCTCGGCGAGCTCGCCGTGGAGGCGGGCCTGCCCGAGGACGTCTTCCAGGTGATCCCGGGTCGCGGCGCGGTGGTCGGGGCTCGTTTCGTCACCCATCCGGCCGTACGCAAGGTGGTGTTCACCGGTTCCACCGAGGTGGGCAAGCAGATCATGGCCGGCTGCGCCGAGCAGGTGAAGCGGGTGACCCTCGAATTGGGCGGCAAGAGCGCCAATATCGTGTTCGCCGACGCGGACCTCGAGCGAGCCGCCGCCACCGCGCCCTACGGCGTCTTCGACAATGCCGGTCAGGACTGCTGCGCCCGCTCCCGGATCCTGGTGCAGCGCAGCGTCTTCGACCGCTTCCTGGGACTGCTCGAACCCGCGGTCCAGGGCGTGCGGGTGGGTGATCCGTCCGACGAGTCGACCGAGATGGGCCCGCTCATCTCCGCCGCCCACCGCGACCGCGTCGCCGGATTCCTCGAACCGTCGACCAAGGTGGCGTTCACCGGCGCCCGCCCCGACGGCCCCGGATACTGGTTCGCCCCCACCGTCGTCCTCCCGTCGAGCCCCGAGGACCGGGTGCTCACCGAGGAGGTGTTCGGCCCGGTCGTGGCGGTGGTGCCCTTCGAGGACGAGGCCGACGCCCTGCGCATCGCCAACGACACCGACTACGGCCTGTCCGGCTCCATCTGGACCAGCGATGTCGGGCGGGCGCTGCGGGTGGCCCGCGGGGTCGAGGCCGGGAACCTTTCGGTGAATTCCCACTCCTCCGTGCGCTATTGGACGCCGTTCGGCGGATTCAAGCAGTCCGGGCTGGGCCGCGAACTCGGCCCCGACGCCGCGCGCGCCTTCACCGAGACCAAGAACGTCTTCCTCGCCACCGAGTAACCCGCCCCTCATCGAAGGAGATACGTTGCAGCGCTTACAGGATCGAGTCGCGGTCGTCACCGGCGGCGGCAGCGGCATCGGGCTGGCCACCGTCCGGCGCTTCGCCCAGGAGGGCGCGAAGGTCGTGGTCGCCGATATCGACGCCACCAGCGGCGAGGCCGCCGCAGCCGAGGCCGGCGGGCTCTACGTGAAGGTCGACGTCACCGACGAGGAGCAGGTGCGGGACCTGTTCCAGGCCGCCGTCGACACCTACGGCGGCCTCGACATCGCATTCAACAACGCGGGCATCTCACCGCCGGAGGACGATTCGATCCTCACCACCGGCATCGACGCCTGGAAACGGGTGCAGGAGGTCAATCTGACCTCGGTGTATCTGTGCAGCAAGTACGCCATCGAGCACATGCTCGAACGCGGCCGCGGCTCGGTCATCAATACCGCGTCCTTCGTGGCCGTCATGGGCGCGGCCACCTCCCAGATCTCCTACACCGCCTCCAAGGGCGGCGTGCTGGCCATGAGCCGGGAGCTGGGAGTCCAGTTCGCGCGTCAGGGCATTCGCGTGAACGCGCTGTGCCCCGGACCGGTCAACACTCCCCTGTTGCAGGAGCTGTTCGCCAAGGATCCCGAACGCGCCGCGCGCCGCCTGGTGCACATTCCCGTCGGCCGGTTCGCCGAGCCGGAGGAGATCGCCGCGGCCGTGGCCTTTCTAGCCAGCGACGATGCCTCCTTCATCACCGCCTCGCAGTTCATGGTCGACGGCGGTATTGCGGGCGCGTACGTGACGCCCCTGTAGCGCAACGGTTTTCGGGCGCTGCGGGTCAGGCGCCGACGGGGGCCTGGTCGACCTCCGGCGGCTCCTCCACGGTTCGTCTGGGCCCGGTGAACCAGCGCCGGGCCGAGACGAACCACCAGACGGCGATCGCGCCCACCACCCCGACCAGGGTGAGGGGCGCGTAATTCACCGCGTTCCAGGTGAATCCGTCCACCCACGGATACCCGTGGTCGTCGGTCGGCAGGATGAACAGCACGCTGATGATCACGATCCAGACCAGCGCGATGATCCCGATCGGCCGATACCAGCGGCCCAGCTGCCACGGCCCGGCCTGGAATCGGTTGCCGCGCAACAGCCGCAGCAGCACCGGAATCCCGTAGGCGATGTACAGGCCGATGGTGGCCACCGAGGTGGCGGCGGCGTACGCGGTCGGGGCATTGGCGGCGGGCACCAGCATCGACGGAATCAGCAGGATGAACGCGAACACCGAGACGAAGAAGACCGCGTTCACCGGCACCCGGCGGGCCGACAGCTTCGCCCACAGCTTGGATCCCGGCACCGCGCCGTCGCGCGCGAAGGCGAACAGCATGCGGGAGGCCGCGGTGACCGAGGCGTAGCCGCAGAACAATTGGGCGACGGCGGCGATGATCAGCAGCAACCCCGACCAGAACGAATTCAGCGAATTCTGCAGGATGTAGATGACCGGATAACCGCTGTTCTTGGCCGGATCCAGCGCGTCGTCGAGATTCGGGATCGCGAACGTCACCGCCATGATGAGCAGATACCCCGCGATGGCCGACACCACGATGGTGTTGATGATCCCCTTGGCCGCCATGCGCGAGGCGTCGTGCGTCTCCTCCGACATGTGCGCCGACGCGTCGTACCCGGTGAACGTGTACTGCGCGTGCAGCAGCCCGAGCAGGAAGCTGAACGCCACCCCGCCGAACCCGATCGCACTGTTGTCCACGGTCTTGGTGAACACGAAGCCGATGCTCTGGTGGTTGCGCGCACCGAAGCCCAGCACCACCACGAAGATGGCCACGCCGCCCACATGCCACCAGGCCGACACATTGTTGATGACCGCCGACAGGTGCGGGCCGATGATGTTCAGCACCGCGTGCAGCACCAGAATCCCGGAGAACACCGCGAAGATGGCGTTGCGGTCGGTCCCGATATCCCATCCGATCACATTCAGCACGACGGTGGTGAAGATGGCCGCGCCGTAATCGATGGCCGCGGTCACCGCGATCTGCCCGATCAGGTTGAACCAGCCGGTGAACCAGCCCCACACCGGCCCGCCCAGCTCCGACGCCCACCAGTACAGTCCGCCGGACGTCGGATAGGCCGAGGCCAATTCGGCCATGGCCAGCCCGACGAACAACACCATGACCGAGACCAGCGGCCAGCCCCACGCCATGGTGATCGGCCCGCCGTTGGACAGGCCGATCCCATAACTCGCCAGGCCGCCGGTGAGAATCGAGACAATGGTGAAGCTGATCGCGAAATTGGAGAATCCGGACCAGGATCGCGCCAATTCCTGTTTATAACCGAGTTCGGCGAGCCGCCGTTCATCATCGGATCGAGGCTGGGTTGCGGTCATGCTAGCTCCCGAGTGAAAACGCCGCCCTCACACGGCGTTTGCCAGGAGCCCAGTGTGCGGTAAACCCGTGTCGAACCGCAGGCCAACGAACAAACTAGTCGCCCGGTGAGCACTGTCCCTGGGCGAGGGCGGCCAGTTCCTCGAACTTCACGACCGCGCCGGCCGCGCCCCAGGCGCCCTCGGGCTGCTCGTGGATCAGCACCCACACCCGCAGCGCCTCGCTCTGGCCGAGACCCGCGGCGGCGAGCACCTTTTCGGTGACCTCGGCGATGAGCCCGGTCTTGCGGCGGTCGGACAGCGCACCCCCGGGGACGGTCACGTCGACCCGGAAGCGCGGCAGATCGTCCGCGAGCGCTCCGAATCCGCCATCGGCGACCTCCTCGATGCGGCACCACGCCTGCGCGCGGAAGAACGCGGTGTCGGGTGCGCCCTCCCACTTCAGCAGGGTCTGAGGTAGCGCCTCGGACAGCTCGCCCCGCGCTTCCCCGGTCAGCACTCCGGCGGGCAGGGTCAGGTGAATCATCGGCATCTACGTGCTCCTTCGCTCCAGCCGACCATCTATAACAGTCGTCATAACCGAAGGGACGGTACGCTATGACGGTTGTTATAGACAAGGAGGAGTCGATGGCGGGGACGCCGGGCGAGGCCGCGGATTCGCGCGGCAAACTCGTGGCCGGGGCGGCCGACATGATCCGGCGGCGCGGCCTGAATGCGACCAGTGTGCGCGAGCTCGCCAAATACGCTCGCGCGCCACTGGGTTCGACGTACCACTACTTCCCCGGCGGCAAGACCCAGCTCGCGACCGAGGCGGTCACCTTCGCCGGGGATCTCGCGGCCACGCTGCTCGCCCGCGAACTGGACCGGGGGCCGATCGAGGGGATGCGAGCCTTCCTGCAGATGTGGCGGAAGGTCGTGGTGGACACCGACTTCCGCGCCGGGTGCCCGGTACTGGCGGTCGCCGTGGAGGACCTGCCCGAGGCCGAGGGCGCACCACGCGAGGCGGCCGCCGCGGCCTTCAGCCGCTGGACCGAGCTGCTGACCGACTCGATGTGCGCCCACGGGGCCGAACGCGCCGAGGCCGAGCGCACGGCCACCCTGATCGTCGCCGCCGTCGAGGGCAGCGTGGCCATGTGCCGCGCACAGCAGAGCGCGGAGCCCTTGGATCGCATTGCCACGCAGCTGGAACCGCTCGTGCGGTCGACGATTACGCGCGACCGGATCTGAGAACCCGGCTGCCGCCCGAAGCGCGCCGATCCGTGCCGCCGGGGGCAGGGTGGTGGATCAGACCGCGCGAAGTCCCGCCGCGGTGACCGATACCAGCCGTCCCACCGCGGCCTCCGACGTCGCGTCGGCCGCGGCCGACAGGGCGTGCAGGCAGTAGGCGGCCAGCTCGTCGGGTGGGACGTCGGCGCGCAGTTCGCCGGTGCCGGCGCCTTCTTCGATCAGCTGCCGGAGCAGATCGCGCAGCTGTTCGAGGGCGGCGACGATGTGCTCGTCGGGATGGAGGAACTTCACCAATTCCCGGTCGTGGCTACCGGTTTGGCGGGTGATGTGCGCGTAGGCGGCGAGGACGGCGTCGAGGCGGCCGCTCGCAGTGCCCTCACCGTCGCGGACTTTGACCAGCTCCCCGAGGTGGGCCTCGATCCGGCGGGCGTGCCAGGTGCGCAGAATGGTCTCGACATCCGGGAAGTACTTGTAGAGGGTGGCCCGCCCGATGCCGGCGCGAGTGGCGATCCGCGACATGGTCACCCCGCGCAGCCCCTGTTCGAAGGCCAGGGCCGCGGTGGCGTCGAGGATCGCGTCCCGCACCTCGCGGCGATGGGCGTCGATCGTCTCGTTCCACAGCTTCGGCACGGCTCAACCATACAGACTGACAGCCCTGTAGACATCAGCTCTTGACCGTAGACACAGTGTCTCGATAAATTCGAGGCATCAGGTCACGGCCGGCCCTCCCGACAGGAGAATTCCGTGTTCCCACCCACCGACGACCCCCACCCCGAATACCACGACCCCAACGCGCCCGACACCCTGTACGCGACGAAACCGCCGTGGGACATCGACCGCCCCCAGCCTGCCTTCACCGCCCTCGCCGCGGCCGGCGCCCTGCGCGGCCGGGTCCTCGACCTCGGTTGCGGCACCGGCGAACACGCCCTGCTCGCCGCCGGCCTGGGTCTCGACGCCACCGGGATCGACCAATCCGCGCAGGCGCTCGAACTGGCCCGGCACAAGGCAGCGGAACGCGGGCTGCAGGCGCGGTTCGTGCGCCACAACGCCCTGGACCTGGCCGCCCTCGGCGAGACCTTCGACACCGTGCTGGACTGCGGTCTGTTCCACCTGTTCGACGGCGCGGACCGCGTCGCCCTGGTCGACGGCCTGGCCACGATCATTGCGCCGGGCGGACGCTACTTCCTGCTCGGTTTCAGCGATCGCCAGCCCGGCACCTGGGGTCCACATCGCCTGAGCCGCACCGATATCGAGTCCGCCTTCACCGATGGCTGGCGACTCGATTCCCTCGAACCGGCCACCCTCGACATCCTTCCCAGCCCGACCCCGGTGGCAGCCTGGCTCGCCGCCCTCACCCGGCAGTGACTCCCATGCCCGCACTCGAATCCCGCATCCCCACCGACCGATCGGCCCGCTACCTGCGTCAGTTCCGCACCCACGCCGAGGCCATGGCCTCCCCGCGCGGACACCGCGTCCACGCCGGCAATCCCCGGGCCGCCGGCGAGATCCACCTGCGCGTCGACGGCAGCGATACCCGCACCACCGCCCATTTCGACCCCTGGGGCCACTGCACCCTCACCGCCGAACCCGAGGCACTCGTCATGCGCATCGACGCGACCGACGCCACGGCCCTGCACCGCATCCGCGACATCCTCACCCGCGACCTCACCCGCTTCGGCGATTCCCTCACTGTCGACTGGCGGGATCCGGACTGACCGGCCTTCAGGCCAATCCGGCGCGCAGTACGAGAATCGCTATCTGCGTGCGGTTTTCGAGACCCAGCTTGGCGATGACGCGGCTGATGTGCACCTTGACCGTGGACTCGCTCATATGGAGGGTGCGGGCGATCTCGGCATTGCCCGCACCCGTGGCGACGGCCCGCGCGACCTCGTGTTCCCGATCGGTGAGCTGAGCGAGCTGGGCGAGCGCGTCCGGTTGCTGCGCGCCGGGGCCCTGGGTGAAGGCGGTGAGCATGCGTTTGGTGATGGCGGGCGCGAGGATGGCGTCACCGGCGGCGACCACCTCGACGGCACGGGCGAGTTCGCGGGGCGGAGTGTCCTTGAGCAGGAAACCCGCCGCGCCGGATTCCAGTGCGGCGTAGACGTATTCGTCCAGTCCGAAGGTGGTGAGGACGACCACCGCCGGCGGCGTGGGGAGGCCGCGGACCCGGCGGGTCACCTCGAGACCGTCCACGTGCGGCATGCGGATATCGGTGACCACCACATCCGGGCGATGCCGGTGCACCAGGTCCACGATGGCGCGGCCGTCGCCGTCCTGGGCGACCACCTCGATATCGCCGCCGGCCTCCAGGATCATGGCGATGCCGGAGCGCACCAGTTCCTCGTCGTCGAGCAGCACCACCCGGATCACGAAACCTCCTTCACCACATCGTCATTCGTCGGCCGTCAGCGGGAACGTCGCGTGCACCCGGTAGCCGCCGGCCAGCGGACCGGAATGCACGGTCCCACCGGCGAGTTCGACCCGCTCGCGCATGCCGAGCAGACCGAAGCCGGAACCCTGGGCGGCCAGGGCGGTCCGCTCACCGGGGCCGTTGCGGACATCGACGTCGAGACGATCGTCGGCGACGGTGAGCGCCACCCGCACCTCGGCCCCGGCCGCATGCTTGGCGGCATTGGTCAGCGCCTCCCGGACCAGTCGATGCGCGGCCCGGCCGACCGGTCCCGGCACCGGCGGCAGGTCCTGCGGCAGCGACAGATCCACCTGTTGCCCGGCGGCGACCGCCTCGGCGACGAGTTCGGCAATGGCGCCCAGGTCGGGCACGGGCCGCAGCGGCACTGCCTCCCCACCGTCGCGGGCGCGCAGCACGCCGAGCAGCTCCCGCATCTCGGTCAGGGCGCGCGATCCGGTGGCGCGAATGGTCCCGGCGATCTCGGCGGGCTTGGCGTCGGCGGACACCTCGAGCGCCCCGGCCAGCACGGTGATCTGCGAAATCCGGTGCGCCACAATATCGTGCAGCTCCCCGGCGATGCGCAGGCGCTCGGCCTCCACGGCCGCCGCAGCGCGCAGGTCGCGTTCGCGTTCGGCCTGCTCGGCGCGTTCGCGCAGGGCCGCAAGGGTTTCGGCACGCTGGTTGGTCCACAGTCCCAGCAGCAGCGGCAGCGCGAGCCCGACAGTGACGATGACGCCACGGTGGAAGAACAGCTCCCACCAGCTGCCCGCGCCCCAGGGCACCACCGCCACGATCACCGACGCGAGCGCCGCCGACCAGGTCGGGCGGCGGTTGCCGTAGCGCCGGGCGACCGTGTAGATCGCCAGCAGCATGGGCGCGAACGCGCCGACCAGCAGCTGCCCGAGCAGCGCCACCCCGAGTACCGGCAGCGGCCGGAAGCGCCGCGCCAGCAGGGCGATACCGGCCACGACGGCCACCGGCGGGCCCGCCGCGGCGGGCAGCAGGCCGATCGCGGAGGTGTGCACCTCTTCGAAACCGGCCACCCCGAAGAGCGCGGCGAGCACGACATCGAGGATCACCGTGCCGATCCGTCGCGTCGCGCTCATTCCGGCAACCCTAGTCGGGCTCGGCATTCTCACACGTCACGGCGCGCGAGCAGCACGCGTCCGAGTGCCAGCAACCCGGCCGCCACCAGCGTCAGCGGCAATACCAGCAGGGCGGGATTCCCGGTGCCGGGCTGCACCAACTGCCCGGCGGACAGGAAGGGCATCACCTTCGGGCTGACGCCCGCCAGCACCGCGCCGGTCTCCACCACGGTCGGGAAGCCGATGGCCACCACCATGGCGACGGTCGCATTACGGGTGACAGCGGCCATGCCCATACCGGCCAGGGCGGCGAGCGTCACGAACACGGGCACCGCGGTGAAAGCCCTTGCCAGATGCGAGGTTTCGACCGGTAGCGTCGAGGTCAGCAGCTGCACGAGCACGGTCATGCCCACCAGCGCGAGGCCGTAGACGGCGGCGAGCGCGCCCACCGTGAGCGCTTTCGCCGCGAGGACCCGGCCCGGCCGTCGCACCGTGAGCACGGTGGTGGTGATGGTGCCGTAACGGTATTCGTGCCCGAAGGCATTGACCGCCACCGCGGTGGCGAACAGCGCGGCCAGCAGCAACGGCAGCCCCGAGACCGACGCGGCGAATTGCTCGCTCGGCGTGGCGTAGTCGCGGGCCGCGGACAGATAGGCGATGAAGACCTGCAGGGCCAGGCCGCCAGCCAACAGCGTCCAGGTGGAGCGCAGGGTGGCGAGCCGGGTCAGTTCGTAGCGAATGGCATTGGACATGAGCGGAATTCCTGTTCGATGTCAGGCGACAACGTGGCCGCGGTACTGGGCGGAATCGGCGGTGGCCTGGAAGTAGGCATCCTCCAGGCTGCTGCGCGCCTGGGTCAGCTCGGTGATCAGCAGCCCGGCGCGCAGGGCCAGGGCGGCGACACCCTGCCGGTCGTGACCGTCGACGGCCACCGTGCCGTCCGCCTCCACCCGGGCGCGGAACCCGTGGCGGTTCAACGTCTTCGCCAGTTCCGCGGGCCGATCGGTACGCGCCGTGATGCGGGGCGCGGAGTTGCGGGCGACGAACTCGCGCACCGATTCCGCGGCCAGCAGCCGCCCGGCGCCGATGACCACCAGCGAATCCGCCAGGTGCGCCATCTCGTTCAGCAGATGCGAGGAGACGAAGATGGTACGCCCCTGGTGCGCAAGCTCTTTCAGCAGATCGCGCAGCCAGCGCACCCCCTCGGGGTCCAGCCCGTTGGCGGGCTCGTCCAGGATCAGGGTGGCCGGATCACCCAGCAGCGCGGCCGCCAGACCCAGCCGCTGATGCATTCCGAGACTGAACCCGCCCGCCCGCTTCCCGGCCACATTGCACAGGCCGACCAGGCCCAGCACCTCCTCGACCCGGCCCTCGCCGATGCCCGCTCCCGCGGCGATCATGCGCAGATGCCCGATGGCCGTGCGCTTGGGATGCACGGCGCGGGCATCGAGCACGACGCCGACCGAGCGCAGTGGATCGGTCAGCTCGGCGTAGGGCTGCCCGTCGAAAAGGGTGCGGCCGCTGCCGTGATCGAGGCCCAGCATGAGCCGCATGGTGGTCGACTTGCCGGCACCGTTCGGACCGAGGAAGCCGGTCACCACGCCGGGCCGGACATCGAAGGACAGGTTGTCCACCGCCGGTACGTCCCCGTAGCGCTTGCCGAGCCCACGCGCCTGAATCATCCGTTCACCTCGTATCGGAAGGGCGATGCCCGCTGCGTCGCCGTGTCTGCTCCGACGATTCCGGAGCGGGGCGGCGCGGCCATCAGCCGACAGCACACGGCGAGATACCACTTTCGGCTTACCTCCGGGTCGATGAGTGCCGGTGGAACGGCCGATTCTCTTGCTCGGCCGAGCAAACCGCCGTAGGTTTTGCTCATGCAAGCAAAATTCAGCCCAGGCAAGCAAGCGTTGGGGAGGACGTTCACCGAGGTCGCCCGGCGCGCACAGATCGTGGACGCGGCCATCGAGGTCATTGCCGATCAGGGTTATCCGAACGCCTCGTTCGCCAAGATCGCCAAGCAGGCCGGGCTCAGCAGCACCGGCATGATCTCGTATTACTTCCAGGGCAAGGGCGATCTCATCCGCGAGGTGGTCGCCCGCATCATGCAGACCTCCGCCGAATACGTTGTCGCCAAACTCGATACGGAGGACGGTCACCGGGGCCGATTGCGCGGCTTCTTCGCCGCGAACCTGGCCCTGATCGACGAATATCCGAAACACATGCGGGCACTGTCGAATATCGCGGCCAATGCCGGGACCGACGATCCGCACCTGTTCGGCCTCGTCGAGCAGCTCGACAGCGTGTCCGCGGCACAGGTCGAGCGACTGCGAGAAGGTCAGCGCGACGGGGCATTCCGCGAATTCGATCCGGTCGTCATGCTGATGGCCATCCGCGGCTCGGTGGACGCCGCCATCGCGCGCGCCGCCGCCGACCCGGCCTTCGACACCGCGGCCTGCGCCCAGGAACTCGCCGACATCTTCGACCGCGCCACCCGGAAGGACGCCTGATCATGGCGCTGCCCGCGACCACCCCGCAGCCCCCCGGCCCCGCCCAGAAGCGTGCGGCTTTGCGCAAACACACTGCGCGCCAGGTGATCCTGGAACTCATCCTCCCCATCGGCGCCTACTACGCACTACGCGGCGCGGGCGTCAATCCGTGGCCGGCACTGGTGGCGCCCGCCCTGCTCACCCTCCCCTTCCTCACCTACGACGCCGTCCGCCACCGCCGCGTCGACGCGATCGCCCTGTTCACCCTCACCATGATCGTGGCGGGCACGGTGGTGTCCCTGGTCACCGGCGATCCGCGCACCCTGCTGGTCCGGGACAGCTGGCTGTTCGGGGCGCTGGGCCTGTGGACACTGGGCACGCTGTTCACCCAGCGGCCCTTGATGCGCAGCTTCGCCCGCACCATCGTCACGGTGAAGATCGGCGAGGCGGGGTATCGGCAATGGGATGCCCGCTGGGACAACGACTCCCGATTCCGCCGTCAATTGCGCGCGCTGACCGCGGTGTGGGGCACGGCGTTCACCGTCGACGCCGTCATCCGGGTGGTCTTCGCCTACACACTGCCGCTCGACGCGGTTCCCCTGGCCACCACGCTGCAATGGCTCGTTGTCCTCGCCGGGCTGATCACCTTCCACATCGTCTACGTCACGCGAAACGGGCTGAAGGTCTGAAACACGGAAGGATTTGCCGGTCGCTGCGGCGAATTGACCGGCGCGGTGGCCGAAAAGTGTGTCAGCCCCCTCGACAGAACTTCTGCCTTTGCGCCGTAAAGTGATACGTTTTCTCTATGGCCGGTTCGGCCGATAACACTTAATGCGCATCAGGGAGATGCCGTGTCCACAGCTGTGAAAGCGACCGCCGCATGGGTTTGCGGGGGAATTCTCGGGATTGCTGCCGGTTTGTTCGGGGCGGGCGGCGCGTACGCCGACGACACGGGCGGTCCCGCCCAGGTAGGCGACACCGTGTATTTCAGCATGGGCGAGTGGAACTGTTCGATCGGCGCGGCCGGCGCGGTGGGGTGTGATCTGACGGTTCCGGCGGCCACCATGAATGTGCTCTATGCCGGGGCGCAGGTGCCGTTCTCGAATGTGCCTGCCATTGCGATCGATTCGACCGCGCTGCCCGCGCATCCGGAGTGGAATTCCAACGGCAGCCACACCCTCGCGGGCGGAAATCCGGGCCTGGCCCCCATCGCGCAGCTGAGCGGACACGATCCGCAGTTCTCGATTACCCATGCCGGCGCGACCTGTCAGATCACCTTCAATGGCTCGGCCGTGTGCACGTCGATGGGGCACGGGTTCAGCCAAAGGGGACCAGTGCCTTTCGGCTACTGATCCCCTTCGAATCACTTGATTACCGGTACCAGACGCCGGAATCCCAGTCGCCGTAGTCCCAGACATTGAAATCGTAACGACCATGTGCTCCCCCGAAGAGGTAACCCCACCAGCCGGCCGAAGTGTCGCAGATCTGGTCGTCGTGGTTGCACACCGTCAGAACCGGGAAGTCGCCGAACCAGTCGTCGACGCCGGCCAGCGGATAGCCGATGATCCAGTTGCCGGGAGTCGAGGACAATCCGCCCCAACCCGGGCCGGGGGCCCGCTTGGGATCCGACAGCAGAATGGCATTGGCATTGTCGACGTCCTGGTGTGCGGTGACCCAGGCGTGCACGATGCCGGCGCCCTCACTGTGCCCGATCAACCGGATGTGGTCGCCCGGGCATTCGTTGCGGTGCTGCCAGAACAGTCGGTCCAGTTCGTTCAACCCCGACATCGGGTCGGCGGAGTTGTATCCGACTGGCTGATCGACGTACGGGATGAAGATGGACGAGGTGTTGTCGCCGAGTCCGCCGATGCCGATCGCCCAATCACCGGTGCAGACATCGGCATTGGCCTTCGGGGCCGCCAGGTGTGTGATGGAAAAGAGGATGGCCAACAGTAATGCGGCGAAGAGCGCCGTTGCTCTACGCATGGTCGTAACTTTCTTTATTTGTATAACCTCCGGGTCGGGCCCGGCTTGCGCATGATGTACCCAAAAATTGCTGGGGTTCTTGATTTCTGGCGAAACAGTTACACAAGCACTGCTTTTGTTGGCCGTACCGCGATGTCTGCGGGCCGTGTGTACACGACCCGGCGAGCTTGCCGGGCATTGACGCGGAGACGTTCGGCCATCAGTCGCACAGCGCGCGCGTCGGTCGCGTCCGAATCCGGTGTGCCGGTGCGAAACTCCCCGCAACCTAGGTTGCGCTGCGCGAAATGGGCGCCGCCGGCTCAGTTGCGCAAGCGGACCAGGGCGATGGGGCACTCGCTGCCGTGCAGCAGCGCGTGACCGGTCGAGCCGAGCGCCATACCGGGATAGCCACGGGTGCCGTGGCTTCCGACCACCAGCAGTTGCGCGCCGGCGGCGGCATCGAGCAGAACCCGGGCTGGACGTCCTTCCTTCACAACGGATTTCACCTCGACGCCCGGATAGTCCCGGGTATTGCGCTCGAGCATGCGCGTGAGCAGCTGGATCGCGTCGTCGGACGAGCGAGTGTCGCTGTCCCCGGACACCTCCCACGCCTGGACCGCGATCAGCGGCACGCCGCGCCGGGAGGCCTCGTCGAAGGCGATCTCGAGCGCGCGGACGCTGTGCGGCGACCCGTCCACGCCGGCCACCACGGGCCGGCCCGACAGCCCGTCCGTCTCACCGGGAACCACCACCACCGGCCCCTGTGCATGCCGCGCCACACCGGTGCTGACCGACCCGAGCAGACTGCGGTGATAGGCGCTCATCCCGCGCACGCCGACCACCACGTAGTAGGCGGTGGCGGCGAGCTCCGCCAGCACCATGACGGCCGGGACATCGACGAGGAAGGTGCGGATATCGCGAATCTCGCTGTCCCCGGCGGCTTTCCGCGCGATCTCGGCGGCGGCGTCGAGGGCGGCCTGGGCGGTGCCGCGCAGCCGATCGTGCAGCAGCCGGACCGGGCTCTCGTCCAGGGGCGATTCGGCGTCCGCGGGCACCGCGAACACCAGGTGCAGGGCCGCGCCGCGCAGGGCCGCGTCCACGGCGGCCCAGCGCACGGCGTGCAGGGCGGACTCGGAGGCGTCGACACCGACCACGATCGGCCGGTCGAGACTGTAGACGGGCACCGCGTTCGGCCTCCCTCCGGGTGGAAAGAACCTTCCGCGGGCGATCCTACGAGCCGACCGGACGGTCTCCAGGTCGACTCGCCGTGGGCAGTCCGACGATGAACAGGGGCTGATCGGGGTACATCTGGGTGGACTGATCCCGCAGGATCTGCCACAGCAGCGCATACGGTTCACCGGTCTCGGCATCGCGCAGGCGCATGACCGTCGGCGCCCCGGTGAGGCTGTAGTGCTCCTCGGTCCACATGCGCCGGAAGATTTCGAAGCGGCCGAACTCGGTCAGCAGCCGGGCATCGTCGGCGGCCTCGCCGACGATGGCCATCACGCCGCGCAACGTGGCGATCGCACGCCGCAGATCGGACTCCCAGGCCGGCAGCACCGCACGCGCGGCCGGATTGGTGAGCATCCACCGCAGATAGTTGCCGTCCTCGCCGACGCCCGGAAAGGTGCGCAGATGAGCGGTATTGGCGGCCAGCACATTCAGATACCGGTCCAGGTAGGCCGCGGGGTGCGGGAGGTGGGCGGCCAGAATGCCCGGCACGTCCGCGGCGATCGGGCCGCGGGCCGCGGCCGGGTGCTGCGGCAGGGCGGCCAGTTCGAGCAGATGCCGGTATTCGACCGGGGTCACCGGGCCGACCTTGTGCAGATAGCGCACCATGGCCGTCAGTACCTGCTCGGTCGGGTGGTCGCGATCGCCACGTTCCATGCGCGTGATGTAGCTGACGCTGACACCCGAGCCGAAGGCCAGCCGCTCACGCGAGACGCCGCGTCGTTCCCGCAGCCGCCGCAGCGTACTGCCGAAGCTCGGCGGTTCCACCCGCCCGAGCATCGACCCCGAGTCGCCGAAAGTTCCGTCACTCATATCCCGCCCCGGAAAACACTCCACCCGCCTGGATGGACCTCGATCAGTGGCTACTGCCTAGCAGCCTGCTCTCCTGTCGGCAAATCGAGAATCCGGAACAAATCGGGGCAGCGCAGCGAATTCCCGGTCTCGGGACCGGCTCACTCGCCGCCGGCGGGCGCGGCGACGGCCACCGAGGCGGCGGGAAGGCCTCGGCGCGAACGATATTCGCCCCGCCAGCGCAGGAACCCGAGCACCACGAGCAGGAAGAACAGACCGTAGACCGCGCCCGAGGCGTACAGGCCGGATTTCATCGCGAGCGGCACACCGACCAGATCGACGAGCATCCAGATGATCCAGAAGTCGGTCAGGGCCCGGCTCTGCGCGAAGGTCGCGATGGCACTGCCGACGAAGACATAGGCATTGGCCCACGGGGACCAGGCGATGTGCAGCCAGCCGAGGTGGGCGAACGCCTCGGCCACCGCGACCGTGCCGGCCGCCAGCAGGGCCAGCAGCGTCAGGCGTTCACGGCGGGTGGCGGGCCGGACCATCAGATCCCGGTGCTCGGAGGTGCCGCGCCGCCAGGCCAGCCAGCCGTAGCCCGCGAGCCCGATGAACAACAACTGCTTGAGCGCATTGCCGGGAACGTGGGCGTGCACCGACGCCGCCAGCAGCAGGACCGCACCGGCCAGCTGCACGGGCCACGTCCACATGGTCTTGCGCATGGCGAGCCACACCACCGCGAGGGACAACAGATTGCCGGCGGCGTCGGTCCAGAGGATGTGTTCACCGAACAGGTCGAATCCGGCGTTCACCGGGCCTCCTCCGCTGCCTGCCGAGCACAGCTGCCGGATCCGGGTCCCGGGGTGTGCGTTCTGTCGTCGTGCGGAACCACCGTGCCACAGCCCGATATTCCCGCCACCGGCCCTCCCCCGATGGGAGACCGGCGCGCCACAGGCATGGACCGCCGGCCTTGATGCCGATCGCCCCGGAACGGTGAGGGTCCCGCGTCGAAAAGGCGCGCGGTGCGCGGCGGATCTACGAGGTTCCAGCCGATCAGGATGATCAGATCGATCGCGGACAGGACATTCGACGATGCGAATTGCAGCCAGATGATGGATCCGTGGTGGATTCCGGCCGACTTCGCGCGGCGGAATGACCTTGCGCGCCCGCGTGAGTACGTTGGCGAATATGCGCACCGAAGGTGATTCCTGGGATATCAAGACCAGTGTTGGATCCACGGCATTGTTCGTGGCGGCCGCCCGGGTGCTGGGTGGCCGCGCGATCGATGCGCCGGCGCACGATGAGTTCGCCGAGCTGTTCGTGCGGGCCGCGGGAGGGGAATGGGCCGAGCTGCTGGCGGGCCGGCTGCCCGAACACCCGTTGTTGGCACCCGAGTTCGGGGTGCAGTTCCAGCAGCATCAGATCTCTCGCACTCGATATTTCGACGATTACATGGCCGCCGCCTCGTACGCGGGGGTGCGTCAGGTGGTGATTCTGGCGGCCGGCCTGGACTCGCGCGCCTACCGGCTGGCGTGGCCGGACGGCACCGTGCTCTACGAACTCGACCGCCCGCAGGTGCTCGACTTCAAACGGGAGACGCTCGCCGCAGCCGGGCACCGGCCCCGCGCCGAGCGGCACGAGGTGGCGGTCGATCTGCGCGAGGACTGGCCGAAGGCCCTGCGCGACAGCGGATTCGATCCCGCCGTGCCGACCGCGTGGCTGGTGGAGGGCCTGCTGATCTATCTGACGCCGGCTGCGCAGGACCAGCTCTTCGAGGCCATCGCGGAGCTCAGCGCGCACGGCAGCCGGGTCGCCATCGAGCAGATGGATCCGCTGCCCGCGGAGTCGGTCGCCGAGATGACCGGGGAGGGCGAGACCGGCGCGGACTGGGTGGGCATGATCTACAACGAGCCCCGCAGCGACGCCACCGAATGGTTCACCGCCCGCGGCTGGACCGGTCAGCGCGTCAATCTCACCGACTACATTCACGACCTCGGCGGCACTCCGCCCGACAATCCGCGACAGCAGTCGCTGATCAATCTGGTCACGGTCACCCGGCCCTGACCCGGCTCGGCCCGGATCTCGCGCGGTCCTGGTGTCACAGCGGCACGCTGTCCAGGGCCGCGCGCATTTCCGCGAGCACCAGTGGAAGTTCATCCGGGGCAGGCGATCCCAGCGCGATGCGCAGCCCGTGCGGCACGTGCGCGGTGGTGGCGAACGCCTCGGCGGTGCAGACGCGGATGCCGCGCCGGGACAGTTCGGCGGCGATCCGGTCCATGCGCTGGTCCGGATCGATGGGCAGCCACGCGAAGAACGAGCGCGGGTGGGCAATCGGATTCCGATCGCCGAGCTCCCGGTGCAGGATGCGCTGATGTTCCTGCGCGGCAACGCGACTCGCCTGTTCGAGAGTGTCGACGGTGCCGTCGGCGAGCCAGCGGGTGGCCAGGGCGCTGGTCAGCCCGGGCGGACCGGCCATGGTGGCGCGCAGGGTGCGGGCCAGGGCGGGCGCGGCCACGGGCGGGTGGACCAGCATGCCGAAACGCAGTCCGGCCGCGACGCTCTTGGACAGGCTCGACACCCAGAAGGTGCGCTCCGGGGCGATGGCCGCCAGCGGTGGCGGGGCCGGATCGGCGAGAAAGGCGTAGGCGGCGTCCTCGATCAGGAACAGATCATGCCGGCGCGCAACGGAAACGAGCGCTCGGCGCCGGTCGCTGTCGATCACCCAGCCGAGCGGATTGTGCAGGGTCGGCATCGTATAGACGGCGCGCACCGGCCTTTTCGCACACAACCGCGCCAGGGCGTCGGGATCCGGGCCGTTCCCGGCCGCCGGAACCGGTGCGAGTGTGAGCCCGTGCGCCTGGGCCAGCAGCTTGAATCCGGGGTAGGTGAGCTCGTCCACGGCGATCACATCGCCGGGTGAGAACATCGCTCGCACAATCAGATCCAGCCCGTGCTGCGCCCCGGCGGTCACCACCATCCGCGACGGATCGACCTCGATCCCCCGCCGCCCGAGGAACCCGGCGACTGTCGCGCGATCGTGCGGCCGCCCGCCCGGCGGCTGTTGCCGCAGCAGGGCGTCCAGATCGCCGGAGGCCGCCAGGTCGCGTAAACCCGTGCGCAGCAATTCCTCCCGACGCGGCGACAGCGGCTGGGTGAAGGCCAGATCCGCCCACACCGTCTCCGCCCCCGGCCCGTACGCGGCCGCGGCCAGCCGCACCGACCGATCCCGCACGAAGCTCCCCCGCCCCGGTTCGCCGACCACCAGCCCCGCCCGCTTCAGTTCCGCGAACACCCGGGTCGCGGTGGCCACCGCGATACCGTGCTCGGCGGCCAGTTGCCGATGCGTCGGCAGGCGCTGTCCCGGCGCCCAGCGCCCGTCCCGGATCTGCCCGGCGAGGGCGGCGGCGACATCGGTGTAGGTCCGCATGATCCGACTGTACCTAGGACAATTTCTTGATCGTCCTGACCCCGCGTCCTACCGTCCGTTGCCATGACGATCGCGACCACCGAAGTGCCCGTCCTGGACTACCTGCGCGCACAACTGGACGGCACCGGGACCGACGGCCTGACCTGCCAATTCCATTACCCCACCGCCATTTCCCGCACCCTGGGCATCCGGCTGGTGGCCATCGACCCCGGCCGCGCCACCGTCGAAATGGACACCGATCCCGCCCGGCACGGCAACCAGCAGGGCACCGTCCACGGCGGCCTGCTCACCGAACTGGCCGATGCCGCCATCGGCACCGCCCACTCCACCGTCGTGGGTCCCGGCGAAACGTTCACCAGCATCGATCTCCGCGCGGTCTTCCTCCGCCCGGTATGGCGGGACACGCTGCGCGCCACCGCCTTCCCCACCCACTCCGGCCGCACCATCACCCACTACCAGTGCGATATCACCCGCGCGGACGGCAAGCCGGTCGCCACGGTGACCAGCATCGTCACCACCCTGCGAGGCGAACGCTCGCACGGCCGCTGAGTATCGGAGAATCTTGACGCCGACGGCGGGTCACCGTTCGCCGGATACCGGGTGGCGGCGTTCACCAATGCCGAAGAGGCACAGGCCGGATTCGCCGACAAGGCCACATGGCTCCTCCAGGACCGCCTCATCGCCTTGGGCGTCGACCACCGCGCAGCCGAGCCCTTCGCCCCGCACATCGAGGTGGACCGCAACCTCTACACCGGCCAGAACCCCGCCTCCTCGGTCCCGCTGGCCGCAGAACTGCTGAAGGCGCTCTGACCGGCCTTCGGATTCCCGGACCGCCGGCCTTACCGAACCGTGTCGCGGTAGCGTTGTGACAGCATGGGCGGGAAGGCGAGGTCGGCGTCCATGATGCGAATTGTCAAGGTCGAAGCCAATTTCCGCAGGCGGTCGCAGCCGTCCGGTCCTATCGCCTCGTAGGGGTGGGTCGATAGTTCGTCGGTGCGGGTCTCGATCGCTGCGCGGCGCGCGGCGCCGTGGGTGCTCAGGGTGAGGTCGCGGTCGGTGAGCCAGTTGCGGTCGCGCAGTGCGGCCACCCCCTGGGCCCAGTCCTGTTCGGTCCAGGATCGGCTGATACGCAGGACTTCCGGCGGGATCTCGCCGGTGGCGGCGTGGGTGATCAGGGCTTCGAGGCCGCTGAGGCCCTCGGTCAGGAGGAGGGCGACGTGGCCGTCGCCGCGGAATTCTCGCAGCAGGGTCTGCGCGTGCCAGAGCACGAGATGTGGTTCGGCCGGCCACGGGAGGGCGGCGTGTGCCGCGAACAGGGGGCGTCCGTGTGCGCGTTCGCAGGCGCGTTCGGCCGCCTGCCGCGCCAGGGTGGCGGCCTCGCGTACTTCCGGCCCGTCGACGTCCGCGCCCCAGGCCTGCCGCAGTGAGCGGTCGGCGGCTGCCAGCCGGGCATGGAGAATGTCGCTGGGAGCGGCGAGGTTCCATGCGGCGGGCAGGACCGCGCG
Organism: Nocardia sp. NPDC059228; assembly: GCF_042754245.1. NCBI lineage: Bacteria > Bacillati > Actinomycetota > Actinomycetes > Mycobacteriales > Nocardiaceae > Nocardia > Nocardia sp. NPDC059228. Next base: position 82,876 of record NZ_JBHZAL010000019.1, on the reverse strand, counting down.
GACCGCCGCGGGATTGAAATTGAAGAAGGTCGCGATGGTGACCTCGGCCGGCACCGGCCCGAAGGCGGCCGAGCGGGACGCGAAATACATCATGCGCGGATCGGTGATACCCAGCTCCCGATACACCTGCGGCCCGTGCGGGCTGAAGTAGATCATGCCGTGCACCGGCTCCAGGGCGCGGTAGGTCAGTCGGGCGGTGGCGGGGGAAAGCGTGCTCACGAGATCGCTCCCATGTCTCATTGCGTGGAAGACGCCGAACCCGGCTGTCGCCGTGCGGCACTCGCAGCGCGACGACCGGATGTGACGTGCGTCATCACATGCTTACCCGAATCCGATGTCGGCTTCAAGGGTGGAGCGGAACGGGTGAAGAGCAGAAAATACCATGTGGCGCAGGCTATTTGCGTGCGCCGACGATCCGCAGTGCGAGATCCACGTAGTAGTCGCCTATCTCCTCGGGCGACAGCGGCCCGCCCTCCCGGTACCAGCGCGCCAGGTCGATGCCCAGCGAGAGCAGCGCCACCGCCGCCATGCGCGGATCCGGGTTGTCGAACACGCCCGCGTCGACCCCGCGCTCGATCAACTGCCGCATCTCGGTGTCGATGACGTGGCGGATCTCTTTGATCTCGCGCTGATGCTCGGGGCTCAACGCGGCGAGTTCGTAGTTGATGACCCGGGCGACGGTGTGCGCTCGGGCGTGGTGAATCGCGAATTGCCGCATGACCGCGACCAACTGCTCGACCGGGTCGTCCGAGGCGGCCACCGCCTCCCGCATCCGCTCGAGCGTGTCCAGGTGCCCGGTGTGCGATACCTGGTAGAGCAGCTCTTCCTTGGAGCGATGGTGGACGTAGATGGCCGCCGTGCTCAGTCCCGCGATCGAGGTGATGTCGCGCGTGGTGGCGCCGTGGAAGCCGCGCTCGGCGAAAGCGGCGACCGCGGCGTCCAGTAGTCGGGCCCGCGTCTCGTCCGCGCGCGAGCGATCCTCTGATTCGGTCACCTGGACAGTCTTACATCAGAGCGCGAGCACCAGTTTTCCGGTGTTGCCGCCGGTGAACAGCAGGTTCAGCGTCTCACCGAAATGCTCCACCCCACCCTGCACGACATGCTCCCGGCTCTTGATCCTGCCCTCGGTCAGCCACTTCGCGATGTCCGCCACCGCCTCGCCGTAGCGGTCGGCGTAGTCGAAGACCACGAAGCCGGTCATGGACGCCCGGAACACCAGCAGCGACATGTAGCGCGACGGCCCGGGCCGCAGCTGGTCGTCGTTGTAGGCCGCGATCGCCCCGCACAGCACGATGCGGGCCCCGCGACGCAGATTGGCCAGCGCCGCATCGAGAATCTCACCGCCGACATTGTCGAAGTAGATGTCGATGCCCTTCGGCGCGAGCTCCCGCAGCCGCTGCAGCACGTCCTCACCGCGGTAGTCGATCGCGGCGTCGAAACCGAATTCCTCGGTGAGCAGCCGGCACTTCTCCGCTCCGCCGGCTATCCCGATGACGGTGGCGCCCTTGGCCTTCGCGATCTGGCCGACCACGCTCCCGACCGCGCCCGCCGCCGCCGAGACCACCACGGTCTCACCGGCTTGCAGCTTCCCGACCTCCAGGAGCCCGAAATACGCTGTCATGCCGGGCATTCCGAGCGCACCCAGCCAGGTCGGCCCGGGCGCGACGCCCAGGTCGACGTGCTGCACGCCGCGGCCGTCGCTGATCGCGTACTCGGTCACCCCGAAGGTGCCGCTCACGGTGTCGCCGACGGCGAAATCGGGGTGGGTGGATTCGACGACGGTCGCGATGTCCAGCGACCGCATCACTTCGTCGAGCCCGACCGGCGGCAGGTAGGAGCGCACGTCGTTGAGCCAGCCGCGCATGGCCGGATCGAGCGAGATGAAGTCGATCTTGACCAGGATCTGCCCCGCGCCGAGCGGGGGCAGTTCCTCGGTGGTCACCTTCCAGGTGCCGACGCCGGGCAGTCCGGTGGGACGCTGGGCCAGCCGTACCTGCTGTGTCTTCGTCATGGGGGTCTCCTCAGATCGCGCCCTGGTCGGGATCGCCGGCGGGCAGCGGTTCGAAGACCTGCACGTCCGGCGGTGCCGCGAGGGCGTTGGCCAGGGCCGCGCCGACTTCGCGCAGAGCCGCGCCCTGGCCGTGTTCGCGCAGCGCGTCCCGGGATGCCCACTTCTCGATCATGACGAACTGCCCGGGGTTCTTGGCATGCCGGTGCAGCGCGTAGCGCAGGCAGCCGGGCTCGGCGTGCACGGCCGGAGCGGCCGCGCGCAGGGTCTTCTCGACCAGGTCTTCCTGGCCGGGCTTGGCGATCATGGTCGCGACGACGACGCAGGGATCGGCCATGGGAACCTCCTCGGAGAATGGATGGTGTCGAAACTCGTTGCGGTCAGCCGCGTTTGCCCCACTCGGGGTCGCGGCGGCGCAGTTCCCACTGCGCGATGGAACGCTTGTGCACCTCGTCCGGTCCATCGGCCAGGCGCAGAGTGCGCAGGTGGGCGTACATGCTGGCGAGCGGGAAGTCGTCGGAGACGCCGCCGCCGCCGTGCACCTGGATGGCGCGGTCCACGACCTTCAGCGCCACATTGGGCGCCGCCACCTTGATCGCCGCGATCTCGGTGCGCGCGGCCTTGTTGCCGACAGTGTCCATCAGGTGCGCGGCCTTGAGCGTCAGCAGGCGGGCCATATCGATCTCGATGCGGGACTCGGCGATCCAGTCCTGGATATTGGCCCGATTCGCCACCGGCTCACCGAAGGTCACGCGCGACTGCGCACGGTCGATCATCAGATCGAGGGCCCGCTCGGCCATGCCGATGGCGCGCATGCAGTGGTGGATACGGCCCGGGCCCAGGCGGGCCTGGCTGATCATGAATCCGTCGCCCTCACCGGCGAGCAGCGCGGTCCTGGGCACCCGCACGTTCTCGAACTGCACCTCGGCGTGCCCCTCGCGGTCCTGGTAGCCGAAGACCGGCAGGCCGCGCTGCACGGTCACGCCGGGGGCATCGATCGGGACCACCATCATCGACTGCTGGCGGTGCGTGGCCGCGCTGGTATCGGTCTTGCCCATGACGATGAGGACCTTGCAGTTCTTGTGCAAGGCGTTGGAGGTCCACCACTTCCGGCCGTTGAGCACGTAGTCGTCGCCGTCGCGATCCATGCGCAGCTGGATATTGGTGGCGTCGGAGCTCGCGACCGCGGGCTCGGTCATGGCGAACGCGGACCGGATCTCACCGTCCAGCAGCGGGCGCAGCCACTGCTCCTTGTGCTCGGGTGTGCCGAAGAGGGTGAGCACCTCCATGTTCCCGGTGTCGGGGGCGGCACAGTTGGTGGCCTCCGGCGCGAGATGCGCACTGCGGCCCATGATTTCGGCCAGCGGCGCGTACTCCAGGTTGGTCAGGCCCGGGCCCCATTCCGGATGCGGGTGGAAGAGATTCCACAGCCCCCGCTTCTTGGCCTCGGTCTTGAGCTCCTCGACGATCGGCGGCTGGAAGTGCGGATCCCCGGACTCCGCCATCTGCTCCTCGTACACCGCCTCGGCCGGGTAGACGTGCTCGTCCATGAAGGCGAGTAGATCGTCCCGGTAGCGCTGGGCCCGATCGGTCATGTCGAACATGCTCACTCCTCGAAATAGTCTGTGCCGCGCAGGCGAAACTATACTTGAACCCGGATTCAACTTCGTTTTCCGGCGGCCGAGCCGAGGTCGGCCAGTTCGGCCAGCACCGCGCGGTGCCGGCCGGGACTGCCGAGCCCGAGCTGATCGGCCTTGGCGCGCTTGAGATACAGATGCACCGGATACTCCCACGTCATGCCGATGCCGCCGTGCAATTGCAGCGCTTCTTCGGCGGATGTCACCGCGACGTCCGCGCAGTAGGCCGCGGCGACCGCGGTGCCCACCGAAGCGTCGGGATCGCCCGCCGCGATCGCGCCCGCCGCGTAGCGGGCACTGGCGGCCGCCGCCTCGACCTCCACGAACAGGTCGGCGAGACGGTGTTTGAGCGCCTGGAATCCGCCCACCACGCGGCCGAATTGGCGGCGCATCTTCAGATAGCCGACGGTCGCCTCGAGGCACCACGCCGCGATACCCGCCTGCTCCGAGGCCAGCAGCGCCGCGCCGGTCTCCAGCGCCGTCCGCAGCGCGGCCGCTCCCGCCTCGGCCGGGACCACGAGCTGCCCGGGCGCGGCGTCGACCACCACGTCGGCCAGCGGCCGGGTCATATCGAGCGAGACCACCGGCGTCACCGTGGCCGCAGCCACCGGCACGGCATGAATCTCGGTGCCGGAGGTGGTTTCGACCGCGGCCAGCAGTACATCGGCGTCCAGGACGCCCGCGACGCTGGTCACGCTGCCGGACAGGCGGCCGTCGGCATCCTTGCGGAAGGACGGGACCGCGTCCGGCGAGGCGGCGGTGAAGGGCGCGAGCAGCGCGACCGTCACCGCACCGTCGGCGAGCTGCGCGACCAGGTCGGATTCACCGGCGAGCAGCACGGTGGCCGCGATGACACTGCTGGTGAGAAACGGTACGGGCGCGACGGACCGCCCCAGTTCCTCCAGCACCACCGCCGCGTCGCGAGCGGAGCCGCCCGCGCCGCCACGCTCCTCGGGGACGAGCAGTCCGGCCAGCCCCAGGTCCCGCGCCAGCGCCTTCCACAATCCCGGCGTCAGCGCCCGATCGCCCGCATAGGCCCGCGCGACCGCCGCCGGATCACAGTGGGCCGCAAGCAGATCGCGCACCGCGTGGCGCAGCGCCGCCTCGGTGTCGGTATCGAGCAGCAGGATGTCGTCGCTCATCGGGCCAGGTCCTTCCAGGCGATGTCCTTGTCTCCGCGCGCCTCGCCGGGCAGGCCGAGGACCCGTTCGGCGACGATATTGCGCAGGATCTCGGACGTGCCGCCCTCGATCGAATTGCCCTTGGCGCGCAGGTAGCGGTAGCCGGGCCCGCGGCCGGCGAAGTCGACGCGATCGGGCCGCACCATGGTCCAGTCGTCGTAGCGCAGGCCGTCCTCGCCGAGGATCTCCAGTTCGAGACCGGTCAGCTGCTGGTTGGACCGCGCGAAAGCCAGTTTGAGCGCGGAACTTTCGGGCCCCGGCTGACCGGCGGAGGTCCGCTGCCGCATGCGGGCGGCGGCCAGCCGCCCGGCTTCGGCCTCGACCCACAGCCGCAGCAGCCGGTCGTGCAGTTCCGGCGTGTGCCTGTCCGGATTGTCCCGCCAGGTGCGGGTGACCGCGGCGAGCACACCGCTCTCCCGCGGCACCGCGCGCCCGCCGATGGCCGCCCGCTCGTTGTTGAGGGTGGTGGTGGCGACGCGCCAGCCCTCCCCCACCCCGCCGAGGCGCTGAGCGTCGGGGATGCGGACGTCGGTGAGGAAGACCTCGTTGAACTCGGCCTCGCCGGTGATCTGGCGCAGCGGCCGCACCTCGACGCCCGGATGGCGCATATCGCAGATGAAGAAGGACAGGCCCGCGTGCTTGGGGCGGTCCGGGTCGGTGCGCGCGAGCAGGATCGCCAGATCGGCCTTGTGGGCCACCGACGTCCACACCTTCTGCCCGTTGACGATCCAGTCCTCACCGTCTCGGACGGCCCGGGTGCCGACCGCCGCCAGATCCGATCCGGCGCCCGGCTCACTGAACAGCTGGCACCAGATCTCCTCGCCGGTCCACAGCGGACGCAGGTAGCGCTGCCGCTGCTCCGGGGTGCCGTGGATGGCGATGGTGGGCGCCGCCATCCCGAGGCCGATGCCGTTGAGTTCGGCCTGATGACCCGGAGCTCCCGCCTGTTCGAACAGCTCGTCGACGAACAGCTGGAGGTCGCGGTCGGCACCGCGGCCGCCCAGCCCGACGGGGAAGTACACCCAGGCCAGTCCGGCGTCGAAGCGGGCGCGGTGGAAGGTCACCGGGTCGGTGGTGGCCGGATCATGCTCGGCCAGCAGGGATTCCACCCGCCGGCGCAGATCGTCGCGAACCGTATCGCTCATCGGTCCTGCTCCTTCGTCTCAGGGCACCAGCAGGGAGACGGCTTCGGCGACACAGGCCGGTTTGGCCGCGCCGTCGATCTCCACGGTGACCCGGCTGACCGCCTGGAACCCCATGCTCGCCGGGGTCAGCGACACCAGTTCCACCCCGGCGCGCAGTCGCGAGCCCACCGGGACCGGGGACGGGAAGCGAACCTTGTTGGCCCCGTAGTTGACTCCCATCGACAGCCCCTCGACGGTGTACACGCTCGCGGTGAGCATGGGCAGCAGCGACAGGGTGAGGAAGCCGTGCGCGATGGTCGTCCCGAACGGGCCGGCGGCGGCCCGTTCCGGATCGATGTGGATCCACTGGTGATCGCCGGTCGCGTCGGCGAACCGGTCGATCTGCTCCTGGGTCACGGTGTGCCAGTCGCTGTAGCCGAGATGGGTGCCGACTGCCTTCTCCAGTTCGGGCAGCCCCTGGAATACCCGCATTGTTCGCGTCCTTCCGTTCGATTCCGTTGCGCGACTAGTTCTTCGGCCCGCCGGCCACGTAGATGACCTGTCCCGACACGAATCCCGCGCCCTCGCTCGCCAGGAACGACACCGTGTGCGCGATGTCCTCGGGCTTGCCGGAGCGGGCCACCGGAATGGTGGAGATGAGCGCCTGCCGGAAGTCGTCGAACGAGACGCCCATGCGCTCGGCGGTGGCCTGGGTCATCTCGGTCTCGATGAAGCCCGGCGCGACGGCATTGGCGGTGACGCCGAACTTGCCGAGCTCGAAGGCGAGGGTCTTGGTGAAGCCCTGCAGTCCGGCCTTGGCGGCCGAGTAGTTGGCCTGGCCGCGATTGCCCAGCGCCGAGGTGCTGGACAGGCTGACGATGCGGCCGAAGCCCTGCTCGATCATGTGGCGCTGGACCGCCCGCGTGCACAGGAACGCGCCGCGCAGGTGCACGCCCATGACCGCGTCCCAATCGGCGACGCTCATCTTGAACAGCAGGTTGTCGCGCAGGATGCCCGCATTGTTGACCAGCACGGTGGGCGCGCCCAATTCGGCGGCCACCCGGTCCACGGCCGCGGCCACGGCCTGCTCGTCGGACACGTCCGCGCCGACGGCGAGGGCGCGGCCGCCGGCCGCCTCGATCTCCGCGACGACCGGCTTGCAGGCCTCCTCGTCGAGATCCAGGACGGCGACGGCCATTCCGTCGTCCGCCAGTCGCCGTGCGATCGCGGCGCCGATGCCCCGGGCCGCGCCGGTCACGACCGCTACCCGCGGTGTCTGCGTGTTCACGATGTTCTCCTCTGTGGTGCGATCAGGTCGGTGTCGATCAGGCCGAGGGCGTGCAGACCACGCGCCCGACGGTCTTGCCGTCGGCGAGGCGCTGGACGCCATCGGCGATGTCCGCCAGGGCGAGTCGTTCGCTGACCAGGGGGCGGATCGCGCCCGCGGTGGCCAGCCGGGTCAGCTCGCGGTGGCAGTCGGCGACCGCGGCCGGGTCGTAGGCGTTGTAGAGCCCCCAGTGCAGGCCGACGATCGAATAGTTCTTGACCAGTGCGTGATTCAGTGCGGCGCTCTGGATGTCGCCGCCCGCGAAGCCGACGACCAGGATGCGGCCCTCGAAGGCGATGCACTTGGTCGAGCGGGTGTAGGTGTCGCCGCCGACCGGGTCGTAGACGACGTCGGCGCCGCGATTGCCCGTGACCTGCTTGACGACCTCGACGAAATCCTCACTCCTGCGGTCGATCACGATGTCGGCGCCGAGCGCGCGGGCGTACTCGGCCTTCTCGGGCCCGCCCACCACGCCGATGACGCGGGCCCCGGCCGCCTTGCCGAGCTGGACGGCGGCACTGCCGACCCCGCCCGCGGCCGCGTGCACCAGCAGGGTCTCCCCCGCCTGCAGCGCGGCACGACGATGCAGTCCGAACCATCCCGTCTGGTAACCGATGAACAGGGAGGCGGCCTCCGCATCGTCCAAAGCGGTTGGCGCGGTGAAGATCTGAGACGCCTCCAGGAGCGCGTACTCGGCGAAACCGCCGTACGGCAGCGAGCTGCCGCCGAGCACACGGTCACCGACCGCGATCCCGGTGACCTCGGCACCCGTGGCCACGACCTCCCCACACAGCTCGACGCCGGGCGTGAACGGCAGCGGCGGCTTCACCTGGTACAGGCCGCGGCACATGAGCACGTCGGGAAAGTTCGCCGCCGCGCCGGTGACCCGCACGACCACCTGACGTGGGCCGGGTTCGGGGCGCTCCACGGTGTCGAGCCGCATCACCTGCGCAGGCTCGCCCAGTTCGTGGACCCGCCAGGCCCGCATGTCCGCCACTCTAGACGCCCCCGGTCAGCGTGAGGCCGCCGTCCACCACGAGCAGCTGGCCGGTGAGCCAGGCCGCGTCCGCGGAGAGCAGGAAGGCGACCACGCTGCCGATGTCCTCGGGCACGCCCAGCCGCTTGAGCGGGTAGGCGGCGGCGATCTGCTCCTCGCGGCCCTCGTAGAGCGCGGTGGCGAACTTCGTCTTCACCACCGCCGGCGCGACGGCGTTGACACGGATGTCCGGGCCGAGTTCGACCGCGAGCTCCTGGGTGATGTGGGTCAGCATCGCCTTGCTGGAACCGTAGAAACCGATGCCGGGCGCGGGCTTGAGCCCGGCGACCGAGGAAACGTTCACGACCGCGCCGCCATGATCCTTCATCCACGCCCGGTAGGCGTGCTGCACCCACGACAGCGCGGCAAGACAGTTGACCTCCACGATCTTCCGGGCCGCGTCGAGGTCGAGTTCCACCATCGGCCCGAACACCGGATTGATCCCGGTGTTGTTCACCAGCAGGTCGGCACTGCCGAAGGTCTCGACGGCCCGCTCGAGGGCCTCGGCCTGATGCGCGGCATCGTCGGCGCGCCCCGCCACGGCCAGCGCCTTCGACGGCCCGCCCAGGGCCGCGACGGCCTCGTCGAGCGCCTCCTGCTTGCGGGCGGTGATCACGACCTTGGCGCCCTCGTCCACCAGGCGCTGCGCGATACCGAGGCCGATACCCCGGCTGGCGCCGGTGACGATGGCGGTCTTGCCTTCGAATCTGTTCACGGACAGGTCCTTTCAGGTCGCCCGTGGCCACGGCGGTCTCGCGCCGCGACCCGGGGCCGACCCCGAGCAGGGAACTTACTAAGCGCTTATTTTCTTCCGCCACGATGCGCCAAACTCCCGTCGCGGTCAATACCACCGAGGGGATCGAACTCCTGTGATACGTCACACAGTGCACTCGAAAGCCGAGGTCATACAGGAGAAAACGACGCGAACTCGAACCCGGATTCATATTTCCGGACCCTCGCGGCAGCTACCGCCGCATCCGCGCACGCGGGGTCGCGAGCTATCGGACGGGTCGCGAGCTATCAGGCGGGTCGCGAGCTATTCGGACTTCATCTGCAGGGCATTGACCCACAGCTGAGTCAGGGTGCCGACCAGCTTCTCGAAGCCGATGCGCTGGTGCTGGACGAAGACCATGTAGGCCATGCGGCTGACCATCACCGACAGCGCCTGAGCGGTGATCAGCGGATCGAGATCCGCACTGGCCCGCCCGGATTCCTGCAGTTCGCGGATCATCCTGGCATTGCGCTGGATGAAGGCACGGTTGCGTTCCAGGCGCAGCGCGCGGAAGTTCTCGTTGATCTGGGTGACCTCTTCGAACACCCCCATCAGGCGCGCATTGCGCTTGTAGGCCAGCAGGTATTCCCGGTTGGCGGCCTCGACGAGTTCGCGCGGGTCGGTGACGCCGGTGCGGGCCCGCACGTGCGGGTGCAGCATTTCCTCCTGCACCTCCTCGACAACGGCGGTGAAGATCTCTTCCTTGCTGTCGAAGTAGGTGTAGAACGAGCCGGCGGCGGCGCCCGCGGCCTTGGAGATGTCGGCGATCCTGGCGTCGAGGTAGCCGTCGCGTTCGAACACCTCGCGCGCCCCCGCGATGAGGGCGGCACGGGTGCGCTCGCCGCGCTTGGTGCGCGGGGGTACCCGGCGCGGCGCGGCCTCGCGGTCGATGGGTTCGGACGTCACGGCGGATCACTCACTCGGTCGCAGGGACGGCTGCCGATTGCCACCGTATCACCGCGTATACCAGCACATATCGTCCCACGCCGACGTCTTTCACCCGCTCGCTCGCGCGGCCGGAACGACGGCCGACCGTCATTGAAGTTGACACCGGATTCAGATATGGTCGCGCACAGGGTCGTGACGCCGCTCACTCCGACCCCGTCTCATTCGACCTCTACATAACTGGATGTTCCATGACAAATGTCGCCGACCGTATCTGGCAGCACGCGTCCGAACGCCCCGACGCCATCGCGCTGCGCCACCTGGACGACACCCTCTCCTACGCCGAGCTGGCCCGCCGCAGTGCGGCCTTCGGCGGTCTGCTCACCGAATCCGGTGTCGCGGTGGGAGATCGCGTGTTGCTGGTGGCGCCGACCGTGCCGGAGTTCGTGATCGCCTACCTGGGCGCGCATCTGATCGGAGCCGTCGCCATCCCGGTGAACACCATGGCGACCGCACCCGAAATCGGCTACGTGCTCGACGATTCCGGCGCCCGGTACGCCATCGCCTGGCATCTGGCGCGCACCGCGGCCGAGCAGGCCGCCGCCGAGCGCGGCATCCCGGTGCAGGTGCTCGAACCCGGTGCGCACGCCTCCCCCGCCCAGCCCGCCGCCGAACCGGTCCGGCGCGAACCGGACGACACCGCCATCCTGCTCTACACCTCGGGGACCACGGGCAAACCGAAGGGCGTGGAGCTCACCGTCGCCAATCTGATCGAGACCGCACGCATTTTCATCGATCAGCTGCGGCTCACGCCGGAGGAGCGCTTCGGCACCGGGCTGCCGCTGTTCCACGTGTACGGGCAGGCGGTGTGCCTGATCACCACCCTGCACGCGGGCAGTTCGTTCTCCATGGTGTCGCCGTTCGTCCCGGGGGCGATGATCGAGACGATCCGCGATCACCGGCTCACCGTGGTGGCGGGCGTGCCGACCATGTGGAATGCCATGCTGCACAGCGCCGGCGACTACGGTCCGGAGGATTTCGCGAGCCTGCGGCTGGCCTGCTCGGGTGGCGCGTCGCTGCCCGCGGAGGTGATCCGGTCCTTCACGGAACGTTTCGGCTGCACCATTCTCGAGGGCTACGGGCTCACCGAGTCCAGCGGAGCCGCGACCTACAACCCCCTGGATCGCGAGCAGCGGGCCGGGTCGGTGGGTACCGCGCTGCCCGGCACGTCGATCGAGGTGCGCGACCCGGAGGGCACGGCGCTGCCCGCCGATACGGTCGGTGAGCTGTTCATGCGCGGGCCCAGCGTGATGAAGGGGTACTGGCAGCGGCCCGACGCGACGGCGGCCGATCTGTCCGGCGGCTGGCTGCGCACCGGTGATCTGGGCCGCGTCGACGCCGACGGCTACGTCTACATCGTCGACCGCGCAAAGGATCTCATCATTCGCGGCGGCTACAACGTGTATCCGCGCGAGGTCGAGGAGGTGCTCTACGAGCACCCCGGCATTGTCGAGGTGGCGGTGATCGGCCTGCCCGACGACCACTACGGCGAGGAGGTGCGCGCGGTGGTGGCCACCGCGCCCGGCGTCGAACTCGATGCCGGGGAGCTGCGCGCCTGGGCCAAGGAGCGGCTGTCCGCCTACAAGGTGCCGCACCGCTTCGCCTTCACCGACCAGCTGCCCAAGGGCGCGACGGGCAAGATCCTCAAGCGCGCCATCGACCCGACCCTGTTCACAGACAAGGCATCCCGATGAGCATCGTCCCCACCGTCACCGGCACCGTCGATTCCAGCGAGCTGGGCCGGGTGCTGGTGCACGAGCACGTCTTCGTGCTCGGCGAGGAGTACCGGCAGAACTACGGCGACTGGGATGAGCAGGCCCGAGTCGACGACGCCGTGAAGCAGCTCGACGAGCTGAAATCGCTGGGCATCGACACCATCCTGGACCCGACCGTGCTGGGGCTGGGCCGCTACATCCCCCGCATCCAGCAGATCGCGGCCCGCACCGAGCTGAATATCGTCGTCGCCACCGGCATCTACACCTACAACGACCTGCCGTTCCAATTCCATTACAACGGACCGGGTTTGATGATGGACATGCCCGAGCCCATGGTGGAGTTGTTCGTCAAGGACCTCACCGAGGGCATCGCCGGGACCGGGGTGCGCGCGGGATTCCTCAAGTGCGCCATCGAGGAACCCGGGCTGACGCCGGGTGTGGAACGGGTGATGCGGGCGGTCGGTCAGGCGGCGGTGCGGACGGGTGCGCCGATCACCGTGCACACCAACCCGCACACCCGGTCCGGGCTGGTGGCCCAGCGGGTGCTGCGCGAGGAGGGCGTGGACCTGACCCGCGTGGTGATCGGCCACTCCGGTGATTCCACCGATCTGGACTACCTCACCGAATTGGCCGATGCGGGTTCCTATCTCGGCATGGACCGCTTCGGCATCGACGTCCTGCTGCCGTTCGAGGACCGCGTGAACACCATCGTGGAACTCGTCCGCCGCGGCTACCGCGACAAGATCGTCATCGCCCACGACGCCGCCTGTTTCATGGACTGGTTCGATCCGGCCGCCAAGGCCCAGATCGCGCCGAAGTGGAACTACCGCCACATCAGCGAGGATGTCCTCCCAGCCCTCCTCGCCAAGGGCCTCACCGAGGACGACATCGACACCATCCTGGGACGGAACCCGCGCCGCTACTTCGAGAAATGACAGTGTGCGCCGCCGCGGGGATCCCCGCGGCGGCGCCCCCAACAACCCCGTGGGGTGGGGGGTATTTCGGTTGCGTGTTTAACCGCGGGGGTACAGGGGCGCCGCCCCCTAATGTGGGACTGTGCGGCCCG